>JBBIQI010000016.1:7160-28679 GCA_037442465.1 Burkholderiales bacterium
TGTCATCCCGAGAAGTCCCTGTCATCCCGAGCAGCCCCGTGTGAGCCCGAGCCACGCGAGGCATCTCAGCGTCGCGCGCCCGCTTACCATCCCGAGCGGCTTGTCATCCCAAGCTAGGGCTTGTCATCCCGAGCGACCGCTTGTCATCCCGAGCGAAGCGAGGGATCTCAGCGTTGAGAGCGGGCGAGATTCCTCGCCTTCGGCTCGGAATGACGGAGATCATCGGCTCGGAGTGACGGAGATCATCGGCTCGGAACGACGGAGTCCATCGGCACGGAATGACCGCGGGCGTCGGCTCGGAACGACGACGCAGTCTGCTTGCCGGATTCGGGCTCGCACGGGCTCGCGCGCAGGACTACTTCAACAGACTTCTGAGCATCCAGGCGGTATTTGTCTCCGGCCGGCGTTGCGCGGCTTGACTTCGGCGCCGCCGAAGCCAGCCTTCGCCCAAAAATGGGCGCGGACTGCATGCTGCGCATGCCTACTTGAGTAGGCTGCGCAGCATCCACGCCGTTTTTTCATGCACCTGCAGGCGCTGGGTGAGCAGGTCGACCGTGGCTTCGTCGCCGCCTTTTTCCGCCACGGCAAAGACGTCGCGCACCGTGCGAGCGACCGTCTCGTGGCCCTTGACCAGCAGCCGCACCATCTGCATCGCCTCGGGCACGCCATCGGTTTCCTCGATCGAAGCGAGCTTGGCGTACGCCTTGAAGCTTCCGGGGGCCGGGTAGCCGAGCGCGCGGATGCGCTCGGCGAGCGGGTCGAGCGCGTTCCACAGCTCCGTGTACTGCTCCATGAACATCAGGTGCAGCGTGTTGAACATCGGACCTTCGACGTTCCAGTGAAAGTTGTGCGTCTTCAGGTACAGCGCGAACGTGTCGGCCAGTACGCGCGCCAGGCCTTGCGCGATCTTCTCGCGGTCACGGTCGGCGATGCCGATGTCGATCCGGGGCGCGCCCGCCCCGCCTTCGTCGAACTTGTCTCTGCCCTTTGCCATCGTGTTTCTCCTTTGTCGCGATGATCGAATCGTAGTGACGCCAGTCGCCAATGGCCAATTGGCAATCATCAAGACCCCGATAGCCCGGACCCTATCCGGCCTCGGCCGGCAGCTCGAGCTTGTCCACGCCGTGCAAATGGCACTTCAGGATCGCGCGCCGCAGCGCTTCGACCGCCTGCGGCCTCGTGAAGCTCTTGCGCCAGGCGAGCACGACGCGGCGCTGCGGCACGGGCGGCTTGAACGGCACGTACTCGATCAGCGAGTCGCGCGGCGGCTTCGCGGGTACCGAGCTCTTGGGCAGCACCGTGATGCCCAGGCCCGATGCCACCATGTGCCGGATCGTCTCCAGCGACGAACCCTCAAAGGTCTTCTGGATGCCCTCGGCGCCGGTCGAAAACCGCGACAGCTCGGGACAGACCTCGAGCACCTGGTCGCGAAAGCAGTGGCCGGTGCCGAGCAGCAGCATCGTCTCCTTCTTCAGCTCGTCCGCGGCGACGCTCTTGCGGCGGGTCCACGGGTGGTTCTTCGGCACCGCGATCACGAACGGCTCGTCGTACACCGGCTGAATCAGCACGCCCGACTCGGGCAACGGCAGCGCGAGGATCGCCACATCGATCTCGCCGTTCTTCAGCAGCTCGAGCAGCTTGACCGTGAAGTTCTCGTTCAGCAGCAGCGGCATCTGCGGCGCATCGCGCAACAGTTGCGGGATCAGCAACGGCAACAGGTAGGGGCCGATCGTGTAGATGACGCCCACGCGCAGCGCGCCGCGCAACGGATCCTTGCCGGCCTTGGCCAGCTCCTTGAGGCGGGCGGCCTCGTCCAGTACGCGCTGCGCCTGCTCGACGATGCGTTCGCCGGCCGGGGTGAGCGTCACTTCGTTGCTGCGGCGTTCGAAGATCAGGACGCCGAGCTCGTCTTCCAGCTTCTTGATCGCCACCGACAGCGTCGGCTGGCTCACGAAGCAGGTCTCCGCCGCGCGCCCGAAATGGCGCTCGCGCGCAACGGCGACGATGTACTTCAGTTCGGTCAGGGTCATGGCCGGAATTCAACCACAACGCCTCGTCCGACGCGTGCGATCGGTCAAGTCCGACCGGGTACGGGTTCAGACCGCGTAGTGCGCGCGATACCAGGCGACGAATCGCGGCAGGCCGACCTCGATCGGCGTGGTCGGCGCCCAGCCATAGTCGCGCCGCAAATCCTCGATGTCGGCCCAGGTTGACTTCACGTCGCCCGGCTGCATCGGCAGCATGCGCATCTGCGGCGCGCGGCCGATCGCGCGTGCGAGCACCTCGATGAAGTGCAGCAGCGGCTCGGGGCGATGATTGCCGATGTTGTAGACGCGGTGCTGCACGCCGTCGGCGTCGCGCGCCGGCAGCCGGTCGAGCACGCGCAGCACACCGTCCGCGATGTCGTCGATGTAGGTGAAATCGCGCGCCATGTCGCCGTGGTTGTAGACGTCGATCGGCTCGCCGGCGAGGATCGCTCGCGTGAACTTGAAAGCCGCCATGTCCGGCCGGCCCCAGGGCCCGTAGACCGTGAAGAAACGCAGTCCGGTCAACGGCACGCCGAACTGCAGTGCGTAGACGTAGGCCATCAGCTCGTTGGCGCGCTTGGTCGCCGCGTACAGGCTGATCGGACGGTCGACGCGGTCCTCGGTGGAAAACGGCTGCTTGGTATTGGCGCCGTAGACGCTCGAGGTCGACGCATAGACCGCGTGGCGCACCGGATGCGCGCGCAGCGCCTCGAGCAGATTCAGGAAGCCCGCCACGTTGGCCTCGACGTACGCGTGCGGATGCATCAGCGAATAGCGCACGCCCGCCTGCGCCGCCAGATGCACGACCGCCTCGATCCGGTACCGCGCAAACAGCGCCAACGTGGCCTCGCGATCGGCGAGGTCGAGCCGCTCGAAGACGAAGCCGGAGTCGCCGGCGAACTGATCCAGGCGCGCCTGTTTGAGCTTCGGATCGTAGTAGTCGTTCAGGCTGTCGATGCCGAGCACCGTATCGCCGCGCGCGCGCAGCGCGCGGGCGACGTGAAACCCGATGAAGCCCGCCACTCCGGTGACGAGTTTCACTTCAGGCTCCGCCGCGGCCGATGCCGTAGTACGCGAGACCTGCGGCGCGCACCGTCGCCGGGTCGTACAGATTGCGGCCGTCGAACACCGCCTTCGACCTCAGCGTCTGCGCCAGCCAATCGAAATCCGGGCTGCGGAACTCGAGCCATTCGGTGACGACGGCGAGCGCGTCGGCGCCATCGGCGGCCGCCCGCGCCGAGGCAGCGAATTCGACCGCGCCGTTGCCGCGCAGGAGCGTCCGCGCGTTGTCCATCGCGACCGGGTCGTACGCACGCACTTGCGCGCCCGCCCGCGTCAGCCCCTCGATGATCGTCAGGCTCGCCGCCTCGCGCATGTCGTCGGTGTTGGCCTTAAAGGCCAGCCCCCAGAGCGCGATCGTCCGGCCCGCGAGTCGGCCATCGAAGAAGCGCAGCATCTTGTCGACCAGGATGCCGCGCTGACGCAGGTTCGCGCGCGTGGCGGCGCGCAGGATCTCGGCCGGCTCGCCCGCTTCCTCGGCGGTATGGATCAGCGCCCGCAGGTCCTTGGGGAAGCAGGAGCCACCGAAACCCACGCCCGCGTACAGGAAGTGCGGGCCGATGCGCGGATCCGAACCGATGCCGTGCCGCACGTGCTCGATGTCCGCGCCGAGCCGGTCGGCCAGGTTCGCCATCTCGTTCATGAACGAGATGCGCACCGCCAGCATCGCGTTGGCCGCGTACTTGGTGAACTCGGCCGAACGCACGTCCATGATCTGCAGCCGGTCGCGATTGCGGTTAAATGGCGCGTACAGCGCGCGCAACACGTCGGCCGCGTGCGGATCGTCGACGCCGACGATGATGCGATCCGGCCGCATGAAGTCGTCGACCGCGAAACCCTCTTTCAAGAACTCCGGATTCGACGCGGTCGACACCTTTAAACCCACGCCGCGCCGCGCGAGCTCCTCGTTCAGCGTGGCACGCACGCGGTCGTTGGTGCCGACCGGCACGGTCGACTTGACGACCACCACCGTGTCGCGCGCGATGCGGCGGCCCAGCTCGCGCGCGCACGCGATCACGTGCGACAGATCGGCCGAGCCGTCCTCGCCGGACGGCGTGCCGACCGCGATGAAAATCAGCGGCGCATGCGCCACCGCCTCGTCGTAGCTCGTCGAAAACGACAGCCGCTTCGCCGCCACGCCGCGCGCAACGACGGCGTCCAGCCCCGGCTCGTGAATCGGAATCTCGCCTGCGCGCAGCCGGGCGATTTTCTTCTCGTCGACGTCGATGCAGAGCACGTCGTTGCCGACGTCCGCGAGGCACGCGCCGGTGACGAGGCCGACGTAGCCGGTGCCGATGACGGTGATCTTCATGACTCTATGAACTGACCTTGAAGCGAAAGTGTCGTGGCCTGTGCCGCTTGGCTATCCCCGCGGGCAATCCGCTCGACCCGTGCTGTCGTCCCGAGCGCAACGAGGGATCCCGACGATGCGAAGCACCGGAGATTTCTCGCCAGCGGCGAGACTGTAGGCCGGTCGGGCGTCGCGGCGACTCGTGTGTACCGGTGCCTTGCGTGAGCGAAGCCGAATCTTACCGGCCATAGGTCGACCCGCCGCCGGATACGGCGGCCGTCTGTCGCGGCGCTGCTGCCGCGCGCGCACATCGGGCAAGCGGCGCACGTCGCGCCCAGCGCCGCCGCGCCGGGCGATCAGCCTCGAAGCGGCAACGCCGTCACTTCGACGGCGGCGGCACGCGGCCGAGAGAATAGAACTCGTCGTTCGGCCGCATGCCGATCATGTTGGCCATGCGGTTGCTCAGCGCGAAGAACGCCGCGATCGCGCCGATGTCCCAGATGTCCTCGTCGGTAAAGCCGTGCGCGCGCAGCGCCTCGAAGTCCGCCTCCGCAATCGCCGCCGAGTTCTGCGCGACCTTCAGCGCGAAGTCGAGCATCGCGCGCTGCCGCGGCGTGATATCGGCCTTGCGGTAGTTGATCGCGACCTGGTCGGCGATCAGCGGGTTCTTGGCGCGCACGCGCAGGATCGCGCCGTGCGCGACGACG
Organism: Burkholderiales bacterium; assembly: GCA_037442465.1. Lineage (GTDB taxonomy): Bacteria > Pseudomonadota > Gammaproteobacteria > Burkholderiales > Burkholderiaceae_F > DSNY01. The sequence goes on from JBBIQI010000016.1 coordinate 12,245, forward strand.
CAGTACTGACACTGGTTGGCGCCGCTGGTGGCCACGACGATCATCTCGCGCTCGGCCTTGGTCAGTCCGCTTTGTTTCTCCATCAGCGCATCGTGGTACGCGAAGAAGGCGCGGAACTCTTCGGGCCGGTGCGCGAGCGTCAGGAACACGTTCGGGATGAAGCCGGATTTTTCCTGCACGGCGAGAATGCGCGCGCGGATGTCCTCCGGCAGATCCTTCAGTTCGGGAACCGGATAACGGCTGATCGGCTGCGTGTTCGTTGCGGCGCTCATGCGACGGCCTCCTTGGCATGAGAAAACTGGATGTGATACAGGTGAGCGTACAGCCCGCCGCGCGCGAGCAGTTCGGCGTGGCGGCCGGTCTCGACGATGCGTCCGGCCTCGAGCACGACGATGCGGTCGGCGCGCTCGATCGTCGACAACCGGTGCGCGACGACGAAAGTCGTGCGACCCCGCATCAGGCGCTCGAGCGACGCCTGGATGTAGCGCTCCGATTCCGAGTCGAGCGCCGAGGTCGCCTCGTCGAGCAGCAGGATCGGCGCGTCCTTCAGCAGCGCGCGCGCGATCGACAGCCGCTGGCGCTGCCCGCCCGACAACTTGACCGCGTTTTCGCCGATCGGCGTGTCGAAGCCCTGCGGCAGCGATTCGATGAACGGCAGCAGGTACGCCGCCTCGGCCGCGGCGCGGACGCGCTCTAGCCCAGCCCCGCGCTGCGCGCCGTAGGCGATGTTGGCGGCGATCGTGTCGTCGAACAGCACCGTGTCCTGCGACACCAGCGCGATCTGCGCGCGCAGGCTCGCCAGCCGCAGCTCGCGCGTCGGGACGCCGTCGAGCAGGATCTCGCCCGCGGTCGGCTCGACGAAGCGCGGGATCAGGTTGATCAGCGTCGTCTTGCCCGCACCGGACGGGCCGACGAGCGCGATCATTTCGCCCGGCGCGACCTCCATGGAAACATCGTCGAGCGCGGCTTGCCCGGCGCCGGGATAGCGAAACGACACGCCGCGGAACGCGATCGCGCCGCGCGCACGCTCGATCGTGCGCGTGCCGGTGTCGGCCTCCTCGTTCGAGTCGATCAGCGCAAAGACGCTTTCGCCGGCGGCGAGCATGCGCGCCAGCGGCCCGTTCAAGCCCGCCAGATGCCGCAGCGGCGGCAACAACAGCAGCGCGGCGGTCAGAAACGTGATGAAGTCGCCGGCCGACAACTGCGCGCCGCGGGCCTGCCACAACGCCACGCCGATCACGAACGCGATGCCGATCGCGGCGATCACCTGCGTCACCGGGGTCGCCCCCGAGTAGCCGACCTGCATCCGCATCGCGAACCGGCGCAGCCGCGCGTTGATCGCCGCGAAGCGTTCGCTCTCGTACGCGTAGCCGTCGTAGACCTTGATCACGCGGCCGCCCTCGTGCGCCTCCTGCACGGCGCGCGTCATCACGCCGACCATTTGCTGGTTTTCGAGGTTGAGCCGCCGCAGCCGGCGCGCAAACGCGCGCAGCACCAGCGCGATCGGCGGCGCCACCGCGAGCGTCACCAGCGTCAACTGCCAGTTGTAATAGAGCAGCACCACGAGCAGTGCGAGCACCGTCAGCGAGTCGCGCACGGCCGTGGTCATCACCTCCGCCGCCAGATTCAATGCGTTGGTGGCCTCGTTGACGAACTTCGCGATCACGCTTCCGGACGGCGTGTTCTCCAGCGTGGTCTGCGGCCAGCGCAGCAGACGCGCGAACATCTGGCCGCGCAGCTCGACCAGCACGCCTTGCGAAACGCGATTCAGCAAGTACGTGCTGGCGAAGCTCGCCAGTCCACGCAGCACGAACACGCCGACGAAGCCGGCCGGCACCCAGATACCGGCGGCGGCATCGCGCCGATAGAAACCCTGGTCGAGCAACAGCCCGGTCATGCGCGCGATCAACGGCTCGGTGAGCGCGGTCGCCAGCATCGCGGCGACGGCCACGGCCAGCGCGGGCTTGTGCGCGAGCACCAGCCGCAGCATCCGGCGAAAGATCGGATCGCGCGCAAGGCTCGGCCGCGCTGCCGCGGCGTGGCTAGCGGCCATCGAGCGTCCGCTCCGCCCGCGCGCGGCCCGCTGGGCACGGCTCGCGCCGAATCGATGAGTCTTGGGAGCGCATGGTGGATGCGTAAATGCGGCCGGATACAATCGCGCGTCTCGTCGGCCGAAGGCTAGTTTACTGAGCGTGACGGAAATGACTCGCGTACCGGGCGCTCGGCGCGCTGTCCCCCGGCCCCGTCGCAAGCGCGGCGCGCCGGCGTTCGCGCCGCGCCGTGCCGGTGGCGATCCACAGAATACCCGCTGAGCCGCTCCGGCAGCACCTTGCTTCGATGTCGACGCTCTTCGTCCGCCTGCCGAATCATCTCGGCGATGCCTGCATGTGCCTGCCCGCGCTCGATCTGCTCGCGCGCAGCGGTCATGCGCTCGCGCTGGTCGGCCGGCCATGGGCCACGGCGCTTTTCGAGGCCTACGGCTGGTCCGTGCTGGCGCCGCGCGGGTCGTGGATCGAACGGATCGACGCCATGCGGGCGGCACGCATCGCTCGGCATGGCGAGCGGGCGGTGCTGTTCACGAACTCGTTCGGCAGCGCGCTCGCGTTCCGCCTTGCCGGTTTCGCGTGCGCCGGATTCTTGACCGAAGCGCGCGGCTGGCTGCTGGCGCAACCGATCGGCTTGCCCGCGGCGTGGACGCGCGACATGCACACGGTTGAGTACTACTTCGAACTGGCGCGCCGGTTCGTCGCAAGCGACTCACCCGTGCCGCCGAAGCTGGACCTGAAGCTCGGCGCACGCGCACACGCGCGCGCGCGAGAACTGCTTCTGGGCGCCGGCATCGCCGGTCCGTACACGATGCTGTGTCCCGCTGCGGTCGGACTGCATCGCGGTCGACCGAAAGCATGGCCCGAGTTTGCGAAGCTGGGCGCCGAACTCCGTGCGCACGGCGTGCGCGTGGTCGCCTGTCCAGGGCCGGGCGAGCGCGCCGTTGTCGCCGCGGCGCTGCCGGCAGCCACCATCCTGCCGGAGACCGATGTGGCGACTTTCGCGGCGCTGCTGCACGGCGCGCAGCTCGTCGTAGCCAACGACAGCGGTCCGAGCCACGTCGCCGCTGCGGTCGGCGCACCGCTGGTCGCGATCTTCGGCGTGACGGAGCCGAAACGCACGCGGCCTTGGACGCCAGACGCAGACGTGGTGGGCGGTTCCGACGGCTGGCCCGACTTCGATGCGGTGTGGCAGCGCGTGCGGGCGCGCCTCGGGCGCGCTGCCGGAGTCCCGGCGTGAGCAGCGCGCCGCTTGCGGGCGGCGCGGCCCGGTGGGCCGTGTGGAGCGACCGCGCGACCCGCTCGGCGGCCGTGCTCGCCGCATTCGTGCTGCCGTTTTCGACGGCCGGTGCGAACGCGGCGTTCGCGCTGTTCGTACTGCTGTGGATCGCCAGTCCGAAACTCGCCGAGCGCGCGCGCCGCGTGTGGCGCGATCCGGTCGCGCGCGCCGCGCTGGCGTTGTTCGCGCTGTTCGTCGCCGGCGTCGCATGGAGCAGCGCCAGCGCTGCCGAGGCGTGGGACCTCGTGCTGAAGTACCGCAAGCTGGTGCTGCTCGCGATGCTGCTCGGCGTGATGGGCGAGCGCCGCTGGCAACTTGCCGTGCTCGTCGCGTTCGCCGCCGGCGGCGCGGTCGTTTTCGTCGCGGCGCTGCTGATCCACATCGGCGCGCTGCCGCAGGCCGAGCGCGGCGGTGTCGGCAACGCGGTGGCGTTCAAGAACCACATCACCGAGAGCTGGGTGTCGGCGCTGCTGTTCTTCTTCGCGCTCAGCGGCGCGCGCTGGGCGCGCCTGCCCGCACTGCGCGCGCTGTTGAGCGCCGGCGCCGTGGCCGCCGCCGCGCACGTGCTGTGGCTGCTGATCGGCCGCACGGGCTACCTGCTGCTGCTGGTGCTGCTGCTGACATGGGCGGCGCTGCTCGCCGGTTGGCGGCGCGCGCTGGCGGCCGCGCTGATCGGGGTCGCGGTGCTCGGCGCGCTCGCCCTGTCGTCGGACACGTTCGTGCAGAGGCTCAGATTCACGTTCGCCGAGGTGGAGCAGTACCGGCAGACGGGTGCGGTGACTTCGTTCGGCGCCCGTTACGAATTCCTGCGCGCCGCCGGCCGGATCTGGCTTGCTTCGCCGATCTGGGGTCACGGCAGCGGCAGCGTGCCGGTCGAACACGCCCGGCTGCCGCGCGCGCACACTGCGGTCGGTGAATTGACGACCAGCAACCTGCACGGCGAGTTTTCCGAACTCGCCGTGCAACTCGGACTGCTGGGCGTTGGCGCTTTCGTCTGGCTGCTCGTTGCGCACGGCCGTCGCGCGCGTGAACTGGATCCGGCCTGGCGCGACCTGGCGATCGGGCTGCTGGTCGCGATGGCCTTCGGCTCGACCTTCAATTCGCTGCTGCGCGACTTCACCGAGGGGCACGCGTATGCGCTGCTCGCCGGCACGCTGCTCGCCCGGCGCCAGGACTGAGAAACTGTGAAGATTTCGTCGCGAGCGGGCTGCTGGCCAGGCACACGCAGCGCAGGGCCGAGACATATCCACCGGATACGCGAGGTCCGAGCACCGCGCAACGACGCCAGCGGACCGCGCAGCAGAAAGACTCACAGCTTCTGAGCCCATCATGCGCCCGCGTCTATCAGTCGCGATCATCGCGCGCAACGAGGAACGCAACCTGCCCGCGTGCCTGGCGAGTGTGGCGTTCGCCGACGAGGTCGTCGTCGTCGATCATGCGAGCAGCGACCGCAGCGCCACGATCGCACGCGAACGCGGCGCGCGTGTCATCGAGACCCCGGACTGGCCGGGCTTCGGCGCGCAGAAGAACCGCGCGCTCGACGCCTGCACCGGCGAGTGGGTTCTTTCGATCGATGCCGACGAGCGCGTCACGCCCGCGCTGCGCGCCGAGATCGAACGCACGCTCGCGCAGCCGCGTTTCGACGTCTACGCGATGCCGCGGCTTTCGACCTACTGCGGGCGCTTCATGCGTCACGGCGGCTGGCACCCCGACTACGTACGCCGGCTGTTCAGGCGCGGGGCGGCGCGCTTCTCCGACGCGCCGGTGCACGAGTCGCTGCTTACCGATCGACCCGTCGGACGCCTGCGCGAGCCGCTCGTGCACCACAGCTTCCGCACGATGGACGAGGTGATCGCGAAGATGAACCGCTACTCGAGCGACTCGGCGGCAGCGCTCGCCGCGCGCGGCGCGGCACCCGGCCTGGCGAGTGCGATCGCCCACGGGCTCGCCGCCTTCCTGCGCACCTATGTCTTCAAGCTCGGCTTTCTCGACGGTCGGCGCGGCTTCCTGCTCGCGATCTCGAACGCCGAGGGCTCGTACTACCGCTACGTGAAGGCCATGCTGGCGGCCGAAGCGCGCCGCGGCGCGCCGCGCGATGACGTCGATTGAGGCGGCTGTGCTGATTTCGGTCATCGTGACCACCTACAACCGGCCCGATGCGCTGCGCGCGGCGCTGACCGGGCTGTTCGCGCAGACCGACCGCGGCTTCGAGGTGCTGGTCGCCGACGACGGTTCGCGCGACGACACCCGGCAGCTCGTCGCAGCGCTGGCGGCCGGCGCACCGATACCCGTGCGCCACGTCTGGCAGGAGGATCGCGGATTTCGCGCGGGCGCGGCGCGTAACCGCGCCGCGGCCGTGGCAAGCGGCGAGTACCTGATCTTTCTCGACGGCGACTGCATCCCGCGGCCCGACTGGATCGCGCAGCATCGGCGGCTCGCCGAACCCGGGTGGCTGGTCGCCGGCAACCGGATCCTGCTGTCCGAAGCTCTTACACAGCGTGTCCTTGCGCAGCAGCTTGCGATCCACGCCTGGACCGAACGGCAATGGCGCGACGCGCGCGCGTGCGGCGAAATCAACCGCACGCTGCCGCTCGCCGCATGGCCGCTCGGGCCGCTGCGCAAGCTGGGGGCTGCGCGCTGGCAGCGCGTGCGCACCTGCAACCTCGGCGTTTGGGCGGCCGACTTCCGCGCGGTCAACGGCTTCGACGAGCAGTTCGAGGGCTGGGGCTTCGAGGATTCGGATCTCGCGGTGCGGCTGCTCAATCACGGCGTGCGCCGCAAGGAAGGCGCGTTCGCCACCGGCGTGCTGCATCTGTGGCACCGCGAGCACGACCGCCGCTTCGAGGCGCAGAACCGCGAGTTGTTGCAGCGGCGGCTCGCCTCGCGCGACGTGCGCGCGAGCCTCGGGCTGGACCGCTACCGGGCGGGCAAACGCGCTCAGGCGTAGCTGAACCGCGCGGCGCGCACGCGCAGTTGCGACTTCAGCTCCGCCAGCAGCGCCTCCTCCGGACGCACCCGCCAGTCATCGGACAAGGGAATGTCCGCGCTGCCCGCGTCGTTGCTGTAGCTGACGACGATCCGGCAGCCGCCGGCGGCTTCGCCGTTGCTCACCCGATACGGTGCCAGCACGTTGCGCAGTTGCGCGACGGTCGCCCCGCCACCCCTGTCGCCGTCGACCTCGATGCGCAGCGCCGCCTGCGCGCGCGCGCGCGCCTCCGCCAGATCCATCACGTCGTCGGCGGAGATCGAAAGCCGCTGGTTGAACTCGTCGAAGCGCACGCGTCCGTTGACGAACACCAGTTCGTCCTCCTTCAGCAGCGCGCGCTTGCGGTCGTACAGCTCGGCGAACACCATCAGCTCGACCTGGGCGGTCGCGTCGTCGAGCACGATCACGCCCATGCGCCCGCGGCGCGTGTTCTGGCTGCGCGACGACACGATGATGCCCGCCAGCCGCACCGACTCGCGCGCCTGTTTGATGTCCGCCAGCCGCGTCGGCGCCAGCCGCCGCGCCTCGGCCTCGTACTCGCGGAACAGATGACCGCTGAAGTAGTAACCGAGAGCGAGCTTCTCGTTGGCGAGCCGCTCGCGTTCGCTCCAGCGCCTCGCCGGCACGTAGTGCAGCGCGGGAGCCACTTCATCGGCCGGGCCGCCGAACAGGCTCGCCTGGCCGCGGCTCGCGGCAAGCTTCTCGGCCTGCTCCAGCGCGCGGCCCACGCTCGCCGCGAGCTTGGCGCGGTCGTCGTCAAGCGCATCGAACGCGCCCGCGCGCACCAGCGCCTCGACGACGCGGCGGTTGACCAGATGCTTGTCGACGCGTACGGCGAGATCGAACAGGCTCGCGAACGGTCCGCCCTCCGTACGTGCGGCAACGATCGCTTCGATCGCGCCGCGCCCGGTGCCCTTGATCGCGCCCAGCCCGTAGCGGATCGAGGCGGCGTCGACCGGCTCGAAGCGCCACTGACCGGTATTGATGTCGGGTGCGAGCACTGCGATGCCGTTGGCCCGCGCGTCCTCGACCAGATCCTTGACCTTGTCGGTGTCATCCATCACCGCCGACAGGTTGGCCGCGTAGAAGGCGGCCGGGTGGTGCGCCTTCAGATACGCGGTCTGGCAGGCGACCACCGCGTATGCCGCGGAGTGCGACTTGTTGAAACCGTAACCCGCGAATTTCTCCATCAGGTCGAACAGCTCGGTGGCGACGTTCTCGCGCACGCCGTTTTTCGCCGCGCCCTCGACGAAGATCGACCGCTGCTTGGCCATCTCGACGGGCTTCTTTTTGCCCATCGCACGCCGCAGCAGATCGGCACCGCCGAGCGAATAGCCGCCGATCGTCTGCGCGATGCGCATGACCTGCTCCTGATACACCATGATCCCGTAGGTCTCGCCCAGAATCGGCTCCAGCCGCGCATCGAGGTACTCGACGCGCTGGCGGCCGTGCTTGCGGTCGATGAAGTCGGGGATCAGGTCCATCGGACCCGGGCGGTACAGCGCGTTCAACGCGATCAGGTCTTCGAGCCGGTCGGGTTTGGCGCGCTTCAGAAGATCGCGCATGCCGCGCGATTCGAACTGGAAGATCGCGGTCGTGTTGGCCGACTTGAAGATCTCGTAGGTCTTGGGATCGTCGAGCGGGATCGACTCGAGCGCGAGCCGGCTCGACGGATCGAGCCGCTTCACGTAGGCGAGCGCCAGATCGAGAATCGTCAACGTCGTGAGGCCCAGGAAGTCGAACTTCACCAGACCGATCGCCTCGACGTCGTCCTTGTCGAACTGGCTGACGACCGCGTCCGTGCCCTGCGCGCAGTACAGCGGGCAGAAGTCGGTGAGCTTGCCCGGCGCGATCAGCACGCCGCCGGCATGCATGCCGACGTTGCGCGTCAACCCTTCGAGCGGCCTGGCGAGCGCGATCAGTTCGGTCGCTTCCTCGTCGCTGCTCACCGCCTCGGCGAACGCGGGCTCCTCGCGCAGCGCGCGGTCGAGCGTCCACGGATCGGCCGGGTTGTGCGGGATCAGCTTCGACAATTGGTCGCACTTCGTGTACGGCAGGTCGAGCACGCGCCCCGCGTCGCGCACGACGGCCTTCGCGCCAAGCGTGCCGAAGGTCGCGATCTGGGCGACCGCGTGTGCGCCGTACTTGCGCTTGACGTAGTCGATCACGCGGTCGCGCTGGTCCTGGCAGAAGTCGATGTCGAAGTCCGGCATCGACACGCGCTCCGGATTCAGGAAGCGCTCGAACAGCAGGTCGTAGCGCAGCGGATCGAGGTCGGTGATCCCGAGCGAATACGCGACCAGCGAACCCGCGCCCGAGCCGCGCCCCGGGCCGACCGGAATGCCGTTGCCCTTGGCCCAGTTGATGAAGTCGGCGACGATCAGGAAGTAGCCCGAGAAGCCCATCTTCGCGATGATCGCCAGCTCCTGGTCGAGCCGCGCCGCGTACCTCGGCCGCTGCGCCTGGCGCGCCGCCGCGTCCGGATACAGCGCTGCGAGCCGCTTTTCCAGACCCTGGCGAGCCAGCTCGCGGCAGTGTTCGTCGAGTGTGACGCCCTCCGGCGTCGGATAGTCCGGCAGCCGCGGCTTGCCCAGCTCCAGCGTCAGATTGCAGCGGCGCGCGATCTCGACCGAGTTGGCGAGCGCGGCCGGCACGTCGGCGAACAGCGCGCCCATTTCCGCGCGCGTCTTGAAGTACTGATCGGGCGTAAACGTGCGCGGCCGCCGCGAATCGGTCAGCGTGTAACCCTCGGCGATGCACACACGTGCCTCGTGTGCGCGGAACTCGTCGGGCTCGACGAACTGCACCGGATGCGTGGCCACGACCGGCAGTGCGAGCCGCACCGCGAGCGCGAGCGCGGCCTTGCAGTGAGCTTCGTCGTGCGCGCGCCCGGCGCGCTGGATCTCCAGATAGAACCGCCGCGGAAACAGCGCCGCGAGCCGCTGGGCCGCCTGCGCGGCCGCCTCGCCGCGGCCGGCGAGCAGCAGCGTGCCGACTTCGCCCTGCGCCGCACCGGACAGCGCGATGAGCCCGTCGGCGGCGCCGTCCTCGAACCACTCGGTGCGCAGCTCGGCGCGGCCGCGATGCTGGTTCGTCAGCCATGCACGGCTGATCAGCTCGCACAGGTTCGCGTAGCCGCGGCGGTCCTGCACGAGCAGCAGCAGCCGATAAGGGTTGTCGCGTTCGGCGTCGTTGCTGATCCAGACGTCGCAGCCGATGATCGGCTTCACACCGCGCTTGCGCGCGGCGGTGTAGAACTTGATCGCGCCGAACAGGTTCGCGCTGTCGGTCAGCGCAAGCGCGCCCTGCCCGTCGCCCGCCGCTTTCTTCACCGCCTCGTCGATGCGGACGATGCCGTCGACGATCGAAAACTCCGAGTGCAGGCGAAGATGTACGAACGGCGCGGCCATGGCCAGCATTCTATTGAGAGTTGCGAAGGCCAATGAACCTGCCGACCGGCCCGTCGGCGCGAACTCGCGCGAGTTCTGAGGCCGAGCCGGCACCGCACGTCGTTGCTCGCCCTGGCCCTGGGTCGGCGCGAGGAGTCCCGGCCCATCGCGCCGCCGAGATTCCTCGCGTCCGCTCGGGACGACGACCTGCGTGCGATCGCGAGCGGGTGCCTCACGTCATCGCGAGCCTCGGCCAGTCGCCGGCGCACGAAATCGCGGCCGTCCGCAACGCGCAGACCGTTCGCGTCGCGCGGGGTCCGCGCTAATCCGGAACCCTCACGAGGGGCGCGGGAGTTGCGCGAGCCGATGCGCGCGGCAAACAGCGAAGCTGCAGCGTAGGCTCATGCCAGCGCAGCCCGCGTGAAACCGCGCAGCGGCGGCCCAAGCCAATGCGCGACAGCGGCGCAGTCGAATGCCAAGCGGCACTCGCCAGCCACTCGAACGCCAGATGACCGCGCAGCCGCCGCGCAGTCCCGCGTCGCCCGACGATCCGAACCGGATCGCGGCCAGCGCGCCGCCCGTGCCGGTCGAAGCAGAGCGATTCACGCATACGGCGGCGACCTCGTGAAATGTCCGAGCTAGTACGCGGTCAGGTTCGTTCCCGCGGCGCCGACCGCGACGAATCCGAGGTTTCCGGCCGCGACCGAATTCAACGCGTTCGTCGTTCCGGAGGACTGCGCGTTCCACGCGACGCCGTCCGCGCTGGTGAAGATCGCGCCGCCGCTACCCACAGCCACGAACTGCGAGCCGAATGCGACCGCCGCCAGATCGGCGGTGCCGAGCGCGGCCTGCGCGGTCCACGTCGTGCCATCCGGACTCGTAAGCACGGTACCGGCCGCACCGACGGCAACGATCGTCGATGTCCCGGAAACGAGCGCACGCAGGTCCTGCGCGGTCTGCGACGCGACCGCCGTCCAGGTGATGCCGTCGGCACTCGTCAGCAGCGTGCCGCCGGCGCCAACCGCGACGAACTTGCCCGCAACGAACGCCACACCGTACAGCGTGGCGGTGGTGCCCGAGTTTGCCGCGGTCCAGGTCACCGCGGCATCCGTGCTCGTGAGGATCGTTCCGGCGGCGCCGACGGCAACGTACGTGTTGATGCCGTTGAAAGCGATGCCATTGAGCGCGTTGGTCGTGCCGCTGGTGCGCGCGGTCCACGTCGCGAGATCCGTGCTGGTGACGATCGTCCCGCCATCGCCGACGGCGACATAACCGGCCGCGGTGAAGATCACGCGATTCAGCGCATTGGTCGTGCCCGTCGTCGAAGGCGTCCATGTGACGCCGTCCGCGCTTGAAAAGGCAACGCCCTGGGTTCCGACCGCGACGAACTTCAGCCCAAAGCCCACGCCGCGCAGGTCGTTCGCGCCGAGCGAAGCGCCGACGCTCCAGCTCGCGCCCGCCGGACGCGGCGTCGCGGTGACGGCCGGCGTTCCCGGACCGCCGGGACCGCCGCCGGTGCGCCCATTGATCGTGAACGCGTAAGTGGTGCCGTTGAGGAGTCCGCCGATCGTCTGCGGCGAGGTCGCCTCGCGGACCACGCGCGCGCCCGGCAGCGAAGCCCAATTGTCCGTCGTGATGTTCGTTCCCGGGGCGTGGAAGATCCAGTACTCGACGCCGGGCTCCGCATTCCAGGTAACCTTCACGCTGCCATCGCCCGGCGTTACGGCAACACCGGTCGGCGCCGGAGCGGGATCGCCGTTGCCGCCGCCACAAGCGGCGAGCGCAAAGATCGCGGCGGTGACGACCGGGAGCCAGGCAAGGAATCGTTTCACGCGAAGGTCCTTTGAAGCGAAGCGCATCGAGAGGCGTATGGCGGGCAGAACGTGACGCACGCGAAGTGCGGATTGTGAGGCATTCCGGCCACGGCGATCGACGTCAGCCCAGCGCACATTGCGAAATCCGGCACCGATCGTGCGGCGGTTGCGCGCGTCCGTGCGTGCGGCGATCGGCGCGCTTGGACGCGCCCCACGCACCGACGCGCCCAGCGCGGGGTAGTTCACGACATCACGACATGCCACCGCGCGCCGCCGCGGCGACTTGCCGCAATGCCAAAGGCGAACGCCCGCGCGAGGCGGGCGTTCGTGTCTGGCGTCCCCTAGGGGATTCGAACCCCTGTTATCGCCGTGAAAGGGCGGTGTCCTAGGCCTCTAGACGAAGGGGACTGACTGCGGGGAAGTCAATCGGTGGTGGAGGTAAGCGGGATCGAACCGCTGACCTCTTGCATGCCATGCAAGCGCTCTCCCAGCTGAGCTATACCCCCCACGCGCTTTTGTATGAAGCGGGCGCGCATTATAGCCGTGGCATCGCGGCAGGCAAACCGAGTCACGGCTGCGCGCCGGGCGCGCAGCCGTGAACGCACTGCGATCCGCGCGCGCGGATCAGCGCGACTTCGCGTAGTCGATCATGCCCTGAAAGTCGACGACCACCGCCGGTTCGTCGCCGACGACCCAGGCGTCGTGACCTGAGGGCAGCAGAGAAACGTCACCGGGCTTGCAGTCGAACTCGGTGCCGTCGTCCATGCGGATGCGCAGTACGCCGGAGACGTGATACTGGAAGTGTGGCGCCTCGCAGCTCCTCGTCTGCGCGATCGGCTGCACCGACGTCGCCCAGCGCCATCCCGGCTCGAAAACTGCGCGACCGATGATCGCGCCGCCGACCTTGATCAGTTCGAGCCGGCCCTTCGGAAATTCGCGCACCTCGTCGGGACGGGCAAAGTTCTTCCATTCGGCCCTGGCGGCTTGCGCCTGTGCATGCATGTCGTTCATCGGGTCCTCCTTGCGGTCAGGGATCGCGCGCCGGATCGTCGCGCGGCAGCACAGCGCGGAACGTGTCGATGCGTTTCCACGCCGGTACCGGCGGTGCGTGGCCGGCGCGCGGCACGTAGGGCGAAGCTTCGACCAGCGCCATCCGGTGGATGTAGCGCGGGCAGTTCGGAAAGATCCGCGTCGCACGGACACGCACGACCAGTTGCGCGCCCGCGAAGCTCGCGAGCAGCGGATCGTCGGGTTGCACGTGCGCGCTGCCGTTGACACGCAGTCGGCGCGGCTCCTCGAAGTCCACGAACAGCAGCGCGACCGCCGGGTTGATCAGTACGTTGCCGAGACTGCGGAACATGCCGTTGCCGTCGTAGTTCGGAAACGCCAGCGAGTCGCGGTCGATCACGCGCACGAACCCCGCCGCGCCGCCCTTGTACGAGCAGTCGGGCCGGCCCTGCGCGTCGGCAGTCGCGAGAAAGAACATCGTGCGGCCTTCGATGAAGGCGCGGTCCTCGTCGGTGAACTCGGCGCGGCTGAGCCGCGCGTCGAGGCGATCGGCGAGCCGCCGCGTGTCGAAGCGGTCTTGCAGCCGCCGCATGCCGTCGTGGTAGACGGCCTCAGGCGAGGTCTTCATGCAGGCACAGGATGTTGCCCTCCGGGTCGCGGAACCAGGCCGCCTTTTCGGAACCGAGCACGCACACGTGCTCGACGGTCTTGAAGCCCGGCAGGTCATAGTCGTCGAAGACGACGCCGCGGCCCTTCAGCTCGGTGATGGCCTTGGCGATGTCGCCGACCTTGAAACTGATCGCGGTGTGCTCGGCCTTCGTTCCTTCCGGCTTCGGAAACAGCGCCAGTTCGGTGCCGCCGACGCGATAGACGAACTTGCCGTCGGGCTTGGCGCCGAGCGGCTTGAGCCGCAGCCGCTGTTCGTAGAAAGTGCGCGCCCGTGCAAGGTCCTTGACGGGCAGCATGCAGGTCACCTGCGTGTCGGCCAGCACGCTCATTTGCTTTCTCCGGCGACGACCCAGTTTTCGACGGGTGCCTTGCCGCCGCGGATGGCGGTGGCCGTCGCGTCCAACTTGCCGTCGCGCACCACGCCCTTCCAGACCAGCTTGCCGTAGCGTGCACTTTCGGTTTCGGTTTCGAAGTGCACCGCGTCGCCCTGCACCGTCGCGCGATACGGTGCATCCGAGTAGCCGTACTTGTCGCACGCGGTGGATCGAAAGCGCCCGTCCTTGAAGATCAACGTGTCCGCATCGCCCGAGGTCTTGCCGCGCTCGAGAAAGACACCCTGAAAGCTGCGGCCATCCAGCGGTCCGGCGGCCACCGCGCCGCTGCTCAGTGCGAACGCCGCTGCCAGTCCAATGCCCCTGATCCATGCCGTGCTGCTCGCCTTCATCGCCGCCTCCTTGTCGATCGGTTTGCGGTGCCTATACTGTTAGGCGCTCGCTCGCGGTCCCGCCATGGGCAGGATTGCGTAGGCGGGCGGGCCGATGGAGGGCCGGGATGATCCGGTTGCGCTCGAGCGATTACCGGTCGGCGTTGCAGGCAGTGCAGTCGATCGCGCAGGCCGCGGATGACGTCGCGACGTTCGCGCGTGCCGGTGTCGAGTTGCTGCCGGAACTGGTCGCCTCGGAACTGACGACGCTATCGATCTGCGATCTGTCCAGCGGCCGTCGCGCGGTGGTGTCCACGCCCGGCTGCCGGATCGACGCCCGCGACCGCGCCGCGTTCGACCGCCATTTCCGGGAGCACCCGCTGGTGCGCTTCCACGGGTACGACGGCGGCCGCGTCGCCTGGCGTATCAGCGACTCCGTGCCGTTCACACGCTTCCGCAATACGGCCTTGTACGACGAGTACTACCGGCGCGTCGGCCTCGACCACGCGCTGGCGCTGCCGCTGTACGTCGACGCGCGCTGGCTGGTGAGCTTCGTGTTCAACCGCAAAGGGCGCGATTTCAGCGAACGCGACCGCGCCGTGCTCGATCTGGCGTGCGGCGCGCTCGCTGCGCTGTACCGGCGCGCGCTCGCGCTCGCGCAACTGCGCTCGACCGCGGCCAACCTGCGAGAGCTGCTCGGGCAGGCCGCGGCGGACATCGATCGGCCCGGCGCACCGGCGCATCGCATTGAGACGCCGCCGTGCCCACTGCCGCTGACGGCGCGCGAGCGCGAAGTGCTGCGCTGGGTCGCCGCCGGCAAGACCGATCGCGATATCGCGGCGATCCTCGCGATCAGCCCGCGCACGGTGCACAAGCACCTGCAGCACGTCTACGAGAAACTGGGTGTGGAAACGCGCACGGCCGCCGCGATGCGCGCGCTGGCCTGGCACTGAGCCGCCTCAGCCGGCGCGCGCCAGCGCCTTGTGCAACCGCTCGAGCACCGCGTCGCGGCCGATCAGCTCGAGTACGGCATCGATCGACGGCGTCTGCGTGCGCCCGGTCGCGGCCACGCGCAGCGGCACCGCGACCTGCGGCATCTTCAGTCCGAACTCGGCGACGAGCTGCTTGAGCAGCGCCGAGATCGCCGCGCGCTCCCACGCGATCGCGCCGGCACGTTCGCCAAAAGCGCGCAACGCGTCGACGCTCTTGCCGGTCAGGTGTTGCGCGATCAGCTCGTCGCTCGGCGCGACCGCGCGATAAAACAGCAGCGCCTCGTCGGCCAGCTCGTTCAGCGTCCGGGCGCGGTCTTTCAGCAGCGCAACGACGCGCTCCAGCGCAGGTCCTTCCTCGATGCGGCCGCCGCGCGCCGCGATGCGCGGCGCGGTCAGCCGAGCGAGCCGCGCATCGTCGGCTTCCTTGATGTACTCGCCGTTCAACCACAGCAGTTTGTCCGGATTGAACTGCGCCGGCGATCGGCTGACGTGCTCCAGATCGAACCACTCGACGAACTGCGCGCGCGTGAATTTCTCGTCGTCGCCGTGGCTCCAGCCGAGCCGCGCCAGATAGTTGACGAGCGCCTCCGGCAAGAATCCGTCGGCCTCGTATTGCAGCACGCTGACCGCGCCGTGCCGCTTGGAAAGCTTCTGCCCATCGGGGCCGAGGATCATCGGCAGATGTCCGAAGCGTGGCAGCGGCGCGCCCAGGGCTTTGTAGATGTTGATCTGGCGCGGCGTGTTGTTGACATGATCGTCGCCTCTGAGAACGTGCGTGATCCGCATGTCGATGTCGTCGACCACGACCGCAAAGTTGTACGTCGGCACCCAGTCGGCGCCGCGCGCGATGACCAGATCGTCCAGCTCGCTGTTGGCGATCGCGATCGGACCCTTGACCAGGTCGTCCCACGCCACCTCGCCGTCGTCCGGATTGCGAAAGCGGATCACCGGGCTGACGCCCGGCGGCGGCGTCCTGCCGCGCGCATTCTCGGGCCGCCAGCGGCCGTCGTAGCGCGGCTTCTCGCCGCGCGCCATCTGCGCCTGGCGCAACTGGTCGAGCTCTTCGACCGTCGCGTAGCACTTGTACGCGGTGCCGGCGGCGAGCATCTGCTCGATCACCTCGCGGTAGCGGCCAAAGCGCGCGGTCTGCCGGATCGGACCCTCGTCGTAGTCCAGTTCCAGCCACTTCATGCTGTCGAGGATGACCTGCACCGCCTCTTCGGTGGAGCGCGCCAGATCGGTGTCCTCGATGCGCAGAAGGAACTGTCCGCCGTGATGGCGCGCAAACGCCCACGAAAACAGCGCGGTGCGCGCCGTGCCCAGGTGCAGCATGCCGGTCGGGCTCGGAGCGATGCGTGTGCGGACGGTCATCCGGTGCTTCCGCCGAAGCGGCCCATGAAAAACGGCCCGCAAGCCGCGGGCCGATCGTTGAAGGCGGGCCGGATGATACGACAGCGCCGCGATCGCCCCTGGCTCGGGCGCCAAGGCGTCTCGCCGCGCCGTGCGACCGCGGCGCCGCACGGTGCCGGCCGCCGCCGGCGCGGGCGGGC
>JBBIQI010000017.1:0-28408 GCA_037442465.1 Burkholderiales bacterium
CGAGCGCCGCGTCGACGCGGACGTGCCGCAGATCGTGGTTGCCGATACGCGGCGCGCGCTGGGCGTGGCCGCTGCCGCGTGGCGGGCACGCTTCGCGCTGCCGTTGATCGCGGTGACCGGCAGCAATGGCAAGACGACGGTCACGCAGATGATCGCCGCGATCCTCGCGGCGGCGTACGGCGCAGACCGTCGGCTCGCCACGCGCGGCAACCTGAACAACGACGTCGGCGTGCCGCTGATGCTGTTCGAACTGGCCGCGCGGCACCGCGCCGCGGTGCTCGAACTGGGCATGAACCATCCGGGCGAGATCGCCTACCTTGCACGGATCGCGAAGCCGACGGTCGCCGTCGTCAACAATGCGCAGCGCGAACACCAGGAATTCATGGCCTCGGTCGAGGCGACCGCGCATGAGAACGGCGCGGCGATCGCCGCGCTGCCGCCCGACGGCGTGGCGGTGTTCCCGGCCGACGATCCGTGTGCAGCGATCTGGCGCACGCTGGCCGGAACGCGACGGGTCATCGATTTCGCGCGCAGCGTCTCGGCCGCCGTCATGGCCACCGCCGAGCCGACCGCCGCCGGCAGCCGGCTGTCGATCGCCACGCCGCAGGGATCGATCGACACGTCGATCGGCGTGGCGGGCGCACACAACGTACACAACGCGCTGGCGGCAACGGCGGCCTGCGTCGCACTGGGCGTACCCGGCGCGGCGATCGCGGCGGGGCTGGCCGCTTTCGTGGCGGTCAGCGGCCGCGGCGTACGGCTGCGGGCGGCGAGCGGCGCGGCGCTGATCGACGATACGTACAACGCCAACCCCGACTCGATGCGCGCGGCGATCGACGTGCTCGCCGCTTGCACGCCGCCGCGCGTGCTGGTCATCGGCGACATGGGCGAGGTCGGCCGCCAAGGGCCGGCGTACCACCGCGAAATCGGCGCGTATGCGCGCAGCCGGGGCATCGAGACGCTGCTGGCCAGCGGCGAGCTGTCGCGCGCAGCGGTGGACGCGTTCGGCAGCGGCGCGGCGCACTTCGACGACATCGATGCGCTGATCGCCGCCGCGGGCGCGGCGGCCGTGCCCGGCGCCACGCTGCTGGTCAAGGGCTCGCGTTTCATGCGGATGGAGCGCGTCGTGCAGGCGCTGGCGACACCGTCGAGCAGGGGGGGCGCCTGATGAACGGCGTTCACGCTCACTTCGTCGGCCGCCGGCGGCGAATGCGGCGTGCCTGCCCGGCGCGGACCGGCGGGGGCTGAGATGCTGCTCGAACTGTTCCAGTGGCTCGCGCAGGACATCCGCGCATTCAACGTTTTCAGCTACCTGACGCTGCGCGCGGTGCTCGCCGCGGCGACGGCGCTGCTGATCGGCCTGGCGGCCGGGCCGTGGGTGATTCGCCGGCTGACCGAGCTGAAGATCGGCCAGGCGGTGCGTGCCGAAGGTCCGCAGTCGCACCTGTCCAAGACCGGGACGCCGACGATGGGCGGTGCGCTCATTCTGATCGCAATCGGCGTGACCACGCTGCTGTGGGCCGATCTGTCCAACCGCTTCGTTTGGATCGTGCTGCTGGTGACGATGGGTTTCGGCTGGATCGGCTGGGTCGATGACTACCGCAAGGTCGTGCATCGCAATCCGAAGGGCATGAGCGCGAAGGAGAAGTACTTCTGGCAGTCGCTGATCGCGCTTGCCGCCGCGTTCTATCTCGCATTCGCGCTGGCCGCGCCTTCGACAGAACGCATGTGGCCGCTCGCCCTGCGGTGGATCGAGAACGGTTTCGCACTCGATCTGCCGCCGCGGGTGGACCTCATCGTCCCGTTCTTCAAGAACTTCGCCTATCCGATGGGCGTGTTCGGCTTCGTGCTCCTGTCGTACTTCGTGATCGTCGGCACCAGCAACGCGGTGAACCTGACCGACGGCCTCGACGGGCTGGCGATCCTGCCGGCGTCGATGGTCGGCGCCGCTCTCGGCGTTTTCGCCTACGTGGTCGGCCGTGCCGACTTCTCGCGCTACCTGCTGTTTCCGTACATCCCGGGCGCGGGCGAGGTCGCGATCATCTGCGCGGCCATCGCCGGTGCGGGGCTCGCGTTCCTGTGGTTCAACGCCTATCCGGCGCAGGTGTTCATGGGTGACGTGGGGGCGCTGGCGCTCGGGGGTGCGCTGGGAACGATCGCGGTGATCGTGCGGCAGGAGATCGTGCTGTTCATCATGGGCGGGGTGTTCGTCGCCGAGACGATCTCGGTGATGCTGCAGGTCGCGTACTTCCGCTTCACCGGCGGCAAACGCATCTTCCGCATGGCGCCGCTGCACCACCACTTCGAGCTGTCCGGCTGGAAGGAGAACCAGGTCGTCGTGAGGTTCTGGATCATCACGATCATGCTGGTGCTCGTGGGTCTGTCGACTTTGAAGATTCGGTGATCGACACGGAGATCGCGGAGGATTGGGAGAAAGAAGAGCTTCATTCGCGCTCGGTTATCTCCGTGTCCTCCGTGTGAAAGCAACTCATGCAGGCTCTGATTCTCGGTCTCGGCGAAAGCGGCCTGGCGATCGCGCGCTGGCTGGCGCGCGCAGGCGCCGCGCTGCGCGTCGCAGACACGCGCGCCGAGCCGCCGATGCTGGCCGCGTTGCGCAGCGATTTGCCGCACGCGCAGTTCGTCGCCGGCGCCTTCGACGAGGCGCTGCTCGAAGACGTGGACGTCGTCGCGATCAGCCCGGGGCTGTCGCCGACGCACTCGGAGGCGAAGACGCTCGTCGATGCGGCCGGCAAGCGCGGCGTCGAGGTCGTCGGCGAGATCGAACTGTTCGCGCGCGCGCTGGCGGATCTGAAGGAACGGCGCGGCTACGCGCCGCGCGTGGTCGGC
This sequence comes from Burkholderiales bacterium, assembly GCA_037442465.1. Taxonomy (GTDB): domain Bacteria; phylum Pseudomonadota; class Gammaproteobacteria; order Burkholderiales; family Burkholderiaceae_F; genus DSNY01. Next base: position 2,848 of record JBBIQI010000017.1, read on the forward strand.
GTTACGGGTACCAACGGCAAGACGACCACCACGCGGCTCACGGGCCTGCTGATCGAGCGCGCCGGCCGCAGCGTGGCGGTCGCCGGGAATATCTCGCCGACCGCGCTCGATGCGCTGCGCGAACGGCTCGACGCCAACGAGCTGCCGGATGTGTGGGTGCTCGAGCTGTCGAGTTTTCAGCTCGCGACGACGGCGTCGCTGGCATGCGACGCCGCCGCCGTGCTGAACGTCACGCAGGACCACCTCGACTGGCACGGCACAGTCGACGCGTATGCGAAGGCGAAAGCCCGCATTTTCGCCAAAGACACCGTGCAGGTGCTCAATCGCGACGATCCGCGGGTGCTGGCGATGGCGCGCGGCCGGGCGCACCCGATCACGTTCGGCGCGGGCGCGCCCGGCGGCCCGGACGAGTATGGTCTGGTGCGCGACGGCGGCCTGGTCTGGCTTGCCTACGCAGAGGACCAGAGCGCCGGGCACAGGCGTCGGCGGGCCGCCGCCGAACTGCCGGGCGTCCCGGCCGAAGTGTTCGTGCAGCGGTTGATGCCGGCCGACGCGCTGCGCATCCGTGGCCGGCACAACGCGCTGAACGCGCTGGCGGCACTCGCTCTGGCGCGTGCGATCGGCTGCCCGCTGGCGCCGATGCTGCACGCGCTGCGCGAGTACGAGGGCGAGCCGCACCGCGTCGAGCACGTCGCGTCGATCGGCGGAGTCGAGTACTACGACGACAGCAAGGGCACCAACGTCGGTGCGACCGTGGCCGCGCTCGAGGGACTGGGCGCGGAGAGGGCCGACACCGCGGGCCGGCTGGTCGTGATCCTGGGCGGCGACGGCAAGGGCCAGGACTTCGCACCGCTCGCGGCACCGCTTGCGGCACACGCGCGCGCGGTCGTGCTGATCGGCCGCGACGGGCCGCGCATCGGCGAGCTGCTGCGCGGCGCGCGCTACCCGGTCGAATCGTGCGCGACGCTGCCCGACGCGGTGCGCGCTTGCGCGCGCCATGCGCAGCCGGGCGACGCTGTGCTGCTGTCGCCGGCCTGTGCGAGCCTCGACATGTTCCGCAACTATGCGCATCGGGCCGACGTGTTCCGGGAAGCCGTACGCGAGCTGGCGGCGGAGGCGGGGCAGCCATGCTGAACCGGCTGTTGCGCGGACGGCGTGCGGCCGATGGTGGCTACCGGCGCGGCCACCATGGCGCGTCGCTGCTGTCGCCCGCCGGGTTCGGCGTCAGCGGGTTGCCGGCGCACGTCGGGCGCGGCCTCGATCGCTTCGACCGGCCCCTTGTTCTGGTCGTCGCGGCGCTGATCCTGATCGGCGTCGTGATGGTGTACTCGGCGTCGATCTCGCTCGCGGATTCGCCGCGCTACAACGTCACGCCGACGCACTTCCTGCAGCGTCAACTCGTTGCGCTCGGCATCGCTGGCGTGGCCGCGGCCGGCGCGTTTTCCGTCCCGTTGGCGGTCTGGCAGCGGTGGGCGCCGTGGCTGTTCCTGGCGTGCCTGGCGCTGCTCGTCGCGGTGCTGATCCCGGGCGTTGGCAGGGGCGCGCTCGGCGCGCGGCGCTGGATCTCGCTGCAGCCGTTCAACCTGCAGCCTTCGGAACTGATGAAGCTCGCCTGCGTGCTGTACGCGGCCGACTTCACGGTGCGCAAGCAGGACTACATGCACCGCTTCTGGAAGGGCTTCGTGCCGCTCGGACTGGCGATGCTGATGATCGCGGTGCTGGTCGGCCGGCAGCCCGACCTGGGTGCTGCGCTGATGCTGATGGTGATCGGCATGGGCATCCTGTTTCTTGGCGGTCTGAGCCTGCGCCTGTGCGCGGCGGTGGCGATCATCGGTATCGCGGGGCTGGTCGCGGTGATCCTGCACGGAGCGGCGTTCCGACTCGAACGCATCGAGGCCTACATCGATCCGTTCGCTCCGCAACACGCCTACGCGAAGGGCTATCAACTCACGCATTCGCTGATCGCTTTCGGCCGCGGCGAGTGGTTCGGTGTGGGTCTGGGCGGCAGCATCGAGAAGCTGCACTACCTGACCGAAGCCCACACCGACTTCATCCTGGCGGTGATCGGCGAGGAACTGGGGCTCGCCGGCGTGCTGACCGTGATCGTGCTGTTCTACTGGCTCGTCAAGCGCGCGTTCGAGATCGGCCGCCAGGCGGTCGCACTCGAGCGCACCTTCGCCGGGCTGGTCGCGCAGGGCATCGGCCTGTGGATCGGCGTGCAGGCGTTCGTCAACATGGGCGTGGCCACGGGGCTGCTGCCGACGAAGGGACTGACGCTGCCGTTCATCAGCTACGGCGGCTCGGCGCTGATCGCCACAGTCGTCGCGGTCGCGCTGCTGCTGCGCGTGGACTGGGAGAACCGCGTTCTGATGCGCGGAGGCCGTGCATGAGGCAGCTGATGGTCGTCGCCGCGGGCACCGGCGGGCACGTGATGCCGGGGCTGGCGGTCGCCGAGACGCTGCGCGCGCGCGGCTGGCACGTGTCGTGGCTGGGAACGCGCTCCGGCATGGAGCGCGCGCTGGTCGAACCGCGTGGAATCCCGTTCGATGCGATCGACTTCGCCGGGCTGCGTGGCAAGGGCTGGCGCGCGCTCGCCTTCGGCGGCCTGTACCTGCTGCGCGCACTTTGGCAAAGCCGCCGGATCGTTCGTGCGCGGCAGCCCTCGCTGGTGTTTTCGACGGGCGGCTACGTGGCGGTTCCGGCGGGGCTCGCCGCAGCGCTGTACGGTGCGCCGCTGGTGCTGCTGAACGCCGATGCGGCACCGCTGCTGTCGACGAGACTGCTGAGTCCGCTGGCCGCCGCGCTCCTCTGCGGCTTCGACGGCGAAGCCGCACGCCGCGCCGGCGACAAGGGGCTGGTGACCGGCAATCCGGTACGCGCGGAGATTGTCGGCGTGCCACCGCCGGCGCAGCGCTACGCGCAACGCAGCGGTCCGCTCGAGCTGCTCGTGATCGGCGGCAGCCTTGGCAGTCAGGTGCTGAACCAGACCGTGCCCGCCGCGCTCGCGTCGATCGCCGCCGCCGACCGGCCGCGCGTGGTTCACCAGTGCGGCGCCGCGCATGTCGAGGCCACCCGCGCAGCGTATCGCGCCGCAGGCGTCGACGCCGAAGTCATCCCGTTCATCGACGACATTGCCGCGCGCTACGCCGCGGCGGATCTGGTGCTGTGCCGCGCCGGCGCGATCACCGTGACCGAACTGTGCGTTGCCGGCGTGGCGGCAATCCTGGTGCCCTTCGTCGTCAAGACGACGCAGCACCAGCGCACCAACGCCGAGTTCCTGGCACGACACGGCGCGGCGATCCATCTGCCGCAGTCCGACATGACGCCCGAAGGGCTCGCGCGGCGGATTCGCGGCCTGACCCGCGCCGAACTGGCTGCGATGGCCGAACGCGCGCGCGCGCTGGGCAAACCGGACGCCACACGGATGGTCGCCGACGCGATCGAACACATCGCGGCAGCGGAGGACGCATGAACGACCCGATGACGCATCGAGACGCGAAGATCCCCGAGACGCGCCAGAGTGCCTGTCTCTGTGTCCTCCCTGTCTCTGCGGTCATGTCCGTATGAAGCGCGCGGTCAAGCACATTCACTTCGTCGGCATGCCGGGGACCCGGCATCGTCAACCTGCGGCTGCGCCGATGCCGACGAAGCGCCCGTCGAGGAGGGAGGCCGCGGAATGAAACACGCGGTCAAGCACATTCACTTCGTCGGCATGCCGGGGACCCGGCATCGTCAACCTGCGGCTGCGCCGATGCCGACGAAGCGCCCGTCGAGGAGGGAGGCCGCGGAATGAAACACGCGGTCAAGCACATTCACTTCGTCGGCATCGGCGGCAGCGGCATGAGCGGCATCGCCGAGGTGCTGCTCAACCTCGGCTATGCGGTGAGCGGCTCGGACGCCGCTGACAGCGCGACCACGCGCCGGCTGGCGCAGCTCGGCGCGCAGGTTGCGCTGGGACATGCGGCCGAAAACATCGCCGGCGCCGACGTGCTGGTCGTCTCGACCGCGGTGAGACCCGACAACCCCGAGGTGATCGCCGCGCGCGCGCGGCGCATTCCGGTCGTGCCGCGCGCGGTCATGCTCGCGGAGCTGATGCGGCTGAAGCAGGGCATCGCGATCGCCGGCACCCACGGCAAGACGACGACGACGAGTCTGGTGGCGAGCGTGCTCGCCGCCGGCGGGCTCGATCCGACTTTCGTGATCGGCGGGCGCCTGAATTCCGCCGGTGCGAACGCGCGGCTCGGTAGCGGCGACTACATCGTCGTCGAAGCCGACGAGTCGGACGCGAGCTTCCTGAACCTGATGCCGGTGATGGCGGTCGTGACCAACATCGACAACGACCACATGGAGACGTACGGGCACGACTTCGCGCGGCTCAAGCAGGCATTCGTCGAGTTCGTCTCGCATCTGCCTTTCTACGGAACCGCGGTGCTTTGCCTCGACGATCGGCACGTGCGCGAAATCCTGCCGTTCGTCTCCAAGCGGGTGCTGACGTACGGCTTCGCGCCGGAAGCGCAGGTGCGCGCCGTCGACGTCGCGCCGGATGGCATCGCGATGCGCTTCACCGCGCTGCGCGAAGGTGCGGCCGCGCTCCAGGTGAAACTCAATCTGCCGGGCCGGCACAACGTGAGCAACGCGCTGGCGGCCATCGCGGTGGCGACCGAATTGGACGTGCCCGACGCATCGATCTGCGAGGCGCTTGCGAAGTTCACCGGCGTGGGCCGCCGCTTCGCGCGCCATGGCGAAGTGCCGATCGACGGCGGCACGTTCACGCTGATCGACGACTACGGTCACCACCCGGTCGAGATGGCTGCGACGCTGGCCGCCGCGCGCGACGCATTTCCGGGGCGGCGCATCGTGCTCGCCTTCCAGCCGCACCGCTACACGCGCACGCGCGACTGCTTCGAGGACTTCGTCAAGGTGCTGTCGACCGCGGACGCGCTGTTGCTCGCGGACGTCTATGCGGCCGGCGAGGCGCCGATCGTCGCCGCCGACGGCCGCTCGCTGGCGCGCGCGATCCGCGTCGCCGGCAAGGTCGAACCGGTGTTCGTCGAGTCGATCGACGAGATGCCAGCCGCGATCCGCGCCGTGGCGCAGCCCGGCGACGTGGTGATCACGATGGGCGCGGGCTCGATCGGCGGCGTGCCCGCCAGGTTGCTGGAGCGAGGCGGATGAAAAGAATCAGGTCGACCGCCAAGACACAGACAACGCCGCGGAGCGCATTCGGAGGTCGCGCGGTGATCGTGATGGCGCGGTCCTCAAACGGGTCGATATGCAAACCGTGATCGATCCCAGATCGTTCGGCAAGGTCGGCGTGCTGTTCGGCGGGCGCTCGTCGGAGCGCGAGGTGTCGATCATGTCCGGCACCGGCGTGCTCGCCGCGTTGCGTTCGCGCGGGGTCGACGCGCATGCGTTCGATCCGGGCACGCAGACGCTCGCCGAGCTGGAGGCGGCGCAGTTCGATCGCGCGTTCATCGCGTTGCACGGGCGTTTTGGCGAGGACGGGACGATCCAGGGCGTGCTCGAGACGCTGCGCGTGCCTTACACCGGCAGCGGTGTGCAGGCTTCGGCGATGGCGATCGACAAGCTGACGGCCAAGCGCATCTGGGCCGCCGAGGGCCTGCCGACGCCTGCTTGGCGCGTCGGGCACGCCGATACCGACTGGAAGCGCGTCGTCGCCGAGCTGGGCGACGCGCTGATCGTCAAGCCGGCGCGCGAAGGCTCGACGATCGGCATCACCAAGGTCACGCAGCACGACGGCAACGAGCTCGCTGCGGCGTTCGAGGCGGCCGTGCGCTACGACGATCGCGTCCTCATCGAGGAGCTGATCCACGGCCGCGAGCTGACCTGCGCGATCCTCGGCGAGGGTGCGACCGCACGCGCGCTGCCGCTGGTGGAGATCCGCGCGCCGGCCGAGAACTACGACTACCAGGCGAAATACTTCTCGGAGGACACCCAGTACTTCTGCCCGGCACCGCTCGAAGAACGCCTCGCGCGCGACATCGAGCGGCTGTGCGTGCGCGCGTACAACGCGCTCGGCGCGCGCGGCTGGGGCCGCGTCGACGTGATGCTGCGCACCGACCCGCGCGGCGATCGGCCCTATCTGCTCGAACTGAACACGGCGCCGGGAATGACGAGCCACTCGCTCGTGCCGATGGCGGCACGCGCCGTCGGCCTGAGCTACGAAGACCTCGTGCTCGAGATCCTCGCTGCGGCAAGGCTGGAGGTGGCCGCGTGAACGGCACTCGCGCGATGCAATGGGGCGCGCGCGCGTTGCTCGCCGCAGCAGCCGCGCTCGCCGCCGGCGGCGCCGCGCTGTGGCTCGCGCAGCGGCCGTGGTTCGATCTTCGCCGCATTGAAGTGCGCGGCGAGCTGCAGCACGTGAGCGGCGCGGCGATACGCGCCGCGCTCGCCGGCCGGCTGCGCGGCAACTTCTTCACGATGCGGCTCGATGAGGCGCAGCGCGTTTTCGAGACCGTGCCTTGGGTCGCCGCCGCGTCCGTGCGCCGCGCCTGGCCCGATCGGCTGCTCGTCACGCTCAGCGAGCATCGCGCCGTCGGCGTCTGGAGTGACGGCCGGATTCTGTCGGACCAGGGCCGGCTGTTCGTCGCCAACGTGGCGGAAGCGGAGTTGGCCGGGCCTTTGCCGCAGTTCGACGGCCCCGCCGAGTTCGCCGCGGAGGCGGCGCAGCGCCTGCGCGAGTTCAGCGCGCTGCTCGCGCCGCTGGCGCTGACCATCGACGCGGTGCGCATCTCGGAACGCGCGGCCTGGTCGCTGGAGACGAGCGCGGGTGCGACGGCCGGCCCGCGCTTCGAGCTCGGTCGCGACGATCCGCCGGGTCGCCTGGCGGAACGCGTCGCCGCGATCGTCGCCCACTATCCGCTGGTCGTGGCCCGGCTCTCCGGCCCGCCCGCCCGCATCGACGCACGTTATCCGAACGGCTTTGCTGCCGCCGCCCACAAGCCATGATGAGAACGGAAACAAAGGATCTGATCGTCGGCCTGGACATCGGCACCTCGAAGGTGGTCGTCGCCGTCGCCGAACTGCTCGCCGACGGCCGCTTCCAGGTGATCGGCCTCGGCCAGTCGGCGAGCGAGGGACTGCGCAAGGGGGTTGTCGTCAACATCGAGGCGACCGTGCAGTCGATCCGGCGCGCGCTCGAGGAGGCCGAGCTGATGGCGGCGTGTCGCATCGGCGAGGTCTACACCGGTATCGCCGGCAGCCACATCAAGAGCTTCAACTCGAGCGGCATGGTCGCGATCAAGGACCGCGAGGTGTCGGCGGCCGACGTCGCGCGCGTGATCGAAACCGCGCGTGCGGTCAACATACCGACCGACCAGCAGGTGCTGCACGTGCTGACGCAGGAGTTCATCGTCGACGGCCAAGAGGACATCCGCGAGCCGATCGGCATGAGCGGCGTGCGGCTGGAGGTGCGCGTGCACATCGTCACGGGTGCCGTCAGCGCCGCGCAGAACATCATCAAGTGCGTGCGCCGGTGCGGGCTCGAGGTGACGGACCTGATGCTGCAGCCGCTGGCCTCGTCGATGGCGGTGCTGACCCCGGACGAGAAGGAACTCGGCGTCGCACTGGTCGACGTCGGCGGCGGCACCACCGACATCGCGATTTTCACCGGGGGGGCGATCCGCCACACGGCGGTGATCCCGATCGCCGGCGACCAGATCACCAACGACATCGCGATGGCGTTGCGCACGCCGATTCCGGACGCGGAGGAGATCAAGCTGCGCTACGGCGTGGCCAAGGAGGTGCTCGCCGACCCGCACGAACGGCTCGAGATTCCCGGCATCGGCGACCGCGCGCCGCGGCTGTTGTCGCGCCAGGCGCTTGCCGCGGTGATCGAGCCGCGCGTCGAGGAACTGTTCACGCTGGCGCAGAAGGTGATCCGCGAGTCGGGGTATGAAGAGCTGCTGTCGTCGGGGATCGTTCTGACCGGCGGCACGAGCCTGCTGCCCGGCATCAGCGAATTGGCCGAGGACGTGTTCCTCAAACCTGCGCGGATCGGCTGGCCCAACTACGACGCGGCGCTCGCCGACGTCGTCAGGAACCCGCGCTTCGCGACCGTGATGGGGCTGCTGGTCGAGGCGCACTCGCAGCGGCTGCGCGGGCGCAAGGTCGCCGCGCAGACCGGATCGTTCCGTCAGACGCTGAAGAGGATGAAGGAATGGATCGTGGGAAATTTCTAACGGTTACGCCCGCTGGCCGGAAACGGACAGCGGGCTGGGGTGAGGGCGCGCACCGTCCGGGCCGGTCCTCACTTGTTGCTGTCGCTTGCGATCGCGAGCGACGGGCCGAATCGCGCCGCACGCGACCGTGCGCGGCAGGCCCGGAAGCAAGCGTGCAGTGTCAAGGGCGAGCGCAAACGGAAACTCGCCGCGCCGTTGACATTGCGCGTTTCGGTATCGGTGCATTGATCTGACTCGATTCAGGAGGCAAGAGATGGCGTTCGAAATTCTGGAGACGGAAACGACGGGCACGATCATCAAGGTGATCGGGGTCGGCGGCGCAGGCGGCAACGCGGTCGATCACATGATCCGCCGTGGCGTGCAGGGCGTGGAGTTCATCTGCGCCAACACCGATCATCAGGCGCTCGCGCGCTCGCTGGCGAGCAACGTCATCCAGCTCGGCAAGACCGGGCTGGGCGCCGGCAGCCGTCCCGAGGCCGGCAGGCAGGCGGCCGAAGACGCGCGCGACCGTATCGCGGACGCGCTGCGCGGCGCGCACATGGTGTTCATCACAGCGGGCATGGGCGGCGGCACCGGCACCGGTGCGGCGCCGGTGGTCGCCGAGGTGGCCAAGGAACTCGGCATCCTGACGGTCGCGGTGGTATCCAAGCCGTTCGAGTTCGAGGGGCCCAAGCGTGCGCGCATCGCCGAGGCCGGTTTGCAAGAGCTCGAGGACAAGGTGCACTCGCTGATCGTGATCCTGAACAGCAAGCTCGAGGAAGTCCTCGGTGAGGACGCCGAGCTGAGCGAATGCTTCCGCGCCGCCGACGACGTGCTGCACAACGCCTGCGCCGGCATTGCGGAGATCATCAATGTGCCGGGCCTGGTCAACGTCGACTTCGAGGACGTGAAGACGGTGATGAGCGAGCACGGCAAGGCGATGATGGGCACGGCCACCGCGAGCGGCCTGGACCGCGCGCGCGTGGCCGCGGAGCAGGCGGTCTCGAGCCCGCTGCTCGAAGGCGTCGATCTGTCCGGTGCACGCGGCGTGCTGGTGAACATCACCGCCAGCAGCTCGCTGCGAACGAAGGAGACCCGGGAGGCGATGGAAACGATTCGCGCCTTCGCCGCCGAAGACGCGACCGTGATATTCGGCGCGGTGTGCGACGACTCGATGGGCGACAACCTGCGCGTGACGGTCGTCGCGACCGGGCTGGGCCGCGCGGCGTCGAAAAAGACGCCGTTTACGGTGATCAAGTCGGGCACCGACAACGCGCCGGTCGGCATCGCGCCGCTGGCCGTGCCCGCCGACTACGGTCATCTGGATGTGCCCGCCGTCTGGCGCAGCGGCCGCGAAAGTGCGGCTGCGCGCGTGGCCGCGATGGAGGACAGCGGCACCGATCGCTACGACATCCCTGCCTTCCTGCGCAAGCAGGCCGACTGATGTGCCGCGCGGCGATGGCGTGGGCGTCAGTCGGCGACGATGTCGCGGTACGCGTGCCAGGTCGCGTGACCGACGACCGGAGCGGTCACGACGAGCCCCACGAACAGCGTCGCGAAGCCCAGGCCGATCAGCGCGACGATCGAGGCCGCCCACAACAGCAGCGGTAGCGGGTTGTCGGCGAACGCGCGCACGCTGGTGAGCGCGGCCACGATCGTGTCGGTGCCGCGGTCGAGCATCATCGGCACCGACACGACGCTGACGGCGAAGACGATTGCCGCGAACACGAGCCCGACCGCAAGATAGGTCAACACGAAGTCGAGATGATCGAGACTGACGACCCGTTGCAGAAGTCCGGTCAGCGTCGGTATGCCGGTGGAAAAGAACAGTGCGAAGGTCACGAGCGAAGCGCGCGCCCACACGAGCAGGATCACCGTCAGCACCAGCGCGAACAGGCTGAAGGCGGCGACGTTGGTCTTCCACGCGGCGAGCGTCGTGCGCAGCGCGACCTTCTCGCCGCGCGCCAGACGCCGGCTGATGTCGTACAACCCGGTCGCAACGAACGGGCCGACCAGCAGGAATCCTGCGGTCAGCGCCGACGTGTACTCGTAGGCATGGCTGAAAACGAGGTAGACCAGCCAGCCCATCAGCGCGAATGCGGCTCCGTAGAACGCACTGGCCGCCGGCGCGCGCACGAAGTCGCGCCAGCCCGCTGCGATCCATCGCAGCGGCGCGCCGATGCTGATGCGCCGGATCTTCGGAAACGGGGTCGGACTGTTCGGGCGCTGTACTTGGGCGCCGGGTCGTGTGGAGTCGTCCAAGGCTGCCTCGTCGATGGCTGCGCGACCGCGGGGCCGCGGCGGCGGCATTGTGCGGGGCGCGCGCGGCAAAGGCTCGACGCGCTGCACAATTCGGCGACTACAATCGCGCTCCCATGTTGAAACAGCGAACGCTCAAGCAGATCGCCCGTACGGTGGGCATCGGCATGCACAGCGGTACCAAGGTCGAACTGGTGCTGCGGCCTGCCGCTGCCGACACGGGAATCGTGTTCAGACGCGTCGACGTCGAGCCGCCGGTCGACATTGCCGCGTCGGCCGACGCCGTCGTGGACACGCGCATGGCCACCACGCTGGGCCGGGGCGACGTGCGCATCGCCACCGTCGAGCACCTGATGAGCGCACTTGCCGGTCTGGGTATCGACAACTGCTATGTCGATGTCGACGCGCCCGAGATACCCATCATGGACGGCAGCGCCGCGAGTTTCGTTTTCCTGATCCAGTCGGCGGGCATCGTCGAACTCGCCGCACCGAAACGCTTCGTGCGGGTACTCAAGACGGTCGAGGTGCGCGACGGCGAGGGCCGGCACGCCAAGTGGGTGCGGCTCGAGCCCCACTTCGGGTTCAAGCTGCGCTTCTCGATCGAATTCGACCATCCGGCAATCGACGCGACCGAGCAGGATGTGGAGGTCGATTTCGCGCGCGAACCCTATGTCACCGCGGTCGCGCGTGCGCGCACCTTCGGTTTCGTCAACGAAGTCGAGGCGCTGCGCGCGGCAGGGCTGGGCATGGGCGGCAGCTTCGAGAACGCGATCGTGATGGACGAGTACCGCGTGTTGAACGTCGACGGCCTGCGTTCCGGCGACGAATTCGCCAAGCACAAGATCCTGGACGCGATCGGCGACATGTACACGTTGGGGCGCCCGTTGATCGGCGCCTACGTCGCGCACAGGTCGGGGCACGCGCTGAACAATCGGCTCGTGCGCGCGCTGCTCGCCGACGCGAGCGCCTACGAGATCGTCACGTTCGAGGACGGCAGCGCCGCGCCGGCGGCTTTCCGGTTACAGGGCGCGACCGTCTGAACGCGCGCGATGCCGTTGTTTCGCGCTCTGCTCGTCGTCTTCGCGACCGCCGTGGTGCTGAGTGTCGCGGCGTTTGTGGTGAGCGGCGATCGCAAGTATCTGGGTTGGGCCTGGCTGCTGTTCAAACTCGGCATCGCCGCAGCCCTGCTTTTCTTTGCGGTACTGCTGCTCGAACGAATCGTCTGAGAAGCCGGCAACGCTTCGTCGCGAGCGCTGTCCGCCCGGAGATCGAGTCCGCCGGCGCGCCGGCGCAGGACCGCGAGACCCAACGCGGCGGGTCCGCGCGCAAGCGGCGCGCGCCGCGAAACGGCGCCAGCGGACGGCACAGCAAACGGATTCGCCGCTTCCGAGCCCCCGCCGGAGGAGGTCGACGCGCCCCTAACGGGTTCTTGTGATCTCCTTACGCAGCGCCGCGCGCAGCCGATGCGCTGCCTCGCGGAGCGGGGACTCCCGCAAAGTAAGTGCAAGCTCATCCGCGAAACGAAGCGGACCCAAGAGGTCACCTTTGGAAGGAAGCGGACGCCGGTGCTCGTCGACGGGCGAGGGAACTTGAGTCGTGCGGCTCGCTTCTTCGCGGTAGGACGTGCGCGCGGGTTGAAGCCGCAACTTGATTTCGCTAAGGTCAAGTCCCTGTTGTTTAAGAAGTTTCTGCAGTCGTGGGAATTCCTGCCGCAATTTGGCGGCTTGTGCCGGCGAGGTTGCGGTAAGAAACAAGAGTCCGCCGCGCAGTTCGCATGCGCCCGGACGGAGCGGATCGAAGCCACCGCCGATCGGTGGCGAGGCCGCAGCCAGCAACCGGGCGACGGACTGCGAGGCCCGCAGGCGAGACAACAGGTGAGCGGCGGCCGGCGTTTCGGCCAGCGCATCGGCGAGCGTCTTGGCGCTGCGGGTCATCGGCGAGCGGGCGCGGTCACACTGCAGAAAGAACTTGTGCAACTCGTTTGGGCGGTGGGTTGGCGCAAGCTGGAGGTCAAGGGTGCAGATCATATTCGTCGATCGGCGTCTGTCGCGGGCCCGCTCCGTGACGGTCGACAAGCGCATGCTGCTGATGGCCGCCACGGGTCTGCTGTCGGCGGTGGTGCTGGCGGTCATCGGCCTGTACGCGATCACGTTCCGTGTGGCCGCCGAAGTCCGAATTCCGGTCGTGCACGAGATCGTGACCTTCATCATGCGCGACGAGGTCGCGCGTAACGAGCAGTTCGTGCGCGACAACGTCACCGCGATGGCGCGCAAGCTGGGCGAGATGCAGGCGCAACTGATGCGGCTCGACGCGCTCGGCGAACGCGTGTCCAAGATGTCGGGAATCCGCCCCGAGGAGTTCAGCTTCAAGGAGCTGCCGGGCCGCGGCGGCGCAGCACCGGCTGCGGGCGCGCGCGCGATGTCGCTCGCCGAGCTGCAAAACGAGCTGGACCGCATCGCGCGCGGCGTCGAGCACCGCGCCGATTACATGGACGTGATCGAATCGGAGCTCGTCTCCGCGCAGGTGCGCCGAGCGCTGCTGCCGCAGAACACGCCGGTCAGCGAAGGGTTCGTGGGCTCGGGCTACGGCATGCGGACCGACCCCTTCACCGGGCAGCTTGCGATGCACGCGGGGATCGACTTCGCGGCGCCGATCGGCACGCCGATATTCGCGGCCGCCGGCGGTGTCGTCGCTACCGCGGAAGCGAACCCCGTGTACGGCAACATGGTCCAGATCGACCACGGCAACGGACTGACGACGCTTTATGCGCACGCGAGCCGGCTGTCGGTGAACACGGGTGACATCGTCAAGCGCGGGCAGAAGATCGCCGAGGTCGGATCGACCGGCCGCTCGACCGGGCCGCATCTTCACTTCGAGGTGCACGTCAAGGGCGTTCCGCAGAACCCGTCGAAGTTCCTGCTGGCGCAAAAGGCCGGCTCGCCGTTTGCCCCGCTCGCCGTGACCGAATCGCGCGGTCGCCAGGTCGACGTCAAGGCGCTGGCCGCCGCGGCAGCCGCGTCCCGCTAGCGCGCGGCGCGGGCGGGCGGCGCACCCCCCTGTGCGATAATTCGCGCCCTTCGCGCCGCGCGCCACCCGCGCCGCGCTCGCGCGCCTTTGCAGCGTGGCGCGCCGCTCGATCAACGACCGCCCGCCCGCGATGATCTCCGGATTCCTGACCCGCATTTTCGGTAGCCGCAACGAGCGGCTGCTCAAGCAGTACCGGCGCACCGTCGAGCGCATCAATGCGCTCGAATCCGAGATCGCCGCACTCACCGACGCGCAACTGCGCGGCAAGACCGACGTGCTGCGCGAGCGCCATGCCAAGGGCGAAACCCTCGACCAGTTGCTGCCGGAGGCGTTCGCGGTGGTGCGCGAAGCCGCCAAGCGCACGCTCGGCATGCGGCACTTCGACGTCCAGTTGATCGGCGGCATGGTGTTGCACGACGGCAAGATCGCGGAGATGCGAACCGGCGAGGGCAAGACGCTGACTGCCACGCTCGCCGTCTATCTCAATGCGCTGACGGGCCGGGGCGTGCACGTGGTCACGGTCAACGATTACCTGGCAAGCCGCGACGCCGAGTGGATGGGCAAGGTCTACAAGTTCCTCGGCATGTCGGTCGGCGTGATCCTGTCGCAGCAGTCGACCGAGGACAAGCGCGCGGCCTACGCGGCCGACATCACGTACGGCACGAACAACGAATTCGGCTTCGACTATCTGCGCGACAACATGGAGTACCGCGTCGAAGACAGGCGCCAGCGCGGCCTGTACTACGCGATCGTCGACGAAGTCGACTCGATCCTGATCGACGAGGCGCGCACGCCGCTGATCATCTCCGGTCCGGCCGAGGACCACACCGAGCTGTACCGGCGCATGAACGAGGTGCCGAAGCTGCTGACGCGACAGAAAGACGAAAAGGGCGAGGGCGACTTCTGGGTCGATGAGAAGCAGCACCAGATCCACATCTCGGAGCAGGGTCACGAGAAGGTCGAACAGATCCTGACCAAGATGGGACTGCTCGCCGAGGGCGAGAGCCTGTACGCACCGCAGAACATCATTTTGATGCACCACCTGAACGCGGCGTTGCGGGCACATCACCTGTTCCACCGCGACCAGCACTACGTCGTGCAAAACGGCGAAGTGATCATCGTCGACGAGTTCACCGGCCGCCTGATGCCCGGCCGGCGCTGGTCCGAAGGGCTGCACCAGGCGGTCGAGGCGAAGGAGGGTGTGCCGATCCAGCAGGAAAACCAGACGCTGGCATCGATCACGTTCCAGAACTATTTCCGCATGTACGAGAAGCTCGCGGGAATGACCGGAACGGCGGACACCGAGGCGTACGAGTTCCAGGAGATCTACCGGCTCGAAGTCGTCGTCATCCCGACGCACAAGCCGATGATCCGCGAGGACGCGCAGGACAAGATCTATCGCACGGTCAAGGAGAAGTACGACGCGATCATCGCGGACATCAAGGACTGCTACGCGCGCGGCCAGCCGGTGCTGGTGGGGACCACCTCGATCGAGAACTCCGAGGTGCTGTCGAACCTGCTGAAGAAGGAGGGACTGCCGCACCAGGTGCTCAATGCCAAGCAGCACGCGAAGGAGGCCGAGATCGTTGCGCAGGCCGGGCGGCCAAAGATGATCACGATCGCGACCAACATGGCCGGCCGCGGCACGGACATCGTGCTCGGCGGCAATGTCGAAAAGCAGATCGATCTGGTGCGCGCCGATCCGAACCTGTCGGACGAGGAGAAGGAGGCCAGGATCGCCAAGCTGCGCAGCGAGTGGCAGGCGCTGCACGACCAGGTGGTGGCTGCTGGCGGGTTGAAGATCATCGGCTCAGAGCGGCACGAGTCGCGACGCATCGACAACCAGCTGCGCGGTCGCGCCGGCCGGCAGGGCGACCCTGGCGCATCGCGCTTTTATCTGTCGATGGAAGACCCGCTGCTGCGCATTTTCGCCGGTGACCGCATGAAAGCGATCATGGACCGGCTGAAGCTGCCGGAGGGCGAAGCGATCGAGGCTGGAATGGTTTCGCGTTCGATCGAGACCGCGCAGCGCAAGGTCGAGGCACGCAACTTCGACATTCGCAAGCAGCTACTGGAGTACGACGACGTTGCGAACGACCAGCGGCGCGAAATCTACCGGCTGCGCAACGAGATCCTCGAGGCGAACAACATCGGCGAGATGGTGACGAATCTGCGGCGCGGGTTCTTCACCGACCTGTTCCGCTCCTTCGTGCCGGCCGACTCGGTCGAGGAGCAGTGGGACATCGAAGGTCTGACCAAGACGCTCGCCGACGACTGGCAGATCAACCTGCCGATCCAGCAGTGGCTCGACACCGAAGACAAGATCACCGACGAGACCATCCTCGAGCGCGTGCTGACCGCGGCCGACGAGGCCTACGCGGCCAAGGTCTCGCAAGTCGGCGCCGAGGTGTTCGCCGGCTTCGAGCGCTCGATCCTGTTGCAGGTGCTCGACCAGCATTGGCGCGAACACCTGGCGGCGCTCGACCACTTGCGCCAGGGCATTCATTTACGCGGCTACGCGCAGAAGAATCCGAAGCAGGAATACAAGCGCGAGGCGTTCGAGCTGTTCGGCACCTTGATCGATCGGGTGCGCGCCGACGTGATCCGCATCCTGATGAATGTGCGCATCCAGTCGCAGGAGGAGGTCGAGGCGGCGGAGCAGAAGATCGAGGCGGAGACCGAGCGCCGCATCGAGCAGGCGCGGGCGCAGCACTCGGAGTTCGGCACCGCCGTCGCGGAGGAGGTGGCGGACGTCGAGACGCTGACACTGCCCGAGCGCGAGGAAGCCAAACCGCAGCCCTTCAAGCGTTTCGGCGGCAAGATCGGACGCAACGATCCGTGCCCGTGCGGCAGCGGCAAGAAGTACAAGCAGTGCCATGGCAAGCTCGCGTAGCGGTTTGCGCGGATGGCCCCGTGCGCGTGGCGCCCATGCCAGTCAACCTGACCGCGCCTGACGCCGCATCGCTCGCGCCGGTCGCCGGCGTCGAGCTGGGCTGGGCCGAGGCGTCGATCCGCAAGGCGGGTCGAAAGGATCTGCTGGTCGTGCGGATCGCCGAAGGGGCGAGCGTTGCGGGCGTGTTCACGCAGAACCGGTTCTGCGCCGCACCGGTGCAGGTCTGCCGGGCGCACCTGAACGTCGGCCGCGGCGTGCGTGCGCTGGTGGTCAACACCGGCAATGCCAACGCCGGCACGGGCGAAGCCGGACTGGCGCATGCGCACCAGACCTGTCTCGAGGCCGCCCGCCTGCTGGGCTGCGATTCGACGCAGGTGCTGCCGTTTTCCACCGGCGTCATCATGGAACCGCTGCCGATCGAACGGCTCCTCGCCGGACTGCCGCAAGCGATCGCCCGACTGTCTCCCGGAAACTGGCTGCAGGCGGCCGAGGCGATCATGACCACCGACACCGTCCCGAAGGCGGTGTCGCGGCGCTTCCAGCTCGACGGGCACGAGATCACGATCACCGGCATCGCCAAGGGGGCGGGCATGATCCGGCCCAACATGGCGACGATGCTCGGCTTCGTCGCGACCGATGCGGGCGTGGATCCGGCGCTGTTGCCGCGGCTGGCCCGACAAGCCGCCGACCGATCGTTCAACCGGATCACCGTCGATGGCGACACGTCGACCAACGACTCGTTCGTCGTCATCGCCACCGGCAAGAGCGCCGCGCCGCGGATCGATTCGATCAAGGATCCGCGCCTCGCTCAGCTCACCGCAGAGATCGCGCAGGTGGCGCAGCGGCTCGCCCAGGCGATCGTGCGCGACGGCGAGGGCGCGACGAAGTTCATCGAGGTCACCGTCGAAGAGGCCGCGAGCGAGGAGGAAGGGGCGCGCATCGCCTATTCGATCGCGCACTCGCCGCTGGTGAAGACCGCCTTCTTTGCGTCCGATCCGAACCTCGGCCGTATCCTCGCTGCGGTCGGTGGCGCCGGAGTCGCCGACCTCGACGCTGGCCGGGTGCAGCTGTACCTGAACGACGTCTGGGTCGCGCGTGATGGCGGACGTCATCCCGCCTATCGCGAGGCCGATGGCCAACGCGTGATGAGAGGCGCCGAGATTCGCGTGCGCGTCGTCCTCGGACGCGGCGAGGCGAGCGCCACCGTGTGGACGTGCGACCTGTCGCACGAGTACGTGTCGATCAACGCCGACTACCGTTCATGAGTGCGACGCGGACAGCGGCGGACGCGCTCGCGCAGCGACTGGAGGCCGTGCTTGCGCGGCTGGAACCGCTGCTGCCGCCCGCGCGCACGCTCGACTGGAGCGCGCCGGCGTTCCGTTGGCGCCGCCGCCGCTACCTCGGCGTCGAGGTCGGCTATCTGGAGCCGGTGCACCGGATCGCGCGCATCGACCCCGACGACCTGCAACACGTGGACGCGCAGAAAGAGCAAATTCTGCGCAACACCGAGCAGTTCGTCGCCGGACTGCCGGCGAACAACGTGCTGCTGACGGGCGCGCGCGGAACCGGCAAGTCTTCGTTGATCCGCGCGTGCCTGGCGCGCTTCGCCGACCGCGGCCTGCGGCTGATCGAAGTCGACAAGCGCGATCTCGTCGACCTGCCCGACATCGTCGCGCAGGTGGCCGATCGCGCGGAACGCTTCATCGTCTTCTGCGACGACCTGTCGTTCGAGGAGGGGGAGAGTTCGTACAAGGCCCTCAAGGCGCAGCTCGACGGTTCGGTGGCCGCACCCTCGGACAACGTGCTGATCTACGCGACATCGAACCGGCGGCATCTGATGCCGGAGTACATGCGCGAGAATCTGCAAACGAGGTACGAGGCCGACGGCGAGATCCATCCGGCCGAAACGGTCGAAGAAAAGATCTCGCTGTCCGAGCGCTTCGGCCTGTGGCTGTCTTTCTATCCGTTTCGCCAGGACGACTATCTGGACATCGTCGCGCACTGGCTTGCGCGGTTCGGTGTCGACGGCGCGCTGCTCGAGACCGCGCGCGTGCAGGCGTTGCAGTTCGCGCTGCAGCGCGGCTCGCGGTCGGGTCGCGTGGCGCTGCAGTTCGCGCGCGACTTCGCCGGCCGGCACGGACTAGCCGCCAGGCGCGAATGAACGCACGCACGCCGGTCGATGTTGCGGTCGGCGTGCTGGTTCGGCCCGACGGCGCGTTTCTGCTCGCAAGCAGGCCCGCAGGCAAGCCGTATGCGGGCTACTGGGAGTTTCCCGGCGGCAAGATCGAGCCGGGCGAGTCGATCGCGACGGCGCTCGCGCGCGAATTGCACGAGGAGCTCAACATCGAGGTCGGTGCAGTGCATCCCTGGGTCACACGGATGTTTGACTACCCGCACGCGCGCGTGCGGCTGCACTTCTGCCGCGTGTTCGACTGGCGCGGCGAGGCGCACGCGCGCGAGGGTCAGCAGTTCGGATTCTTCTCGACCGATCGGCTGCCCGACGGGCCGCTGCTGCCCGCGACGGGACCGGTGCTGCGCTGGCTCGCGCTGCCAGCGCTCTGTGCGTTGACCAACGCGGCCGCGCTCGGCGTCGATGCGTTTCTCGCGCGGGTTGAGCTTGCGCTGGCGCGCGGTGTGCGCCTGATCCAGCTGCGCGAACCCGCGCTCGACGCCGCGCCCGTGCGGCGGCTGCTGGACGAAATCCTCGCGCGGGCACGCCCCTGCGGTGCGCGGGTGCTCGTCAGCGGGCGGCACGATGCCGCGCTGTGGGAGCGTGCCGGCGGCGTGCACTTCACCTCGGTGCAGTTGATGGCGCTCGACCGCCGGCCCGACTTGCCGCTGGTGGCCGCGTCGGCACATCGGCGTGCCGAGATCGAACGTGCGGCCGCGCTCGATCTCGACTTCGCGGTCGCCGGTCCGGTGTTGCCGACACCCAGCCACCCGGCGCAGCCCGGCCTCGGCTGGGAACGGTTTGCGGCGATGATCGCGAACGCCGCGCTGCCGATCTACGCGATCGGTGGGCTGCGCGAGTCACTGTTGCCGACTGCGATGCGATGCGGCGCGCACGGCGTCGCGCTGCTGTCGGCTGCCTGGTAGGCGGCGCTCAGAAGGCGCGAGCCTTTCTGCCGCGCGACTCGCTGACGTCGAAGTCTTCACGCCTTCTCAGTGCTTCAGCGGCGGTTCCGACGGCGGGGTTTCCTCGGACTGCTCGGCCGGCCTGCCGGCGATCGCGTACTTTTCGGCCGCCCATGCGCCGAGATCGATCAGCTTGCAGCGCTCGGAGCAAAACGGCCGGAAGCGCGAAGCCTCGGACCATTCGACCTCGCGCCCGCAGGTTGGGCACTTGACGATCGTGGTCATCTAGAAGGCGCACAGCGATAGATCGAACGAGATGTCGCGATCGACCGCGCGCGGCTTGGGGTCGCGATCCGCCGCCGTGAAGCGGATCCACAGCATGTACTTGTTGGCGCTGATCTCGGGGATCGCGCCCGAATCGGCCGGCACCCGCACCTGCAGCAGCGCGTAGGTGCGCCCCTGCAGGGTCTGCTGGAATGACCCCTGCACGGCGGTCTGGCGGCTGCGATGCGCGGTCTCGCGCAGCAGTTTCAACACGATCGCGAGTCCCTGGTTGAACTGCGACAACGGCTTGACCCACGCCTGCAGATCCTGCGCGCGCGCGTCCGCGTCGCGCATCAGCCACGCGTGGTACGAGGGCAGATCGAACTCGCAAGTGCCGCCGGGAATGCTGGCGCGGCTGCGGATGCTCGTCAGCCAGTCGTTGTCGCGCAAGTGCTGGCCCGCCTTGCCCGGGGTGGCATTCAAAGCCTGCTGCGCCTCGTCGATGTCCGCCAGCACCGCGGCGAGCGCGGGCTCTGAAACCTGCGGGTTGTTGCGCAGCGCGAGCAGCGACTGCTTGTGACGCTCGAGTTCCTGCAGCAGATCGCCCTTCAGATCTGCGCGCGCCGTGACATCGAGAATCTCGAACAGCGTCAGCAGCGCGGTGTGATGACAGAAGTGATGCGTCTGGGAGCAGAAGTACGCGAGCTTCTCGAACAGGTCTTCGAGCCTCAGCAGCGTGCGCACCCGTTCGTTGAACGGATACTCGTAAAGAATCTGGAGGGGTTCCTTGCTCTGCATGCGCGCGCTGCCCGAGGCCGGATCGACGATATCACGGGCGAGCGCTAGCCTGCGGCTGCGCGTCGGATCGCTGCCAGGCGGCAGTACATCGCGTGCAGCCGCGCCACGCGCGCGGTCAACTGGCCGATGGCGCCGCCGTTGTAAAGCACGTCGTCGGCCACGGCGAGCCGTTGTCGTCTGCTCGCCTGCTGGGCGACGATCGCGCGGACGCTGTCGGCGTCGATCGAGCTGCGTGCCAGCACGCGCTCGATCTGCATGTCCACCGGGCAGTCGACGACGAGCACCCGGTCGACACGCGCCTTCCAGTCGCCGGACTCGACGAGCAGCGGCACGACGAACATCACATACGGTGCGACGGCGGCCGCGCGCTGCGCGGCGTCCTCGGCCCGAGTTCGGATCAGCGGGTGCAAGATGGCCTCGAGCGCGCGTTTCGCATCGGCGTCGGCAAACACCAGCCGGCGCATCCTGGCGCGGTCCAGCGCGCCGTCGCGCGTCACGTAAGTGACGCCGAAAACCGCGCGCAACGCGTCGATCGCCGCGCCGCCGGGTGCGGTGATCGAGTGCGCGATCGCATCGGTATCGACGATGGCGGCACCGAGCTCGGCGAACAGATCGCCGACCGTCGACTTGCCGCTGCCGATGCCGCCGGTCAGTCCGACGCGCAGGAAGGCGGATTCAGAACGGCAGGAAGCGGCTGGCGATGACGTCGCCATACAGCAGCGTGATGTAGCCAGCGGCGGCGAGGTAGGGGCCAAAGGGGATCGGGATGTCGCGCCCGCGGCGAGCCAGCACGATCAGTACGACGCCGACGATGGCACCGACGATCGATGACAGCAGCACAATCGGCAACAGCATCTTCCACCCGAGCCATGCGCCGAGCGCGGCGAGCAGCTTGAAGTCGCCGTAGCCCATGCCTTCCTTGCCGGTCGCGAGCTTGAACAGCCAGTAGATCGACCACAGGATCAGGTAGCCGGCGACTGCGCCGATCACCGCCTCGTGCAGCGGCGCGAACGTGTTCCACAGATTCACGATCAGTCCGAGCCAGAGCAGTGGCAGCGTCAGATCGTCCGGCAGAAACGTCGTATCGGCGTCGATGAAAGTCAGCGCGATCAGCGTCCAGACCAGCACGAGCGCGAGTGCGCCGGCCGCGCCCCAGCCGAAGTGCCAGGCGACCAGCGCGGAGAGCACGGCGGTCAGGATCTCGACCGTCGGGTAGCGCGGCGAAATGCGCGCGCCGCACAACGCGCACTTGCCGCGCAGCATCAGGTAGGAGACGACCGGGATGTTGTCGACGACGCGCAGCGGCTTGCCGCACGCCGGGCAGTGCGAGCGCGGCGCCAGCAGGTTGTAGCGTTCGACCTTGGGCGGCTCGCGGCCCTCGAGCTCGGCGCACTGCGCGCGCCACTGAGCCTCCATCATCCGCGGCAGGCGATGGATCACCACATTCAGGAAGGAACCGACCGCGAGGCCGACGACGGCCGCACCGATCAGGAAAAGAGCGTCGGGAGACAAGAAGTCATCGTGGCCGGCAGCGCACAGGCGATGCCGGCCTTGTCCGGGTTTTCACACCACCTGGCCGAGCTTGAAGATCGGCAGATAGATCGCGATGACGATGCCGCCGATGATCACGCCGAGCACGACCATGATGATCGGCTCGATCAGGCTGGCGAGTGCATCGACGGTCTCGTCGACTTCGCGCTCGTAGTAGTCGGCGACCTTCGACAGCATTGAATCGAGCGAACCCGACTCCTCGCCGATGCTGGTCATCTGCACGGCCATGTTCGGAAACACGCCCGAGTTCTGCATCGCCTGCGCGAGGCTCGTGCCGATGTTGACCTCGCTCTGGATCTGCTTGGTCGCCTCCTTGTAGACGGCGTTGCCCGCGGCCGGACCCACCGAGTCGAGTGCCTCGACGAGCGGCACGCCGGCGGCGAACGTCGTCGACAGCGTGCGGCTCCAGCGCGCGATCGAGGCCTTTTGCATCAGTTCGCCGATGACCGGCGGCTTCAGGATCAACCGGTCGATCGCCATCTGCACCTTCGGCGAGCGCTTCCAGGCCTGGATCAGGAAGTAGATCGAGCCGACCAGTCCGAACAGCAGCACGTACCAGTATTCGACGAAGAAGTCGGACATCGCGATGACCATCAGCGTCGGTGCGGGCAAGTCGGCGCCGAAACTGGTGAACACGCTCTTGAACGACGGGATCACGAAAATCATGATGATCGACGTGATCAGGATCGCCACCAGGATGATCATCAGCGGATAGAACATCGCCTTCTTGATCTTGCCCTTCAGCGCGAGCGTCTTCTCCTTGTACGTGGCCAGGCGGTCGAGCAGCGTCTCGAGAATGCCCGCCTGCTCGCCGGCGGCGACCAGGTTGCAGAACAGCGGGTCGAAGTAGATCGGGTACTTGCGGAAGGCCTGGTTCAGGCTGGTACCGGTCTCGATGTCCATCTTGATGTCGTTGAGCAGCCGCGACATCGACGGATTTGAGTGACCGCGCGCGACGATGTCGAAGCACTGCAGCAGCGGTACGCCGGCGCGCAGCATTGTCGACAGTTGCCGCGTGAAAATCGCCAGGTCCTTCTCGGAGATCTTGCGGCCGCGCGCGAAGCTCTGCTTCTTGATCTTCGACACCATGATGCCGCGCCGACGCAGCGCCGCCGCGACGACGGACTCGCCGCCGGCGCGCATTTCGCCCTTGACCACCTTGCCGCTCTTGTCGCGGCCCTCCCAGTGGAACACCGACTCGCGCACGACTTCGCGCGGTTTGGCAATTGCACCTGTGGCCATGCCTGTCTCCGCCTGCTTGGTTCGTTGATTTCGGATCAATCGTTGGTGCAGCCGAGCACCTCGTCGACCGAGGTCACGCCCTGGCGCGCCTTCAGCAGACCCGACTGCCTGAGATTCTTCACACCCTCGCGCTGAGCCTGCTGCGCAATCTCGAGCGAGCTGCCGCCTTTAAGGATGATCCGCTGGATCTCCTCGGTGATCGGCATGACCTCATAAATGCCGACCCGCCCTTTGTAACCCGTGCCCTTGCAGCGATCGCAGCCGACCGGCTTGTACGGAACCCAACTGCCGTCCAGATCCGCCTCTGCGTAGCCAGCCGCGAGCAGCGCGTCCTTCGACAGGTCCGCGGGCTGCTTGCAGGAGCACAGGCGGCGCGCCAGCCGCTGCGCGGTGATAAGGATCACCGACGAGACGATGTTGAACGCCGGCACGCCCATGTTGGCGAGCCGCGTCAACGTCGACGGCGCGTCGTTCGTGTGCAGCGTCGACATGACCATGTGGCCGGTCTGCGCCGCCTTGATCGCGATGTCGGCGGTTTCCAAGTCGCGAATCTCGCCGACCATGATGATGTCCGGGTCCTGCCGCAGAAAGGCGCGCATCGCGCTGGCGAACGTCAAGCCTGCTTTCTCGTTGACGTTGACCTGGTTGATTCCGGGCAACTGAATCTCGGCCGGATCCTCGGCGGTCGAGATGTTCACGCCCGGCTGGTTCAGGATGTTCAGGCATGTGTACAAAGAGACCGTCTTGCCGCTGCCGGTCGGGCCCGTCACCAGGACCATACCGTAAGGCCGCGTGATCGCGTCCAGCAGGGCCTGCTTCTGCTCGGGTTCGTAGCCGAGCGCGTCGATCCCCATCTTCGCCTGTGACGGATCGAGAATACGCATCACGACCTTCTCGCCGTACAGCGTCGGCAGCGTGCTGACGCGGAAGTCGATCGCGCGCTGCCCCGACAGCGCAAGCTTCATGCGCCCGTCCTGCGGCACCCGCCTTTCCGAGATGTCGAGCTTCGAGATGACCTTGATGCGGGTGACCAGTCGTTCGCGGATCGCCAGCGGCGGCTGCGCCACTTCACGCAGCACGCCGTCGACGCGGAAACGGATCCGGTAGAACTTTTCGTATGGCTCGAAATGCAGGTCAGACGCGCCCTCGGTGATTGCATCCAGCAGCAGTTTCTGCAGGAAGCGGACGACCGGCGCGTCGTCTACTTCGACCGTCGGCTCGTCCTTGGTTTGTTCCGGCGACTCCTGGATCAGGTCCTCGAAGTCGACGTCGTCACCGACGATCGCATCGAGCGACTGTGCAACCGATTGCACAGAGGTTTCGATCAGCTTGACCAGCTTGTCGTGCTCGACCACGACGACGTCGAGCGCGAGCTGAGTCTGGAACTTGACCTGATCGAGCGCCTGGAAGTTGGTCGGGTCCGAAACGGCGACCGCGAGCCGGTTGCCGCGCTTGCGCAGCGCGAGCACCCGCAGCGAAGCGACGAGCTTGCGATCGATGATGTCCTTCGGCAGCTGGTCGGAGTCGAACGCCGACAGATCGAGCAACGGGTGCCCGAAAGTGTCGGCGGCGAACTTCGCGATCTGCGAAGTCGTCATGCCGACCTGCTCGGCAACGCTCGTCAACTCGTCGATGAACTGCGTGCTGCTCGCTACGGCTTTGCGCGCCAGTGTCTCGGCGCGGTCGGGGCGGAGCTTGCCCTGCTGCACGAGCGCGCGGGCAAGACCGGTCAAAGCGCCTGCTGCCGCTGCTGGACCTTGGGTGACGGCTGACATGGATGCAAAGGGAAGGGCGAGCGGCCTTTTATAACGTCCGAGGTGCGCGCCGAAGCTTGAAGATACTGCCGATAAGCCCCTAATTTGTAAAGCTAAGTCCCTCAAAGCGGGCATCATCCGCCGGCGTCGCGGGGCCACCGCAGCACGCGAGCCCGCAGTGGGGCCGGGCGGCATGGCGTGCCCATGCCCGCGCCGGAAAAATCATTCGGTGAGCGGAAGCCCTCGGAGATCGTGACGGTGCGGTGGCGCCCACGGCCGCCGGACACCGATGAGGTCGACGCCGAGGAACGATGCCGGTGCGTGCTGCTCCGGGTCCACGCCGCTCGGCGATCCGGCAGCGACGATTCCGGACCGGTGGCGCGCTCGACGCGGGTGCGGGCGAGCGCCGAATCAGGCCGTGCTCCGCGGAACGGCGACTACCGCAAAGGCTTGGGAAAAGGCTCTGGTCGGGGTGAGAGGATTCGAACCTCCGACTCCTGCGTCCCGAACGCAGTACT
>JBBIQI010000018.1:0-27541 GCA_037442465.1 Burkholderiales bacterium
AGCGGATGCGAGGGATCTCGGCGTTGCGAGCGGCGGAGACTCCTCGCCTTCGGCTCGGAATGACAAAGAACGGTGGGCTCGGACTGGCGAACGCGCGTCATCCCGAGCGAATGCGAGGGATCTCGGCGCTGCGAGCGGCGGAGATTCCTCGCCTTCGGCTCGGCATGACAAGGTGTGCATGGCTCGAAATGGCGAACGCGCGTCATCCCGAGCGAATGCGAGGGATCTCGGCGCTACGAGCGGCAGAGATTCCTCGCCTTTGGCTCGGAATGACAAACAACGGTTGGCGCGGAATGACCAGGCTGAGCGGGCTCCGAATGACGAGGGCTGAGGAACGCGCAAGCCGGGCAGCTGGCACGTGCCGCGAGAACGAGCAACGCCGGGTAGGTCGTGAATCGGACCCTGCGAAGCCGGGTCAGAACTTCCCGATCACCCAGCCGGGGAAGACCGCCACGACAAACGCCGGCACCGCGCAGACGATCGCCGCGCTCGCGGCCAGCGCGCGCATCGACGCGGCGCGCGCGACGGCTGCCTCGCTCATGAACGCATACTGGATCACGCGTAGATAGAAGTAGATCCCGAGGTAGCTCGCGACCAGCCCGATCACCGCGTACAGCGTGTAGCCGGCCTCGATCACGTTCTTGAAGATCAGGAACTTGGCGACGAAGCCTGGCAGCGGCGGAATGCCCGCCAGCGAAAGCATCGCGGCGGCGAGCACGAGTGCGGCCCACGGCGCACGCGCAAACAGCCCTTTCAGGCTGGCCAGCTCGTCTGCGGCGGCATCGCCCACCGCACCGGCGCTTCCGCGCGGCAGCGCCGCGAACGCGGCGAGATTCATCAGCCCGTACACAAGCAGATAGAACACGATCGCCTGCAAGCGCCCTTCGCCCGCCCCGAGCAGCGCGAAGTACAGGTAGCCCGCGTGCGCGATCGACGAGTACGCGATCATCCGGCGAAAGCTCGTCTGCCTTATCGCCGCGAGGTTGCCCCACACCATCGACGCCAGCGGCAGCGCGGCGAGCAGCTCGACCATGCCGCGCGGGATGTCGGCGGTGCCAAACAGCCGCGCGACTGCGAGCAGCACGCCGGCCTTGATGATGGTCGCCATGTACGCGGTCACCGGCACGCTCGCGCCCTGGTAGGCGTCGGGCGCCCACGCATGGAACGGCACGATTGCCGCCTTCAGGAAAAACGCCACGACGATCAGCACGACCGCCGCGGTGGACAACGTGTCGCCGGCGGCGAGCGCATCGACAAAGGCGCTGAGCGCGAGCGAACCGGTCGCGCCGAACAGCAACGCCATGCCCATCAGGAAGGTCGCCGTCGCCGCGCCGCCGAGCACCAGGTACTTCAGCGCCGCCTCGGCGCTGTCGTCGCGCGAGAACGCCAGCAGCACCAGCGCGTATACCGGCAGCGACATCAGCTCCAGCCCGAGGAACAGCGTCAGGAAGCTGTCGGCCGACAGCAGCAGCAGCGTGCCGTACAGCGACGACAGCAGCAGCAGATGAAAGCGGCTGTCGTCGAAGTCGTCGCGCGACAGCAGCGGCACCGGGATCGTCAGTCCGAGCACGACCGCCTTGGCGAGCAGCACGGTCGGACCGACCGAAAACTGGCCGGCGAACGGTGCGGCCTCGTAGCTGCCGAAGCCAAGCGAAGCCGCGGCCGCGGTCGCCGCGATCACCGCCGCGAGCGCGATGCCGAGCGCGCCGCGCGGTTTCGCCGCGAGCACCTCGACGAGGATCAGCACGCAGATGCCCGCGAGCAGCAGATGCTCGGGCAGCATCGCGGTGACGACTTCGGTCCAGTTCATCGCGTTGCCTCCACCGGCGCCCGCCACTGCACAGCTTCGCTTTCCCCGGACAGCGGGACAGCGTCAGGGTGAGGCGCTGCGGACTGCAGGGACGCCGCGGCCGCCTGCACCGGCGCCCGAGTGGCGGCCACGAGCGCCCGATACTGCTGCGCCGCCAGTTCGGTCTTGCGCATCGGCTCGTTCGGGAAGAGTCCGAGCCAGAAGATGCCGACCGCGATCGCCGCGAGGATCGAGCGCTCGCGCAGGTTCAGGTCCGTCACCGTCCCGTGCGGCACCTTCGCCGCGCCGAACAGGAAGCGCTGCGCGAACCACAGCATGTACAGCGCGCCGAGCACGACACCCGACACCGCGGCGACCGCCAGCGCGAGCGGATAGCCGTCGCCCTGCTGGTAGATCGGCCACGCCGCGTTGAACGCGCCGAGCAGCACCAGGAACTCGCCGGTGAAGCCGCTGGTCGTCGGCAGCCCCACCGACGCGAGCGTCAGGATCATGAAGAACACCGAATACACCGGCAGCAGCTTCGCCAGCCCGCCGTACGCGGCCAGCTCGCGCGTATGGCAGCGCTCGTAGATCATGCCCACCATCAGGAACAGCCCCGCCGACGTCAGCCCGTGGCTGACCATCTGCACGATCGCGCCCTGGACGCCGATGAGATCCAGACTCGCCAGCCCCAGCATCACGTAGCCCAGGTGGCTGATCGACGAGTACGCGATGATCTTCTTGATGTCGGTCTGCACCAGCGCCAGGCACGCGCCGTAGACGATCGACACGACCGCGAGCGTCATGATCAAGGGCGTGAACTCGCGCGTGGCGTCCGGAAACAGCGGAAAGCCGAGCTTCAGGAACCCGTAGGTCCCCATCTTCAGCAGCACGCCGGCGAGGATCACCGAGCCCGCCGTCGGCGCCTCGACGTGCGCGTCGGGCAGCCAGGTGTGCAGCGGGAACATCGGCACCTTGATCGCGAACGACAGCGCGAACGCCGCCAGCAGCCACGTCTGCACGCCGAGCGGCAGCTGCGCGCGGTACAGGTCCGCGAATGCGAAGGAGGTGACGCCCGTGGTCTGGTGCAGCGAATAGACCAGATAGATCACCGCGGCCAGCATCAGGATGCTGCCTGCCGCCGTGTACAGAACGAACTTCAGCGTCGCGTAGATGCGCCGCTCGCCGCCCCAGATGCCGATGATCAGGAACATCGGGATCAGCATCGTTTCCCAGAACACGTAGAACAGGAACAGATCCTGCGCGACGAAGGTGCCCAGCATCGCGAACTGGATGAAGAACACCATCGCGTAGAAGAGCTTGACGTCCTTCGTGATCGCGGAAAACGCGCCGGCGACCACCAGCGGACCGAGGAAGGCCGTCAGCAGCACCAGCAGCACGTTCATGCCGTCCAGTCCGACGTGGTAGTACACGCCCCAGGACTCGATCCACGGGATGCGCGTCTCGAACTGCAGCCCGGCGGCGGCCGGGTCGAAGCGCAGGTACAGCCACGCGGCGAGCGCAAGCTGCACGAGCATCGTCCAGAACGCGATCTGGCGCACCAGCGCGTCGCGCCCTGCGGGCGCGAGCGCCAGCAGCACCATGCCGGTCACCGGCAGGTACAGGACGACGTTCAACACGGCGGCTTCAGACATGGCGCCAGACCCACAGCAGGCTCGCCGCCGCGCCGGCGAGCACGAGGAACACGTACAGCTGCAGGCTGCCGGTCTGCACGCGCGAGAACAGCGCCGCGCCGCCGCGCGCCGCGGCCGCCAGCGCGTGCAGCGTGCCGTCGATCAGCGCGCGGTCGCCGAGCCGCAGGAACACGTGCTCGGAAACCCAGTGCAGCGGCCGGCCGAGCGCCGCTTCGTACAGCTCGTCGACGTAGTACTTGTTCGCCAGCACGCGCCGCACGCCCGAAAAGCGTTCGCCGACGGCCGCCGCGCGCTTCGCATCGCCGCCGAAGAACAACGCCGCGGCTGCGATGCCGGCAGCCGCGATCGCGATCGCTACCGCGATTAGCGGCTTGTGCAGCGGCTGCGCCGACTCGGCGAGCGGCGGCAGCGGCAGCAGCGGTTCGAGGAAGCGCGGCACCGCGATGAAGCCGCCGATCGCCGACAGCGCCGCCAGCACGACGAGCACTCCCGTCATCGACCACGGCGACTCGTGCACGTGGTGCGCGACCTCGGGTGCCACGCGCGAGCGGCCGAGGAACACCAGCCACAGCAGCCGGAACATGTAGAACGCGGTCAGCAGCGCGGTCGCGGCGAGCACGGCCCACAGCAGCGGCGAGCCGCCGCGCGCCGAGGCGAACGTGAACCAGAGGATCTCGTCCTTCGAGAAGAACCCGGCCAGCGGCGGGATGCCGGCGATCGCCGCGGTGGCCACCAGGAAGGTCGCGAAGGTCAGCGGAATCTTCTTCGCCAGCCCGCCCATCTTGCGGATGTCCTGCTCGCCGCTCAACGCATGGATCACGCTGCCCGCGCCGAGGAACAGACACGCTTTGAAGAACGCGTGCGTGACCACGTGGAAGATCGCCACACCGTAGGCGCCCACACCCAGCGCGGCGAACATGAAGCCCAGTTGCGAGACGGTCGAGTACGCGAGCACCTTCTTGATGTCGTTCTGCGCGAGCGCGATCGTTGCCGCGAACAGCGCGGTCGCCGCGCCGATCGCGGCGACCAGCGCGGAGGCCTCGGGCGCGTGCAGATACAGCCCCGCCATGCGCGCGACCAGGTACACCCCCGCGGTCACCATCGTCGCCGCGTGGATCAGCGCCGACACCGGGGTGGGACCGGCCATCGCGTCGGGCAGCCACGCGTGCAGCGGAATCTGCGCCGACTTGCCGGATGCGCCGACGAACAGCAGCACGCCGGCGAGGCTCGCCGACACCGCGACCGGTCCGGCCATGAACGCCGCGTTGATGCGATCCATGTCGAGCGTGCCGAACGCGAAGTACAGCAGGAACATGCCGAGCAGGAAGCCGGCGTCGCCGACGCGGTTCGTGATGAACGCCTTCTTGCCGGCCCTGGCGTTGTCCGGGTTCTCGAACCAGAAGCCGATCAGCAGGTAGGAGGCCAGCCCGACGCCCTCCCAGCCGACGAACAGCACCAGCATCGAGCGGCCGAGCACCAGCAGCAGCATGAAGAACAGGAACAGGTTCAGGTACGCGAAGAAGCGCGCGTAGCTCCGGTCCTCGTGCATGTAGCCGATCGAGTAGATGTGGATCACCGAGCCCACGCCGGTGACGATCAGCGTCATCACCGCGGCGAGCCGGTCGAAGTAAAAGGCGATCTCGAACGTCGTTTCGCCGATCAACGCCCACGTGTACGCGACCTCGACGATCGGCGCGCCGCCGGCCTCGAGCGCGCGAAACGCCGCGACCGCCAGCGCGAAAGAGGCGAGCGGCAGCCCGCAACCGACCGCGCTGACGAAGCGCTTGCCGAGCGCGTTGCCGAGCAGCCCGTTCGCCAGGAAGCCCGCCAGCGGCAGCAGCACGATCAGCGTCAGCGTGCCCATCGCCTATCCCTTCAGATCCGAATACGCGCCCGGATCGAGCGTGTGCTTGCGGCGCACCAGCAGCAGCACGATCGGGATCGCGATCGCGATCTCCGCGGCGGCCACGACGAAGATCAGGAACACGAGCACCGCGCCGACCGCCTCGCCCATCTGGTGCGCGAAGGTCACCAGCGCGAGATTGGCGCCGTTGAGCGCGAGCTCCATGCACATCAGCATCACGAGCAGGTTGCGGCGTACGGTCACGCCGAGCAGGCCCAGCGCGAACAGCGCCGCGGCCAGCGCGAGCAGAACCTGGACCTTATCCATCGCGTCTGGCTCCCGCGCGGATCACCGCGATCGCGGCCACCACCGCCGCCAGCAACAGCACCGAGGTCAGCTCGAAGTGCAGCCAGTAGGCGTTCAGGAACGTCGTCGCGAAAAGCTGCAGGCCGAAGCCTTCGCTGCCGGCGGTGCGCGATGCCGCCGGCAACGCGTTGCCCACCGCGTACGCCAGCGCGCCGACGAGCAGCACGAACGCCGCCACGCCCGGCAGCAGGAACTTCGAGTAGCGCCGGCGCACCGCCGGGTCGCGTACGTCGAGCAGCATGATCACGTAGACCATGAACACCATCACCGCGCCGACGTAGATCAGCACCTGGAAGGCGGCGATGAAGTGCACGCCGAGCAGCCCGTAGATGCCGCCCAGAAAGATCATCGTCGAGATCAGCGCGAGCGCGACCCGCATCGGCTGCCGCAGCACGATCATCAGCGCGGCGCCGACCAGGGCACACAGCGCGAACACGTACAGCAGCAGCGCATCGAGGTTGGCGAGCAGCGTTTCGATCATTGCGGGACTCGCGTGGAAGCCGTGGTCGGCGGTCGCACGCCTCCCCCTTCGAGGGAGAGGTTGGCAGCGGGCTGAACTGGCGTCGGCGCGGACCCCATCGCCACCGAGCCCTGCCCTTGCAGGGGCGGGTTCTTGGGCGGATACGGCTTCGCCACGTCGCGCTGCGGGTTCCAGGTCAGCAGCTCTTCGAGGCCGATCCACATCGTCCAGCGCCGGCCCGCCGGCAGGTCGGGCACGTCGGGCACCATGCGGATCGCATCCTCGGGGCAGGCCTCGACGCACAGCCCGCAGAACACGCAGCGCGAGTAGTCGATCTCGAAGCGCGCCGGAGACTTCGGATGCGCGGGATCGTCCGGGTCGAACGCCGCTTCGATTTCGATCACCTTCGCCGGGCAGACGGTCGCGCACATGTTGCAGGCGATGCACTGCGGGCGTCCGTCGGGCCGCTGCGTCAGCACGTGCTTGCCGCGGTTGTGGCGGGCGTAATCGCGGCGGCGCTCCTCGGGGTAGTAGGTGGTCAGCGCGCCCTTGCGGCCGGTCATCCACCGGCCCATGTTGCGCAGGAACACGCGGCTCGTGATGCCGAGCCCGCGCAGGATT
This sequence comes from Burkholderiales bacterium, assembly GCA_037442465.1. Classification (GTDB taxonomy): domain Bacteria; phylum Pseudomonadota; class Gammaproteobacteria; order Burkholderiales; family Burkholderiaceae_F; genus DSNY01. The sequence continues at coordinate 6,735 of JBBIQI010000018.1, forward strand.
TCCGGCAGATACAGCCGCTCCCACCAGCCCATCGTCGGCCGGTTCCAGTACGCCCTGCGGCGGTAGCGCTTGTGCGTCATGCGTTCACCGTTCGCAGGGCCCAGACGGCGACCGCGGTCACCGTGAGGTTGGCGAGCGCCAGCGGGAACATGAACTTCCACGCGAAGCGCAGCACCTGGTCGTAGCGGAAGCGCGGCAGCGACCAGCGCACGAGGATCTGGAAGCTGCACATCAGGAAGACCTTGGCGAGAAACACGACGACCTGCGTGACGACGACTGCGCCGTGGCTCATCGCGATCTCGTGGCCGCCCGGGAAGCTGAAGCCGCCGTCGTGCATGTACGGCAGGTTGTAGCCGCCGAGGAAAAGCGTCGTGAACAGCGCCGCGATGATCGCGATCTCGATGAACTCGGCGAACATGAACAGGCCCATTTTCATCGCGCTGTATTCGGTGAAGTAGCCGGCGATGAGCTCCGACTCCGCCTCGGGCAGGTCGAACGGAATGCGCTTGTTCTCGGCGATCGCCGCCGCCATGAACAGCGTGGCGGCGAAAGGCTGCAGCACGATGCCCCACGCGGGCAGGAAGCCCGCCACGACGCCCGACTGCTGGCGCACGATGTCGTCCAGGTCGACCGTGCCGTAGATCAGGATCAGCCCGAGCAGCGTCAGCCCGAGGATCAGCTCGTAGGAGATCATCTGGCTGCCGGCGCGCAGCGCACCGAGCAGCGAGAACTTGTTCGACGACGACCAGCCGGCCAGCATGCAGCCGATGATTGTCAGCCCGCCGAACGCGAAGACGATCAGCAGCCCGGCGTCGAGCTTGGCGATCTGCATCGTGTACGTACGGTCGCCGAACCAGTCCGCCAGCGGCGGGATCAGCTCGCCCGGGATCAGCACGCCGCCGAAGGGGATCACCGCGAAGACCAACAGCACGGGCGTGAACGCGACCCAGGGCGCGACCATGTACGCGTACCAGTCGTAGGTCTTCGGTTTGAAGTCCTCCTTGACCAGCATCTTCAGGCCGTCGGCGAGCCCGTGGAACAGCCCCCACCAGACCAGCTTGACCTGCGTGAACGGGATGCGCAGATACGCGCGATTGGCACCGATGCGATCCGACATCACCGCGCCCTGCTTGCGCTCGACCCAGGTCAGGATCAGCCCGAAGGTCATCAGCATGCCGATCGCGAAGGCGATGTACACCGCGTAGACGACGAGGTCCTGGATCATGGGGAACCGATCCTTCCGCAAATCGGCGCTGACTTGCGGCGCGAAACCCGCCGCTGTCCTCGAGGGACACCGGCGGGGGTGAGGGGGCGCGAAGCGTTGGTCATGGCTACGCGAAGCTCACCAGCGACTGCCCGAGCCGCGCGAACACCTGTTCGGCGTCGGCGACCGTCGGCTTGCGGGCGAAGCAGCGCTCGAAGCGGCGCACCACGCCTTCGAAGTTCGTGTAATGGCCGCTGCGTTCGATCTGCACGCTGATCGGGATGAACGCGTCGGCGTGGCCGTTTTCGGGCTGCAGGTACGAGTTCAGGAAGACCACTTTCGCGCCGCGCGGCAGTTGCGCGAAGTCGAAGCCTTCGCCCCAGACGAGCACGAGGTCCGCGCCTTCGAGCCGCGGCGCGCGCTCGCCGAACAGTTCGCGCGCACGGCGCCCGTTCGGGTTCTTATCGGCGCGGAGCAGGAAGTCGTCTTCGACGACCTCGCCGGGGGCAGGCAGGTGGTCGGCCTTGACGAAGCACTCGACGCGATCGCCGAGCGCGGCCTTGAATGCGTCGAGCTCCTCGTTCGAGCCCCAGCTCGATACCAGCGCGACCGGACGCTTTGCCTCGGCGATCAAGCGGCGCGCCGCGTCGATCGCGACGGCGAGTTCGACCGGTTTGCCCTTGAGCATCGCCTGCTCGGCGCGCGGCCGCTCGAAAACCTGCGCGAGGTCGCGGCCTTTGTTGCAGATCCAGGGGCCGAGGTCGTCTGCGGCCGCACCGTGCAATTCCCCCTTGCCCCCCTTTTCCAAACGGGGGTTCGCGGCCGGCTCTGGACTGCCCACTCTTGAAAAAGGAGCCGCGCGCAGCGCGGCGGGGTCGTGCGGCGTCACCCGCTCGATGCGCGCGTTCAACTTCGGATCGAGCGCGTTGAGCTTCCACTCCGGCTTGCGGTGCCAGATGTCGATCGCGCAGCCGCGGCTGCAGCCGGGGCACACCGACGGCGTCGGCTTCAGGTACCAGACGCGCGCCTTGTACAGGAACTGCCGCGACAGCAGCGCGCCGACCGGGCACAGATCGATCACGTTGTCCGAGTACGGGTCGCGTTCGAACGCGCCGTCCGCGCTCGCGCGCACCAGCGAGGTGTCGCCGCGGTCGAGGATGCCAAGCCCGCCGGACTTCGACACTTCGCGCGTGAAGCGCACGCAGCGCGAGCACACGATGCAGCGCTCGTTGTCGAGGATGATTCGCGACGACAGCGGATAAAACTTGGTCGCGTGCACTTTCGGCACGGTCGAGTCCGACGGCGCGCCGTTGTATTCGTAGTGGTGGTCCTGCAGCAGGCATTCGCCGGCCTTGTCGCACACGCCGCAGTCAACCGGGTGATTGAGCAGGATGAACTGCAGGATCTGCCTGCGCCGCGCGCGCACGGGCTCGGAGTCGGTCAGCACGCGCATGCCTTCGGTCGCGGGCATGTTGCAGGCGATGTCCATCCAACTGCCGCCGCCGCCTTCGCCCTCGACCTCGACCATGCAGATGCGGCAATTGCCCGCGACCGACAGGTTCGGATGCCAGCAGAAGTACGGGATGTAGAAGCCGGCGGCGAGCGCGGCCTGCATCACCGTCTGGCCCTTCTCGAAGGCCACCGGCTGGCCGTTGACGAAGAACTCAGGCATACGCCGCCTCCGCCGCCTGGCCCAGGTCGATTTCGAGCCGCCCGCCGCACTTCGAACGCTTGTGGGCGATGAAGTGTTCGAACTCGTCGCGGTACTTGGCGATGATGCCGACGGTCGCGTAGCCGGCCGCGTCGCCCATGCCGCAGATCGTCGTGCCGTCGTTGGCCTCCGAGACGCGCACCAGCGTGTCGATGTCCTCGGGCCGCCCCCTGCCCTCGACGATGCGGTCGATCGTCCGGTGCAGCCAGCCCATGCCCTCGCGGCACGGCGTGCACTGCCCGCAGGATTCGTGGTGATAGAAGCGCAGCATCACCTGCAGCAGCCGCACCATGCAGGTGCCCTCGGCGATCGCGATCATGCCGCCGCTGCCGAGCTGCGAGCCGCGCGCCTCGAACGCCTTGTGCTCGTAGGTCAGCCCCGCGATGTCCGCGCGCGTCAGCACCTTGGTCGAGATGCCGCCGGGGACGATGCACTTGAGCGCTTTGCCGCCGAGCATGCCGCCGCAGTCTTCGAACAGGAACTTCTCGACCGGATAGCCGTACTCGACCTCGTAGACACCGGGTTTGGCGATGTGGCCGGAGATCGACACGAGCTGCGTGCCGGGGCTCTTCGGCGTGCCGATCTTCTTGAACGCCTCGGCGCCGTCGCGCACGATGCCGGTGACGTTGGCGAGCGTCTCGACGTTGTTGATGACGGTCGGCCGCTGGTACAGCCCGCGCACCGTCAGCCGCGGCGGCCGATTGCGCGGATAGCCCTTCTTGCCTTCGATCGACGTGATCAGCGCGGAGGCTTCGCCGCACACGTACGAGCCTGCGCCGCGATACACGACGAGGTCGCAGGAGAACTCGCTGCCGAGGATGCGTTCGCCGAAGTAGCCGGCCGCGTACGCCTCTTCGACCGCGGCGGCGAGTCGGCGATACGGCAGATCGAACTCGCCGCGGATGTAGACGAACGCGTTCCTGACCTGCAGCGCGTAGGACGCGATCAGCATCGATTCGAGCAGCAGGTGCGGCGCGTTTTCCAGGATCCAGCGGTCCTTGAACGTGCCGGGCTCGCCCTCGTCGGCGTTCGCGCACAGATAGTGCGGCTGGCCGTCGTTCAGATGCACGACCTGCCATTTGCGGCCGACCGGAAACGCCGCGCCGCCGTGGCCGAGCAGGCCGGAGGCGGTGACTTCCCTGGTCACGTCCTCGGGCCTCATCGCGGCCAGCACCTTGCGCAGCGTCGCGTAGCCGCCGCGCGCTTCGTAATCGGCCAGCCGGTGCGACGTCGGCGTGACCGGGAAGTTCATGATGACCTTGGCGCCGGTCATGTCAGCCGCTCCAGCAGCGCATCGAGTTGCGCCGCATCGACGTTCTCGTGATACGCGTCGTTGACCATCACGACCGGCGCGGTGCCGCACGAGCCGAGGCACTCGACGGTCGACAGCGTGAAGCGGCCGTCGGGTGTCGTCTGCCCGACACGGATGCCGAGCTTCTCTTGCAGCAGGTCGATCAGGCGTTCGGCGCCGCGCAGCGAGCACGACACGTTGCGGCACGCCTGCAGATGCCAGCGGCCGATCGGAGCGCGGCGGAACTGCGTGTAGAAGCTCAGCACTTCCTCGATCTGGATGCGCGGCACGCCCAGATACTCGACCAGCAGGTCGATGTCCTCGTCGGCGACGTAGCCGCGCTCCTCCTGGATGCGGCGCAGGCAGGGCAGCGTCAGCGACGACTCGAAGCCGGCCGGAAAGCGCGCCTTCATCCGCTCGAACTCCGGCAGCAGATGCCGCATCGAGCCGGTCTTGTTCGGGATCGGCGTGGCGACGAGCGTGCTCACCGGTCGTACTCCACCGAAAGAAAAACGGGGTCAGCGTCGAATTTCGGCGGGCGCCGTGCGCCCGCGCGAAAGGGTCGAGGCGAAGATTCGACTCCGACCCCGTTGCTCGTCGCGTTCTTCATCACCGGTCGCACTCCCCGCCGATCATGTTGATCGAGCCGAAGGTCGGCACGATGTCGGCGAGCTGATAGCCCTCGAGCATCTTGTGCGCGCCGCCCATGTGCACGAAGCTGGGCGAACGCACGTGCACCTTGTACGGCGTGCCGCTGCCGTCGCTGACGATGTAGAAGCCCAGCTCGCCGTTGGCGGCCTCGTGCGCGACGTAGCAGTCGCCGGCCGGCACGCGCGGCCCGTCCATGATCAGCTTGAAGTGGTTGATCAGCGATTCGATCTCGCGGTAGACGAGCTCCTTGGGCGGCAGCGTGCAGCGGCGGTCGTCGACGCATATTGGCTGCCCTTCCGTTTCGCGCAGCAGGTCGATCAACTGGCGGATCATGTAGACGGACTCGTCCATCTCGCGCATGCGCACGTAATAGCGGTCGTAGTTGTCGCCCTTGATGCCGACCGGCACGTCGAAGTCCAGCTCGGCGTACGCCAGATACGGCGCGTCCTTGCGCAGGTCGCGCGGCGCGCCGGTCGAGCGCAGGATCGGCCCCGTGTAGCCCCAGTTGATCGCCTCGGCCGTCGAAATCGTGCCGACGTCGCGCATGCGCTCGATGAAGATGCGGTTGCGGTCCATCAGTCCGTGCACGCGGCCGACGAACTCGTCGAACTGGCCGAGGATCTGCTCGAGCCGCTCGATCCAGCCGTCCGGCAGGTCGCGCGCGAGCCCGCCGATGCGGCCGTACGAATACGTCACACGCGCGCCGGTCAGATCGGCGAGATGCTCGTAGATGTAGTCGCGGATCGTGACCAGATACAGGAACGCGGTCATCGCCCCGAGCTCCATCAACGCCGCCGCCACGCAGGTCAGGTGGTCGGCGATTCGCGAGTATTCCGCCAGCAGCGTGCGCAGCAGCTTGCAGCGGCGCGTGATCTGCACGCCCATCAGCGTCTCGACCACGTCGCAATACGCGAAGTCGTTGATCAGCCCCGAGCAGTAGTTCAGGCGATCGACGTACGGGATCAGGTTGTGCCAGGTGTGGTCCTCGCACTCCTTCTCGAACCCCCGATGCAGGTAGCCGCAGTGCACGTCGGCGCGCAGCACGCGCTCGCCGTCCAGTTCGGTGACGATCTGGATCGTGCCGTGCGTGGCCGGGTGCGACGGCCCGATGTTGACGATCACCGTGTCGTCGCGCAGCGGTGTCGTGAACGCCGGGCGGATCGGATTGGGGATCTTCATGTCCATCGCGCGTCACTCCGCCGTCCGGTAGGGCACCAGCGGCTGCTCCTGCTGCTTCGGATAGTCCTTGCGCAGCGGGTGCCCGACGAAGCCTTCATACAGCAGGATCGGCCGCAGGTCCGCATTGCCGCGGAAGGCGATGCCGTACATGTCGTGGCACTCGCGCTCCATGAAGCGGGCCGAGCCGTACAACCCCGCCAGCGAATCGACGGTCGGATCCGCTTCGGCCACACGCGTCTTCACGCGCACGCGCACCTTGTGCTGCGTCGAATAGAAGTGCCAGACCACCTCGAAGCGCGGCGTCTGCCCGAGCCAGTCGACCGCGGTCACGTCGAGGAACAGGTCGAACGCGAATTCGTCCTTCAGCCGCCGCACCATCGCGAGCAAGTCCGCCGGCTCGATCGCGAGCACCAGCACGCCGTGCGCGATCGAGATCGTGCGCGCCAGCGGCGCCAGCGCGGGCTGCATGCGATCGAACACGTGCGCGGCGGCCATCAGAAGTCCTTCGTCACGATCGGATGCCGCGCGCGCGCGATCTTGTCCTGCAACTGCATGATCCCGTCGATCACCGTCTCGGGCCGCGGCGGGCAGCCGGGCACGTACACGTCGACCGGGATGATCTTGTCGATGCCGGGCAACGCCGCGTAGTTCTGATAGAACCCGCCGCTGGTGGCGCAGGCACCGAAGGCGAGCACCCATTTCGGCTCGCACATCTGCTCCCACACCTTCAGCAGGATCGGCGCCTGCTTGTGCGTGATCGTGCCGACGACCATCAGCAGGTCGGACTGGCGCGGCGAAAACCGCGGCAGCGCCGCACCGAAGCGGTCGGTGTCGTACGGCGTGCCGCTGACGGCCATGAACTCCATCGCGCAGCAGGCGGTGACGAACGGGTAGGGGAACAGCGAGAACTTGCGCGCCCACCCGATCAGCTCGTCCTTCTTCGTCGAGATGAATTCGAAGGCGCCGCTCCTCTCGCGCGCGGCCGCGCCGCCCGCCGGCGCGATCGGGATCGTGCGGTCGATCTTCATCGGGTCACCGCTTCGAGCAGGCGCGCGCGATACACGTACAGCAGGATCAGCACGAGCAGGAAAACGAAGATGAAGAACGTCGCCAGCATGAAGCCGGTCAGCGGCTGCGCGCCGAGCGCCCAGATGAACAGGAACACCGTCTCCAGGTCGAACAGGATGAAGACGATCGCCACCGCGTAGTACTTGATCGGTACCGCCTTGACGTTGGTCGGATCGATGACGGTGGCGCCGCACTCGAACGGCTCGAGCTTGACGGCGGTCGGCGCGGGTCGCGGCCCCAGCAGCCTGTTCAGCAGCAGCGTGAACCCGACGAAGCCGAGGATCGCGAGCAGATACAGCAGGAAGACGGCATACGGGCTCATCGTGCCCTCCGTGCCGGCGCCGCGCCCGCCACGTCGACGCTCCCTGTGCTGTGCTGCTCGGTCATGGATCGCTCGTGGGTGCCTGCTATGGTGTCGGCTCGCTGCGCGCGACCTCGTCGCGCGCGCCGCTGTCACAGGGCGCTACCGTAGGCGTTGCGGCCGCCGGCCACGTTGACCATCGTCAATCGGTCCTCACTGGCGGGCGATCGCAAGTGCGCGCCGGTGCGGCGCGTCGCGTCGTGACGCGCAGGGCGCAAGAAAAAGCGGAGCTGAGGCGCGCCGCCGCAGGCGACGACGCGCACGCCGGCATCACATGAATCGACCTGAATCCGGGGGTCCAACGATGCAGTCGCGCGGAGGGGCGTCGTGCGACCGGTGTTTGCGGCTTCGACTGCGCTCAGCCACTATCGAGGATGACGCAACCTCGTGACAACGCCGCCTTGCGAGTTCGCTTCGCGCTGGGTGTCGCCGGTTCCGTCATCCCGAGCGCAGCGAGGGATCTCGGCGCAACGAGCGGATGAGATTCCTCGCCTTCGGCTCGGAATGACCAAGGCCTTCGGCTCGGAATCACACACCCATGTCATCCCGAGAGGAGACGCGAGGAGGGAGCCCGCCTTGCGGGACCGAGATTCCTCTCCGGTGGCTCGGAATGACACGCCCATGTCATCCCGAGCGCAGCGAGGGATCTCGGCGCAGCGACCGGACGACGGATGGCCAACTGCCGGATTCGGGATCAACCGTGCAGCCGCTCGTACTTGGCCTGCAACTGCTCGCGCGTTTCCTTGTGGTTCGGATCGGGCACGATGCAGTCGGCCGGGCACACGTCGACGCATTGCGGCGTGTCGTGCGCACCGACGCATTCGGTGCACTTGTCGGGGTCGATCACGTAGATCGGCGAGCCCGCCGAAATCGCCTGGTTCGGGCAGGGTTCGACGCAGGCGTCGCAAGCGGTGCAGTCGTCGGTGATCATCAATGCCATGGTGGCCTCCAGAAGCGCATGTGCGTGGGTTGTGCGCGAGCGATGCAACGTGGCGATTTCCCGGATACCCGTCAATGGAACGCGGCGCCGAGTCGACACGGCTCGGCCAGGAGGAGGACCCCTGTCCGTTTGCCGCGCCGAACTCTCTCGCCTCGCTCGGGATGACGCGGGTGCGGCCAGCAGCGGCGTTCAATCGGACGGGCTCGCCACGGCCGTCGCAATCGACGCGCGGTATCGGCGCTCGCAACGATCGTCATACGAACGCGCTGGTGTACGAAGTCAGCGCCTTCATGTAATTGGCGCGCTCGAAGGCGTCCGGATCCGGGCAGGACTGCTGCGACAGCGAGCCTTTCATCTGCGCAACTGACTCGTACTCGCGCTCGGCCATCCACGCCTGCACGCCGCGCACGAGCTGGCTCGCGTAGGCCGGGCCGTTGCGCAGCAGGCAACTGGCGACCATCACGCAATCGGCGCCGGCGAGCAGCAGCTTCAGCACGTCGTCGGCCGTGTGCGCGCCGCCGGTCGCGGCCAGGCTCGCGTCGATGCGGCCGCGCAGGATCGCGATCCAGCGCAGCGCCAGCCGCAGTTCGTCCGAGGTCGACAGCACCAGATGCGGCGCGACCGCCAGCTCGTCGAGCAGGATGTCGGGCTGCAGGAAGCGGTTGAACAGCACGAGCCCGCGCGCGCCGGCGCGCGCCAGCCGCGCCGCCATGTTGGCCATCGCGGAAAAATACGGCGACACCTTGACCGCGACCGGAATCGACACCTGGCGCGTTACCGATTCGACCAGTTCGATGTAGCGCGCCTCGACTGCGGCACTCGTGTCTTCGAGATCGGCGGCGAGGAAATAGACGTTCAGCTCGATCGCGTCGGCGCCGGCCTGCTCGAAGCGCCGCGCGATGTCGGTCCAGCCGCCCGGCGTGTGTCCGTTCAGGCTCGCGATCACCGGCACCGACAGCGTGCGCTTGGCCTCCTCGATCAGCTTCAGGTACCGATCCGGTCCGGTGCGGTAGGGCTGTGGCTCGGGGAAAAACCCGCGCGCTTCCGGCGACAGCTCCGCGCCATACAGCAGCAGGTCGTGCGTGGCCATTTCCTCGTGCTCGATCTGTTCCTCGAACAGCGACGGCAGTACGACCGCGGCGACGCCCGCGTCCTGCAGCCGCTTCAGGCTGTCGAGCGAGCCCGTCAGCGGCGAGGCCGACGCCACGATCGGATGCGCGAGTGCCAGGCCCAGATACGAGGTGCGCAGATCGACGCTCATGACTCGGCTCCCTGTGCCGGTGCGGCGGCTTCGTCCTCGGTCTGCGTGCGGACCGGCGCCGCGGGCGCGGCGGCGTCGGCGAGCACGCGGTGCACGCCGGCGATCTGCTCGTACAACTGCCAGCGCGCGTCGGCCTCGGCCTGTGCGGCACGCGCCAGCTGCTTGGCGCGAACCGGATCGGCCTGCGCGAGCATCGCGAAGCGGCCTTCCTTCATCGTGAACTGTTCCAGCGGGATCGTCGGCTTGCGCGAGTCGAGCTTCAGCGGCTGGTCCGCGCCGCCCATCGCCAGCCGCGGGTCGTAGTGGTACAGCGTCAGGTAGCCGCTCTTGACCGCATCGCGCTGATGGCTCATGCCGGTGGTCATGTCGATGCCGTGCGCGATGCAGTGGCTGTACGCGATGATCAGCGACGGCCCGGGCCAGGAGGCGGCTTCCTGGAAGGTGCGCACCGTGTGCACCGGGTTCGCCCCCATCGCCACCTGCGCGACGTACACGTTGCCGTAGGCCATCGCGATCATGCCCAGATCTTTCTTGCCGATCGGCTTGCCGGCGGCGGCGAACTTGGCGACCGCGCCTCTGGGCGTGGCCTTCGACGCCTGGCCGCCGGTGTTGCTGTAGACCTCGGTGTCGAGCACCAGGATGTTGACGTTCTTGCCGGAGGCGAGCACGTGGTCGAGCCCGCCGTAACCGATGTCGTACGCCCAGCCGTCGCCGCCGACGATCCACACGCTGCGCGCGACCAGGCTGTCGGCCACCGCCGCCAGCCGCGCGGCTTCGGGGAAGCGCAGCGTCGCCAGGATCGCCTTCAGCCGGCGGACGCGTTCGCGCTGCGCGCGGATCTCTTCGTCGTTGTCCTGCGCTGCGCCGAGCAGCTCGTCGGCGAGGGTTTCGCCGATTTCGGCGCGCAGCTCGCGCACCAGTGTCTGCGCCAGTTCGCGCTGCGCGTCGATCGCCAGCCGCATGCCGAGCCCGAACTCGGCGTTGTCCTCGAACAGGCTGTTGGCCCAGGCGGGGCCGTGGCCGTCGGCGTTCGTCGCCCACGGTGTGGTCGGCAGGTTGCCGCCGTAGATCGACGAGCACCCGGTCGCGTTGGCGATGACCAGACGGTCGCCGTACAGTTGCGACAGCAGCTTCAGATACGGCGTCTCGCCGCAGCCGGCGCACGCGCCCGAGTACTCGAACAGCGGCCGGCGCAGTTGCGAGCCGCGCAGCGGGTCGATTTTTTCGAACGGCGGCCGCACTTCGGGCAGGCTCAGGAAGAACTCGTAGTTGGCGCGCTCGGCCTCGAGATGCGCGAGCTTCGGCCGCATGTTGATCGCCTTGTGCTTGACGATCTGCTTGCTGCGCGTCGGGCAGACGTCCACGCAGATGCCGCAGCCGGTGCAGTCGTCGGGGGCCACTTGCAGGCTGTAGAGCATGCCTTCGAGCCCGCTGCCGTCCTTGCGCGACCACGGCACGGCCTTGAAGGTCGACGGCGCGCGCCGCATGTCCTCGGGCGAAAGCACCGTCTGCCGGATCGCTGCGTGCGGGCAGACCAGCGGACAGATCGCGCACTGCGTGCAGATCGTCTCGTCCCAGATCGGGATTTCGTGCGCGATGCTGCGCTTTTCCCATTGCGTGGTCGCGGTCGGGAAGGTGCCGTCGACCGGCAGCGCCGACACAGGCAGCAGGTCACCGCGCCCCTCCATCATCATCGCCGTCACGCGCTGCACGAAGTCGGGCGCCGCACGCGGCACGGTCGGCCGGCGCGCGAACTTCGAGTCCGCGCGCGCCGGCACCCTGACCTCGCGCAGCGCCGCGAGCGAAGCGTCGACCGCGGCGAAGTTGCGGGCGAGCACCGTTTCGCCGCGCCTGCCGTAAGTCTTGCGGATCGCGTCCTTGATCTTCGCGATCGCCTCTTCGCTCGGAAGCACGCCCGAGATCGCAAAGAAGCACGCCTGCGTGACCGTGTTGATGCGGCCGGCCAGCCCGGCCTGCTTGGCGACCGCCAAGGCGTCGACCACGAAGAAGCGCAGCTTCTTGTCCAGGATCGACTGCTGCGCTTCGCGCGGCAGCTTGTCCCACACTTCTTCCGGTCCGTACGGGCTGTTCAGCAGGAAGGTCCCGCCGGGGCGCGCCAGCGCCAGCACGTCGAGTTTTTCCATGAACTCGAACTGGTGGCAGGCGACGAAGTCGGCCTGGCGGATCAGATACGTCGACTCGATCGGCTGCGGCCCGAACCTCAGGTGCGACACGGTAATCGCGCCCGACTTCTTGCTGTCGTAGACGAAGTAGCCTTGCGCGTGTAGCGGCGTGTTTTCGCCGATGATCTTCACGGTGTTCTTCGTTGCGCCGACGGTGCCGTCGGCGCCGAGCCCGTAGAACACCGCGCGCGTGACGCCTTCGCCCTCGGTGTCGAAGTCCTCGTCCCACCTCAGCGACAGCCGCGTCACGTCGTCATGGATGCCGAGCGTGAAATGGCGCTTCGGCTGCGCCTGCGCCAGCTCGTCGAGCGCGGCCTTGGCCATCGCCGGCGTGTATTCCTTCGACGACAGCCCGTAGCGGCCGCCGATCACGCGCGGCAGCGGCAGGTCCTGCGGCCAGCCTTCGGCCAGCGCGGTGACGACGTCCTGGTACAGCGGCTCGCCGATCGCGCCGGGCTCCTTGGTGCGGTCCAGCGCGGCGATCGCGCGCACCGACTTGGGCAGCGCCGCGACGAAGGCCGCCACGTCGAACGGCCGGTACAGGCGCACCGTGACGAGGCCCACTTTTTCGCCGGCGGCGACGAGTTTTCGGACCGCCTCGCGCGAGGCGCCCACCCCCGAACCCATCTGCACCAGCACGCGCTCGGCGTCGGGCGCCCCGATGTAATCGAACAGGCCGTAGCGGCGGCCGGTCACGCCGGCGAAGCGCGCCATCGATTCGCGCACGATGCCGGGCACCGCTGCGTAGAACGGGTTGCACGCCTCGCGCGCCTGGAAGAACACGTCCGGGTTCTGCGCGGTGCCGCGGATCACCGGCGCGTCCGGATTCAGCGCGCGCGCCCGATGCGCGCGGACCAGCTCCTCGTCGATCAGCGCGCGCACCTCCTCCTCGAACAGCAGGTCGATCTTGTTGACCTCGTGGCTGGTGCGGAAGCCGTCGAAGAAGTGCAGGAACGGCACGCGCGCGCGCAAGGTCGACATGTGCGCGATCATCGCCAGGTCCTGCGCTTCCTGCACGTTGGCGGAGGCGAGCAGCGCGAAACCGGTCGTGCGCGCGGCCATCACGTCGCTGTGGTCGCCGAAGATCGACAGCGCGTGCGTGGCGACCGTGCGCGCGGCGATGTGGAACACGGCCGGCGTCAGTTCGCCGGCGATCTTGAACATGTTGGGCAGCTTCAGCAGCAGCCCCTGCGACGCGGTGAAGGTGGTGGTCAGCGCGCCGGCCTGCAGCGCGCCGTGCACCGCGCCGGCCGCGCCCGCCTCGCTCTGCATCTCGATGACCTGCGGCACCGCGCCCCAGATGTTCTTGCGTCCGGCCGCCGACCAGGCGTCGGCCAGCTCGCCCATCGTCGACGAGGGCGTGATCGGATAGATCGCGATCACTTCGCTGGTCAGGTGCGCGATGCGCGCCGCGGCTTCGTTGCCGTCGAGCACGTGCGAGCGTTCGGTCATGGCGCAGGTCCGTGGGTTACAGGATGCCGGCCTTGCCGGCTTCCCAGCGGCGCAGCTCGGTGGTCAGCAGCGCGACGTGCTCGCGCTCCTCGGCGGCGAGCTCCTTGTACAGCTCGCGTTCGACCGAGCCGGCAGGGGCGGCGTCGGCCTCGCGCGTGAAGAAGTCGACCGCGCGGCTCTCGAAAGCGATTGCGATGCGGAACAGATTGGCCGGATCCTCGGGTTTGCGGTCGACGCCGGCGAAGATCGCCCCGCGGTCGAGCTGGAAGTCGGTCGCCGGCGGCGGCAGGTCCGCGTGGTAGCGCTTTGACAGCGTGGCCATGTGTTCGCGCTCCATCGCCGCGAAGCGGCCGAACAGCTCGCGCAGCACCGGGTCGGCGGCGTCGCGCGCCGCGCGCTCGTAGAACGCGAGCCCGCCCAGTTCGATCTCGAAGGCCTTGCGGATCGCCGCGAGCGCGGCGTCGCCCTCGATCGGACCGCGCTCGAGCAGTTCGAGCCGTCCCTTGCAGTGCGGACACATGCCGTACGGAAACGCGAAGCCTTCGCTGACCTTGCCGCACTCGGTGCAGCGCCAGCGCAGCTCGACGCCGGCACAGCAGATGTACGGCTCCTCGTCCTCGAGCGGACGCTTGCAGCGGGGGCAGATGCTCATTGGCAGGTCCTCATTCGGCAGACCGGATACTCAGCGCAGACGTGCAGCGGTACAGAGAAGCACAGCGATGTCTTCCTCCGTGTCTGCGTGCCTCCGTGGTCAATCAGTCCAAACCAGACGGTCGGCCATTTGTCGTCGGGTCGCTGCGCCGCGGCAGGACATTTCGAGCCGAGGTCCATCGTCATTCAGAGCCGACGTTCCTGGTCATTCGGAGCGGACGTTCCTTGTCATTCCGAGCCGAAGGCGAGGAATCTCCGCCGCTCGCAGTGCCGAGATCCCTCGCATCCGCTCGGGATGACGCGCGTTCGCCATTCCGAGCCGACCACGCCTTGTCATTCCGAGCCGACGTTCCTCGTCATTCCGAGCCGAAGGCGAGGAATCTCGCCCGCGCGCTATGCGGAGATCCCCCGGCTTCGCTCGGGATGACAACCTCGGTGCTGCGCATGACGCCGTCGGCGCTCGGTTCGACGCCGGCGCGGCACTCCGCGATTGCGCCACGCGCCAGCGCGAGACAACCCGGCCGATCGCGGCTTCACCCGCTGGGTGAGTGCAGTCGTAGCCGCAAATCCCGGTCGCACGACGCACTTGCGCAAAACTGCAGGCGTGGACTGCCGGATTCAGGACCAGTGATTTCATCGCGCAGTCTCGGTCGCCGCTGCATCGATCGGTGCCGGCGGCACGAAGGCTTCGGCATCGGCGCGCGTGATCGGCCACTTGGTCTTGCCGCCCGCCAGATACGCGCCGATCGCGCGGGCGGCGCGGCGGCCGGCGCCCATCGCGAGGATCACGGTGGCGCCGCCGGTGACGATGTCGCCGCCGGCGAACACCCCGGGCACGCTGGTCGCCTGCGTGTACTCGTCGGCGACGATGTAGCCCCACTTGTTCAGTTCCAGCCCCGGGGTCGACTTCGTGACGATCGGGTTGGCCCGGGTGCCGAGCGCGTAGATCACGGTGTCGCACTCCAGCTCGACGAATTCGGGCAACGGCACCGGCTTGCGGCGGCCCTTGTCGTCGGGTTCGCCGAGCGTCATTTTCTGCACCTTCATGCCGCGCACGTTGCCGTCGGCGTCGGTGAGGATCTCCACCGGCGCGTGCAGGAAGAAGAACTCGATGCCTTCCTCCTTCGCGTGGCGCAGTTCCTCGACGCGCGCCGGCGCCTCCGCCTCCGAGCGGCGGTACACGCAACGCACGGTCGGCGCACCGAGCCGCTTGGCCACGCGCAGGCAGTCCATCGCGGTGTTGCCGGCGCCGATCACGATCACGCTCTTGCCGAGCGTCAGCGGCGTGTCCAGATACGGGAACTTGTCGCCGCCCATCAGGTTCACGCGCGTCAGGAACTCGTTGGCCGAGTACACCTGGCCGGCGAACTCGCCCGGGATGCCGAGGAAGGCCGGCGCACCCGCGCCCGCGCCGACGAACACCGCGTCGAATCCCATCTCGCCCAAGAGCTGCGGGATCGAGAAAGTCTTGCCGATGACCTTGTTGGTCTCGAACTTCACGCCGAGCGCAACCAGCGCATCGACTTCGCGCGCGATGATTTCGCGCGGCAGGCGGAACGCGGGGATGCCGTATTGCAGGACGCCGCCGACGACGTGCAGCGCCTCGTAGACGGTGACCTCGCAGCCGTAGCGGACGAGGTCCGCGGCGACCGCCAGCCCCGACGGGCCCGAGCCGACCACCGCCACCTTGCCGAGCTTCCTTTCGAGGCGCGGCGGCTCGGTCCGGCGCGGGCGCGCGTTGTCGCCGACGAAGCGCTCGAGTCGGCCGATCGCCACCGGCTCGAGCTTGCGACCGACGATGCACTGCGCCTCGCACTGCGACTCCTGCGGGCAGACGCGCCCGCAGATCGACGGCAGCAGGTTCGATTCGTTGATCACCGCGAGCGCGCCGTCCAGGTCGCGCACCAGCAGGTGCCGGATGAAACGCGGAATGTCGATCGACACCGGGCAGCCTTCGATGCACGCCGGCTTGCTGCACATGATGCAGCGTTCGGCCTCGGCGAGCGCGTCGGCCATCGAATAGCCGAGGTTGACTTCCTTGAAGTTGCGCGCGCGCTCGAGCGGATCGCGCTCGGGCATTTTTGTCGCGTGCGGCGCGACGTCCTTGTACTTCTTGTAGTTGGTCTTGCCCTGCTCGAACAGCACGCGCTCGACCTGGCAGACGTGCGCGTAGTCCTCGTTGGCGGTCGCTTCTTCGCCCTTGAAGCGCTTCTGCCGCAGCAGCAGTTCCTTGAAGTCGACCTGGTGGCCGTCGAAGTCGGGACCGTCGACGCACGCGAACTTGATCTCGTTGCCGACCGTCACGCGGCACGAGCCGCACATGCCGGTGCCGTCGACCATGATCGCGTTCAGCGATACCATCGTCTTGACGCCGAACGGCCGTGTCGTCTCCGCGCACGCGTTCATCATCGGCAGCGGGCCGATCGCGATCACGAGGTCGGGCCGGTCGCGCTCGAGTACCTCGTGCAGCGCGGCGGTGACGAAGCCCGGCTTGCCGTAGCTGCCGTCGTCGGTGCACACGATCAGCTCGTCGCAGTACGCGCGGAAGCGGTCTTCCCAGAAGACCAGGTCCTTGTTGCGGAAGCCGATGATTCCGGTCGTGCGGTTGCCGGCCTCCTTGAACGCGCGCAGTTGCGGATACACCGGGGCGACGCCGAGCCCGCCGCCAACCAGCACCACGTGGCCGGCGCGCTCGATGTGCTGCGGCAGCCCGAGCGGGCCGACGAAGTCGGCGAAACTGTCGCCGGCCTTGTAGTGATCGCGCATCTGCCGCGTCGTCTTGCCCAGCGCCTGGATCACCAGCGTGACGGTGCCTTTTTCGCGGTCGTAGTCGGCGACCGTCAGGGGGATGCGCTCGCCGCCTTCGTGCAGGCGAAGCATCACGAAGTGTCCCGGCTGCGCGGCGCGCGCGACGTCGGGCGCCAGCACCTCCCACAGGAAGGTCGTGTCCGAGAAGGCTTCGCGCCTGAGGATCCGGGTCATGGCGTCTGTCCGTGGTGGGATCGAACGCGCCGCCGCCGACACGGGTCCGGCGCGCAGCGTTCGCGAACCGGATGCTCGCACCCGGCCGTCGCGCACCGTTGACCGCGATCAAGCACTCCGGAATGCGTGACGTGTGCCGCATTGCGCAACAAAAGTGAGCGCGCGATCCGGGCCGGCTTGACCGCAATCAAGCCCGCGAAAACCGCAGGGGCGACACTGCGCGGCGTTGCGATGCACGAGCAGGCAGGTACACGCGATGAGTACCCGAGTCGATCTCGCGGCCGGCGTCGGCCTTGCCGACCGTCCGCGCGCAAGCCGCTGGCCGGCGCGCATGGACTTCGCGCAGAGCGCGAGCGGCCTGCTGCTGGGCCTGTTCATGTGGGGTCACATGTTCTTCGTGTCGTCCATCCTGATCAGCAAGGACTTCATGTGGACGATCGCGAAGCTGTTCGAAGGCTACTTCTTCTTCGGCCGCTCCTACCCCGGCATCGTTTCGGCGATCGTCGCGCTCGTGCTGCTGCTGGTGGTGCTGCACGCGTTCCTCGCGATGCGCAAGTTCCCGGCCAACTACCGGCAGTGGCGCACCTTTGCCGCGCACCGCGCGATGCTCGGCCACGCCGACACGACGCTGTGGTGGATCCAGGTGATCACCGGCTTCATGCTGTTTTTCCTCGCGTCGGTGCACCTGTATCAGATGCTGATGCACCCCGGGCTGATCGGCCCCTACGAGTCCGCCGACCGCGTGTGGACCGGCCGCTGGTGGCCTCTGTATCTGGTGATGCTGTTTGCGGTCGAACTGCACGCGGGCATCGGGCTGTACCGGCTCGCGGTCAAGTGGGGCTGGCTGCAGGGCAGCGATCCGGCGCGCAGCCGGCGTCGTCTGCAGCGCGCCAAGTGGGCGCTGACGGCGTTTTTTCTCGCGCTGGGGCTCGCCACGCTCGCCGCGTACATGAAGATCGGCTACGAGCATCGCGAGCGCGCCGGCGAACCCTACGTGCCTGCCTGGCTGCAGGTGCCGACACCGAACGTCAGGTGAGCGAGATGTCGGGACGTTCGGCGCCCTCGCACACGGCCCTCTCCCTGCGGGCGAGAGGGAGGTTCGCGCGGCCAAGCGCCGCAGACGATCCGCTCAAGGAGCTGGCGTGAAGATCATCTACACCGACGTGCTCGTCATCGGCGGCGGACTCGCCGGCCTGCGGCTGGCGATCGCGGCCAAGCGGCGCGGTCACGACGCGCTCGTGCTGTCGCTGGTGCCGCCCAAGCGCTCGCACAGCAAGGCCGCGCAAGGCGGCATGCAGGCCTCGCTCGGCAACGTGATCAAGGGGCAGGGCGACAACGAAGACGTGCACTTCGAGGACACGGTGCGCGGCTCCGACTGGGGCGCGGACCAGGAAGTCGTTCGCATGTTCGTCCACACCGCGCCGAAAGCGGTGCGCGAACTGGCGGCCTGGGGCGTTCCGTGGAGCCGCGTGCGCCGCGGCGACCGCACGGCGATCATCAACGGCCAGAAGGTCACGATCACCGAGCGCGACGAAGCGCACGGGCTGATCGCGCAGCGCGACTTCGGCGGCACCAAGAAGTGGCGCACCTGCTATGTCTCCGACGGCACCGGCCACGCGATGCTGCAGGCCGTCGGCGACCAGGCGATCGGCAACGGCATCCCGGTGCACGAACGCACCGAGGCGCTCGCGCTGATCCATGACGGCGCGCGCTGCTACGGCGCGGTGGTGCGCAACCTCGTCACCGGCGAGCTCGCCGCCTATGTCGCCAAGGCCACCGCGATCGCCACCGGCGGCGCGGGCCGGCTGTATCGCGTGACGACCAACGCGGTGATCTGCGAGGGCATCGGCCACGCGCTCGCGCTGGAAACCGGGGTCGCCGCGCTCGGCAACATGGAGGCGGTGCAGTTCCATCCGACCGGCATCTTCCCGGCCGGCATCCTGGTCACCGAAGGCTGCCGCGGCGACGGCGGACTGCTGCGCGACGCCGACGGCCATCGCTTCATGCCGGACTACGAGCCGGAGAAAAAGGAACTGGCCTCGCGCGACGTCGTCAGCCGCCGCATGGAGGAGCACATCGCGCGCGGCAAGGGGGTGAAGTCGCGCTTCGGCGACCATCTGTGGCTCGACATCACGCTGCTCGGCGAGCACCACATCAAGCACAACCTGCGCGAGGTCTACGACATCTGCCACTACTTCCTCGGCGTCGACCCCGTGCGCGACTGGATCCCCGTGCGGCCGGCGCAGCACTACACGATGGGCGGTGTGCGCACCAAGCCCACCGGCGAGAGCCCGACGTTGAAGGGCCTGTTCGCCGCCGGCGAAGCCGCCTGCTGGGACATGCACGGCTTCAACCGGCTCGGCGGCAATTCGGTCGCCGAGACCGTCGTCGCCGGCATGATCGTCGGCGAGTTCATCGCCGACTTCTGCGACCGCGAGGACCTCGCCATCCCGCTCGGACTGGTGCGCGAAGCGGTCGCGCGCGAGCAGGGCAAGCTCGATGCCCTGTTGAGCGGCAACGGCAGCGAGAGCGCCGCCGCGTTGCGCGCCGAGATGCAGACGCTGATGACCGACAAGGTCGGCATCTTCCGCACCGGCGAGAACCTGCAGCAGGCGGTCGAAACGCTGCAGCGGCTGCTCGCGCGCAGCCGCAACATCGGCGTGCCGTACAAGGCGGCCGGCGCCAATCCGGAGCTCGTGACCGCGTACCGCACGCAGAAGATGCTCAAGCTCGCGCTGACGATCGCGTACGGGGCGCTTGCGCGCACCGAAAGCCGCGGTGCGCACTACCGCCACGACTATCCGCGCCGCAACGACGCGCAATGGCTCAAGCGCACGCTGGCGACCTGGAACAACGAGTCCGACACGCTGCCCACGCTCGCCTACGAGCCGCTCGACGTGAAGAAAATGGAGCTGCCGCCCGGCTGGCGCGGCTACGGCGCCAAGGACTACATCGAACACCCCGACACCGCGGCGCGGCTGGCCGAGGTCGAGGCGATCAGAAAGCAGTACGCCGGCGACCGCTTCGCGCTGCAGGCCGCGCTGCTGCCGTTCGAGCAGCTCCTGCCGGCGCGGCTGCGCGGCCGCAACGAGCGTATCGACGAACCCTTCGCGGCGGCGTCCGCGCGCGAGATTGCGTGATGGGTGCGAAGACGCACCAGGCCATCATCGACACGTCGCGGCTGGTCCGCACGGCCAACGGCGGCGCGACCGGAACGGATTCGCACCGGCCCATCCGCATCAGCGTGTTGCGGTTCAACCCGCAGAAAGCGGGCGACGTCCCGCGCATGCAGTCCTACGAGCTGGAAGAAGCCGACGGCATGACGCTGTTCATCGCGTTAAACGAGATCCGCGAAAGGCAGGACCCGTCGCTGCAGTTCGACTTCGTCTGCCGTGCCGGCATCTGCGGTTCGTGCGCGATGCTGATCGACGGCCGCCCCGGGCTCGCTTGCCGCACGCTGACCAAGAACCTCGGCGCCGAGATCACGCTCGCGCCGCTGCCGTACTTCGAACTGATCGGCGACCTGTCGGTCAACACCGGCAAGTGGATGCGGGCGATGAGCGAACGGCTGCAGACCTGGGTGCACGCGAAGCAGCGCGAGCTCGACCTCACGCGCATCGAGGAGAAGATGGATCCCGAGCTCGCGGAGAAGATCTACGAGCTGGACCGCTGCATCGAATGCGGCTGCTGTGTCGCCGCCTGCGGCACCGCGCGCATGCGCGAGGATTTCGTCGGCGCGGTGGGGCTCGCCAAGATCGCGCGCTTCCGCCTCGACCCGCGCGACGCGCGCGGCGACGCCGATTACTACGAGCTGGTCGGCGACGACGACGGCGTGTTCGGCTGCATGTCGCTGCTCGCCTGCCACGACGTGTG
>JBBIQI010000019.1:0-27134 GCA_037442465.1 Burkholderiales bacterium
AAGCCGCGTAGCCCCGGCGGTACGAATTGGATCGGCAGCCCGCAGTGCGACAGGGTTGATTCACCGAGATGGAACGCACGCAAACGGGGGCGACCTCGTGAAATGTCCGGGCTAGCCTCGTCTTGCCCCCCGATCCCGGCTGACGGTATTCTGGGTACCCAGAAGAAACACCACTAAGGAGACTCCGAATGATTCGCATGGCGATGAAGTGGCTGCTGGCAGGGACGCTCGCGCTGCTGGCGGCGGGCAGCGTGCTGGCGCAGGGCAAGGGCGGCGCGACCGCGCAGACGGTCAAGATCGCGTTCGTGGACCCGCTGTCGGGTCCGTTCGCCGCGGTGGGGCAGGCAATCCTCAAGCACTTCCAGTACGCCGCCGAGCTGGTGAACCAGAAGCAGCTCGCGGGCCCCGGCGTCACTTTCGAGATCGTCCCGTTCGACAACAAGGGCTCGCCGCAGGAGTCGCTGACGCTGCTGCGCTCGATCATCGACCAGGGCATCCACTACGCGACGCAGGGCAACGGTTCGCACGTGGCGATCCCGCTGTCGGATGCGATCGCCAAGCACAACGAGCGCAACCCCGCGCAGGCGATCGTGTACCTGAACTACGCCGCGGTCGACCCGGATCTGACCAACAGCAAGTGCAACTTCTGGCACTTCCGCTTCGATGCCAATACCGACATGAAGATGGAGGCGCTGACGGAGTACATGAAGGGGCGACCGGAGATCAAGAGCGTCTACCTGATCAACCAGAACTACTCGCACGGCCATCAGGTCGCACGCGTGGCCAAGGAACTGCTCGCGCGCAAGCGGCCCGACATCAAGATCGTCGGCGAGGACCTGCATCCGCTCGGCCAGGTGCGCGACTTCTCTCCGTACATCGCGAAGATCCGCGCCTCCGGCGCCGACGCGGTGATCACCGGCAACTGGGGCACCGACCTGACGCTGCTCGTGCGCGCCGCGCGCGACGCCGGTCTGACCGCCAACTTCTACACGTACTACGCCGGCGTCACGGGCACGCCGACGGCGATGGGTGCTGCCGGCGCCGACCGCGTGCGCCAGGTTTCGTATTGGCACCCGAACATCGAGAAGTACCCGGGCGAGGACATCTACCTCGGCTTCAAGAAGAAGTTCGGCGACGAGTGGTACACGCTGGCCGCGTACACGTCGATGACGATGCTGGCCGAAGCGATCAAGCGCGCGAAGTCGACCGATCCGCTGCGTGTCGCGTACACGATGGAGGGCATGAAGATGCCCAGCGTGATGGGCGAGATCGAGATGCGCGCGAGCGACCACCAACTGCAGCAGCCGCTGTTCATCTCGACCTGGGTCAAGGCCGGCGGCGCGGTCAAGTACGACACGGAAAAGACCGGTTACGGGTTCAAGACCGAGCGGGCCTTCCCGACCTACGTCGCTTCGCAACCGACCAGCTGCAACATGCAGCGTCCGCCGCGCCCGCAGTAACGCGCGGCACGCTTCCGCACCGGCGCAACGGCCCCGCCGCGCGGGGCCGTTTTTTCGCCAGCCGCCCGGTTTCGCCCCGTGAACCTCGAGTTCTTCCTGATCCAGTTGCTCAACGGCATCAGCTACGGGCTGCTGCTGTTCATGCTGTCGTCGGGCCTGACGCTGATCTTCTCGATGATGGGCGTGCTGAACTTCGCGCACGCGAGCTTCTACATGATCGGCGCCTACCTGGCCTACCAGATCAGCCGGTGGATCGGCTACTGGCCGGCGCTCGCGCTCGCACCACTCGCGGTCGGGCTGCTCGGCGCGCTGGTCGAACGCTGGGGGCTGCGGCGCGTGCACAAGTGGGGGCACGTGCCCGAACTGCTGTTCACCTTCGGGCTGTCGTACATCATCGTCGAGCTGGTGCAGGTAATCTGGGGCCGCGCGGCCGTGCCGTACGCGGTGCCGGCGGCGCTCGACGGACCGATCGACTGGCTCACCCAGTTCGGCATCACGTTTCCGGAGTATCGCGCGTTCATGATGCTGGTCGCGGTGCTGATGCTCGCAGCGCTTTATCTGCTGCTGACGCGCACGCGCATCGGACTCGTGATCCAGGCGGCGTTAACGCACCCGCATCAGGTCGAAGCGCTCGGCCACAACGTGCCGCGCGTGTTCATGCTGGTGTTCGGTGGCGGTTGCGCGCTGGCGGGGCTGGCGGGCGTGATCGGCGGCAATGCCTTCGTCACGCAGCCGGCGATGGCGGCCGAACTGGGCGCGATCATCTTCGTCGTGATCGTCGTCGGCGGCATGGGATCGCTCGCTGGCGCGTTCGTCGCGTCGCTCGCGATCGGCGTGATGCAGACCTTCGCGGTAGCTTCGGACGCGTCGCTGGCAGGGCTCGCGAGCCTCGCCGGCGTCACCGTCACGCCGCAGACCTTCGGCTACAGCGTGTGGAAGCTGACGGTCGCGCAGGTGGCACCCGTGCTGCCTTTCCTGCTGCTGGTGCTGATTTTGATCGTGCGGCCCAAGGGCCTGATGGGAACGCGCGAGGACTGACCTGTGGCTCTCGGCCCCCTTCGCTACCGCCCGCTCAATCTGGGCCGCTGGGTCATCTGGGGCTTCACGGCGTTGCTGTTCGTCGTGCTGCCGCTGGTGTTCGCGCAGGGTTTCGCGCGCGCGCTGATGGCGCAGATGGCGATCATGATCGTCTTCGCGTTGAGCTACAACATGCTGCTTGGACAGAGCGGCATGTTGAGCTTCGGCCACGCGGTGTACTCGGGACTCGGCGCGTACTTCGCGATCCACGCGCTGAACATGATCGCCAAGGGCGAGCTCGCCTGGCCGGTGTCGGCGCTGCCGCTGATCGGCGGGCTCGCCGGCGCTTTTTTCGGCGTGATCTTTGGCTACGTGACGACGAAGAAAGCGGGTACGCCGTTTGCGATGATCACGCTCGGCATCGGCGAGATGGTGTTCGCGGCGTCGCTGATGTTCCCGGGATTTTTCGGCGGCGAAGCCGGCATCAGCGGCAACCGCACGGTCGGCGGCAACTTCCTCGGCATTCCCGGGCTGACCTTCGGCCCCGACCTTCAGGTGTACTACCTGATCGCCGCGTGGTGCTTCGCCTGCATGGTGGCGATGTTCGCGCTGACGCATACGCCGCTCGGCCGGATGGCCAATGCGGTGCGCGACAACCCGGAACGCGCCGAATTCATCGGCTACAACACGCAGCGCGTGCGCTGGTTCATGCTGATCCTGTCGGGCTTCTTCGCCGGCATCGCCGGGGGGCTGTCGGCGATCAACTTCGAGATCGTGACGGCCGAGAACGTCAGCGCGATCCGCTCGGGCGGCGTGCTGCTGGCGGCGTTCATCGGCGGGGTGGCGTTTTTCTTCGGCCCGATCCTCGGCGCGATCGTCTTCAGCTTCTTCGCGATCGCGCTGTCGGAGTACACGAAGGCCTGGCAACTGTACCTGGGGGCGTTCTTCGTGCTGATCGTGATGTACGCGCCGGGCGGGCTGTCGAGCCTGATCCTGATGAACCTGCGCGTGATGAAGTTTCGCAAGTTCAAGCGGCTCCTGGACCCGTACTTCGGCGTGATCGTCGCCGCGCTGGCGCTCGCCTTCGGCGTGGTGCTGATGATCGAGATGACCTACCACCTGACGCTGGACATCGCGCTCGGGACGGTCGTCACGATCTTCGGTTTCCCGTACGACACCGGCCGTCCCGAGGCGTGGGTCTTTGCCGCCGCGGTCGTCGCCGGCGGCGCGATCGCCTTCGAGTACATGCGCCGCCGCTTCAAGCGCGAGTGGGACCAGGTCCAGATCGAAATCGAGGACTGGATTCGCGACAATCCGGAGGACTAGGCCCGGTGGCCCACGAATTCGACACCGCAGCCCGCACGCCCGCCCTGCCGCCGCCACGCGGGCGACACGGCGGCGCGGCGCCGCCTGCCCCGGCGCTTGAACTGGTCGACGTGCGCAAGTCCTTCGGGAAGACCGAAGTCATCCGCGGCGTCAGCCTCGCCATCCCCGCCGGCGAGCGACACGCGATCATCGGGCCGAACGGCGCGGGCAAGTCGACGCTGTTCAACTTGATCAGTGGGCGCTTTCCGGTCAGCAGCGGAACGATCCGCCTCAATGGCGAAGACATCACGCGCAAGAAGCCGTACCAGATCAACCGACTCGGCCTGTCGCGCAGCTTCCAGATCACCAACATCTTTCACCGGCTCACGGTATTCGAGAATCTGCGCTGCGCGGTGCTGTGGTCGCTCGGTTACAAGTACTCCTTCTGGCACAACCTCAACAAGCTCGCCGACGCCGAGGAGCGCGCCGAGGACATTCTGCGCAGGATCGGACTGCGCCGCCGTCGCAATACCGCCGCGGGGCTGCTGACCTATGCCGAGCAGCGTGCGCTGGAGGTCGGCATCACGATCGCCGGCGGCGCGACCGTGATCCTGCTCGACGAGCCGACCTCCGGCATGAGCCGCAGCGAGACCGCCAACGCGGTCGCGCTGATCCGCGAGGTCACGCAAGGCAAGACGCTGGTGATGGTCGAGCACGACATGAGCGTCGTTTTCGGGCTGGCCGACGTCGTCTCGGTGCTCGTGTACGGCGAGGTGATCGCCTCCGGGCCGCCCGCCGAGATTCGCGCCAACGCGAAAGTCAAGGAAGCCTACCTTGGCCAGCATGCCGATGCTGCCTGAAGCGGGAAATCGAGCATGAATCACAAAGGCACGGAGCACACAGAGAAAGACACTCGAAGTCTGTTTCGGCTTCGATGCGCTTTTCTCGCTGCTCTTGGTGTCTCGGTATTCGAAACTGCTTCCGTTGTCGGCGTCGCGTGATGCTCGAAGTCAGCAACCTGCAGGCTTACTACGGAAAGAGCCACGTGCTGCACGGGGTCGATCTGCACGTCGCGCAGGGCGAGATCGTCAGCCTGCTCGGACGCAACGGCGTGGGTCGATCGACGACGGCGAAGGCGATCATGGGCCTGGTCGACTGCACCGGCCGGATCGTCTTCAAGGGCAGCGACCTGACGCGGCTGAAGACCTACGAGATCGCCCGTCAAGGCGTCGGCTATGTGCCGGAGAGCCGGGACATCTTCCCCACGCTGACGGTCGAGGAAAACCTGCGGCTCGGCCTGAAGGGCAAGAGGCCCGGGCGCTGGACCTACGAGGACATGTACGCATTGTTCCCGCGCCTGCGCGAGCGACAGCACACCCAGGCGGGCGTGTTGTCGGGGGGCGAGCAGCAGATGCTGACGCTGGCGCGCACGATGATGGGCGATCCGGAGCTGGTGATCATCGACGAGCCGACCGAGGGGCTCGCGCCGCTGATCGTCGAACTGGTCGCCAAGTTTCTGCGCGCGCTCAAAGAGCGAGGGATCTCGATCCTGCTGATCGAGCAGAAGCTGACGATCGCGCTGCAGATCTCGCAGCGTGTATACGTGATGGGACACGGCCACATGGTCTTTGAAGGCACGCCCGACGATCTGAAGCGCAACAAGCTGATCCGCCAGGAGTGGCTGGAGGTTTGAAGGAGTTCACCACCCCATGGGGATCACGGAGAATGACAAGCGCGTCGGCGCGCCGGGCAGTTTGGCCATCGCCTTGACGCCTCTTGCGGCGTCACCGGTGTGCCGGCCGTGATCGAAACCTCGAGTGCGGTGGACGAGTCGGCAACGGGCAGGAGGATGAAGTGACGACATGGTACGAAGTGCGCGGCGACGTCGCCGTGCTGCAACTGGACAACCCGCCCGTGAACGGGCTCGGACACGCGACGCGCAAGGCGCTCGTCGATGGGCTCGAGCGCGCGAGCAACGACACGCAGGTCAAGGCGATCGTGATCACCGGTACCGGCACGGTGTTTTCGGGCGGCGCCGACATCCGCGAGTTCAACACGCCGGCAGCGGCGGCCGAGCCGACGCTGCTGCAGGCGATCGCCAGGGCCGAATCCTCGTTCAAGCCGGTGATCGCCGCGATCAACGGCGTGTGCATGGGCGGCGGACTCGAACTTGCGCTGGGTTGCCATTACCGCATCGCCACGCCGAAAGCGACGATGGCGTTGCCCGAAGTCAAGCTCGGCATCCTGCCGGGCGCCGGCGGGACACAACGGCTGCCGCGCGCGATCGGTGTCGACAAGGCGCTGCGCATGATCACGACCGGCGAGGCGATCGGTGCGGACGAGGCACTGCAGGCGGGGCTGATCGAGCGCATCGTGCCCGACACCACTTTCCAGGGCGTGCTCGACTTCGCGCACGAGATCGTGGGCCGTGCCCGCCATCCAAAGCTGCGCGACGCCAAGGCCGCGCTGCCGGCGGGAGCCGATGCGATGGCGTTTTTCAAGGCGGCGCGCGAACAGGTCGCCAAGGCTTCGCGCGGGCTGACCGCGCCGTTGAAGTGCGTCGATGCGGTCGAGGCCGCCGCGCTGCGGCCGTTCGAAGAGGGCATCCAGATCGAACGCGCGCTATTCGTCGAACTCGTGCAGTCGGCCGAGTCCAAGGCGCTGCGCCACGCCTTCTTTGCCGAGCGCACGGCTGCGAAGGTTCCGGACGTTCCCGACGACACGCCGACGCGGCCGATCAGGACGGCAGCGGTGATCGGCTTCGGCACGATGGGCGGCGGCATCGCGATGAGCTTCGCCAACGCCGGCATTCCGGTGCGCGTGCTGGAGATAAAGTCCGAGGCGCTCGACAAGGGGCTGGCTGCTTGCCGCCGCAACTGGGAGGCGAGCGCGAAGAAGGGCCGCCTGACGATGGCCGAGGTCGAGCAGCGGATGGCGCTGCTCGCGCCCACGCTGAAGTACGAGGACCTTGCCGACGCCGACATCGTGATCGAAGCGGTCTACGAGGACATGCAGGTCAAGCAGGACGTCTTCCGCACCCTGGACCGCGTGATGAAGCCGGGGGCGATCCTGGCGACCAACACCTCGACGCTCGACGTCGACGCGATCGCCGCCGTGACTCAGCGCCCGCAGGATGTGATCGGCACGCACTTCTTCAGCCCCGCCAACGTGATGCGGCTGCTCGAAGTCGTTCGCGCGAACAAAACCGGCAAGGACGTGCTGGCGACGGTGATGAAACTGGCGAAGCGGCTGAAGAAGGTCGCGGTCGTCTCGGGCGTGTGCGACGGCTTCATCGGCAACCGGATGCTCGAGCAGTACGTGCGGCAGTCGCTGTTCCTGGTCGACGAAGGCGCCAGCCCGCAACAGGTCGACGCGGCGCTGGCAAAATTCGGCATGGCGATGGGGCCGTTCACGATGTATGACATGGCCGGCATGGACATCGGCTACGCGATCCGCCAACGCCGCTACATCGAGAAGCCACACGTCACCTACTCGAAACTCGCCGACCGCGTCGTCGAGGCGGGCCGGCTCGGCCAGAAGACCGGCAAGGGCTGGTACCGCTACGAGTTGCCAGACCGCACGCCGCGGCCCGACCCCGAGATCGACGCGATGATCGAGGCTTATCGCAAGGAGATCGGCATCGCGCCGCGCGCGATTTCCGACGAGGAGATCGTCGGCCGCTGCATCTACGCGCTGGTCAACGAAGGCGCCAGAATCCTCGAGGAGGGTATCGCACTGCGTGCAAGCGACATCGATGTCGTGTATCTCGCGGGATACGGTTTCCCGGCCGCAAAGGGCGGACCGATGTACTACGCGCAGTCGGTCGGCTTCGACCGGGTGATCGCGGCCATGCGCGAGTACGCAGGCAACCCGCATGGCGACACGCTCTTCTGGCAGCCGGCGCCGCTGCTCGTCGAAGCCGCCGGGCTCGGCAAGTGGCCCAAGTAAACGGCTGGCCGCTGACCGCAAGGCTCACCGCGCGCGGCGGCCTCGAGTTCCCGCCGTCCGGTTGGCCCGCGGTTGCACATGCGTGCGAGTGCCGGCGCTGCCGCCAGCGTTTGCGCAAGACTCGGGTTTCCGCAGGGTCTATCGGCGCGGACGCGACGACCGGGTTCGTTGCGCGCGATCGTGCGGCCGAACCGGGCGAGCCGAACCTGTACCGCCAGCGCGTGCAAGCGAAGCCGAGCTTCGGTGCGCTGGTACGCGGAGTCGTCGAGGCCGTCCCGACGGCAGCCGGGCACGACGAGCCGCTTTGCCGGCAAACTTCGCGCAAGTCCACCGCTTCGACGGGTGCGAACCACCGCGCGCCAAGCCGTGGCTCGATCCGCTCGCTTATCCCGGCGTGACTGCGCTGCAGACGCTGGACCACCGAGTCTGGCACGCAACTCAGGGAGACGAGGATGTCGGTTCACAAACTCTTCGATCTGCGCGGCCGGACCGCGCTGGTGACGGGCGGCTCGCGCGGGCTGGGGCTGCAGATTGCAGAGGCGCTCGGCGAGATGGGCGCCAGGCTGGTGCTGTCCGCGCGCAAGGCCGAGGAACTCGACGAGGCGGTCGAGCGCCTGGCCGGGCAAGGCATCGAGGCAAGCTGGGTCGCGGCCGACGGCGCGCAGCCGGACGACATCGCGCGGCTCGTCGACGAAACGCTGCAGCGGCTCGGGCACGTCGATATCCTGGTCAACAATGCGGGCGCGACCTGGGGCGCGCCGGCCGAAGACCATCCGCTCGAGGCGTGGGACAAGATCATGAATCTGAACGTGCGCGGCACTTTCCTGCTGACCCAGGCGATCGGCAAGCGGTCGATGATCCCGCGCCGCTACGGCCGCATCGTGATCGTTGCGTCGATCGCGGGGCTGCGCGGCAATCCGCCCGGAACGATGAAGACCCTTGCCTACAACACGAGCAAGGGCGCGCTGGTCAATTTCACGCGCGCCCTGGCGGGCGAATGGGGCGCGTACGGCATCACCGTCAACGCGCTCGCCCCGGGGTTCTTTCCGTCGAAGATGACGCGCGGCGTCATCCAGCAGTTGGGCGCGGACGCGCTGGCCAAGCACGCACCGCTCGGGAGACTGGGCGGCGAAGAGGACCTGAAAGGCGCGGCGCTGCTGTTCGCCTCCGATGCGGGCAGGCACATCACCGGGCAGATCCTCGCGGTCGACGGCGGCGTCACGGCAGTCTGAACGCATGCGCACCGAGCTCAGCGATGTCCCCTTCATGCGCCTGCTCGGTGCGGAGCTGGTGCGCGCCGTCGACGGCGAAGCCGAGGTTGCGCTCGCGCTTGGCGACGATCACATGAACAGTTGGGGCGTCGGCCACGGCGGCGTGGTGATGTCGCTGCTCGACGTCGCGATGGCACGCGCCGGCAAGTCCCGGGTCGAGACCGAGCGCGGTGGCAGCGTCGGCAGCGTCACCGTTGAAATGAAGACGAGCTTCTTTCGCCCGGCGCGCGGCCGCGTCGTCGCGCGCGGCCGCGTGCTGCATCGCTCGACGACGATGGCGTACTGTGAGGCCGAACTTGTCGACGCCGAAGGGCTGCTCGTCGCCAAGGCGCTCGGCACGATCAAGTTCCTGACGCGGCTCGACGCGGCCGACAAACTGTGAAGGCGGAAGAATGAAGAACCGACGCATCGTGCTGGCCAGCCGCCCGACCGGATGGGTCAGCGCCGACAACTTTCGGCTCGAAACCGTGGACCTGCCGCCGCTTTCGGAAGGGCAGGTGCTCGTGCGCAACGAGTGGCTGTCGCTCGACCCGTACATGCGCGGGCGGATGAACGAGGGGCGTTCGTACGCGGCGTCGCAGCCGCTGAACGAGACGATGATCGGCGGCACGGCAGGCGAGGTCGTCGAGTCGCACAACCCGAAGTTCGCCGCTGGTGACAAGGTCGTCGGCTACCTCGGCTGGCAGGAATACGGTGTGTCCGACGGCAGCGGCTTGACGAAGGTCGACGTGACCCGCATTCCGCTGTCGGCGTATCTGGGCGCAGTCGGCATGCCGGGTGTGACCGCGTGGTACGGACTGAACCGCATCATCGAACCGAAGGCGGGCGAGACCGTGGTCGTGTCCGCGGCGAGCGGCGCCGTCGGCGGCGTGGTCGGACAACTGGCCAAGCTCGCGGGTTGCCGTGCGGTCGGCATCGCCGGCGGGGCCGAGAAGTGCCGCTACGTCGTCGACGAACTGAAGTTCGATGCCTGCATCGACTACAAGAACGAGGACGTCGGCAAGGCGTTGAAGGCCGCTTGCCCGAACGGCGTCGACGGCTACTTCGAGAACGTCGGCGGCGCGATCCTGGATGCCGTGCTGCCGCGGATGAACGCCTTTGGCCGCATCGCGCTGTGCGGGCTGATCGCGGGCTACAACGGGCAGCCGATCCCGATCGCCAACCCGACCTGGTTTCTCGTGAGCCGGTTGAAGCTGCAGGGCTTCATCATTTCCGAG
Organism: Burkholderiales bacterium; assembly: GCA_037442465.1. Classification (GTDB taxonomy): domain Bacteria; phylum Pseudomonadota; class Gammaproteobacteria; order Burkholderiales; family Burkholderiaceae_F; genus DSNY01. The sequence continues at coordinate 10,219 of JBBIQI010000019.1, forward strand.
CACATGGACGTTTGGCCGCAGGCACTGAAGGAGCTCGGCGCGCATGTCGCGGCCGGGCGCATCCGCTATCGCGAGTCGATCGCGCACGGGCTGGAGAACGCGCCGGCCGCTTTCATCGGCATGCTCAAGGGGCAGAACTTCGGCAAGCAACTGGTGAAGCTGGCATGAAGGACTTCGCAGGCCGCGTCGCGGTCATCACCGGCGCGGGCAGCGGCTTCGGCCGCGAGTTCGCGAAAATGGGGCATGCGCTCGGCATGAAACTCGTGCTGGCCGACATCCAGCGCGATGCACTGCAAGCAACGCTGGCCGAGCTGCGTGGCGCCGGTGCGCAGGCGATCGGCGAGGTCGTCGACGTCGCCAGCAGTGAACAAGTGCGCGCTCTGGCCGACCGCGCCTACGGCGAGTTTGGCGCAGTGCATCTGCTGTTCAACAACGCGGGGGTGGCCGGAGGAGGCCTTGTCTGGGAGAACACCGATGCCGACTGGCGCTGGGTGCTCGGCGTCAACCTGATGGGCGTGGTGCACGGCATCCGTCACTTCGTGCCGCGCATGCTCGAGGCGAACCGGTGCGGCGAACCCGGTCACATCGTCAACACCGCGTCGATCGCCGGTTTGCTTTGCCCGCCGCTGATGGGCGTCTACAACGTCTCCAAGCACGCGGTGGTGGCGTTGACCGAAACGCTGTATCACGATCTGGCGCTGGCGAGGTCGACGCTCGGCACGAGCGTTCTGTGCCCCGCTTTCGTGCCGACCGGCATCGCGGCGTCGGAACGCAACCGGCCGGCGGCGCTCGCGCGCGAAAGCGAGCCGACCGCTTCGATGCGGCGGGCGCAAGCGCAATCCGAGAAGGCGGTGTCGAGCGGGAAAATGACCGCGGCGCAAGTCGCGCAGATCACTTTCGACGCGATCCGCACCGAGCGCTTCTACGTCTTCACGCACGAGAAGATTCTCTCGGCGGTGCAGGCTCGCTTCGACGCCGTGCTCGCGTGCGTCGCACCCGCCGATCCGTTCGTGAGCAACCCGCGCGTGAAGCCGGCGTCGACGTGATCGCAACCGGCCTGTTCGCCGAGCTGCCGAACGGCATCACGCTTCACTACGCGAGCTGCGGCGAGCCGGGCCGGCCGCTGCTGCTGTGCCTGCACGGTTTTCCGGAATACTGGGCGGCGTGGGAAGACTTGCTGCCCGCGTTCGGCGCAGACTACTACGCGGTCGCGCCGGATCTGCGCGGCTTCAACCTGTCGAGCAAGCCGGGCGAAGTCGCCGCGTATCGCGCGCGCGAGATCGTCGGCGACTTGTTGCAGTTGATCCGCGCGCTCGGCTACGAACGGGCCACGATCGTGGCGCACGATTGGGGTGGGGCGGCCGCGTGGACGCTTGCGATCGCGCGTCCCGACGTAGTCGACCGGCTGGTCATCCTGAACTCTCCGCACCCCATTCCGTTTGCCCGCGAGCTCGCGCACAACCCGGCGCAACAGGCCGCCAGCGCGTACATGAACCGGCTGCGCGCCCCGGGCGCGGAACAAAGATTGGTGCAGGACGGTTTCCGCCGGCTCGAAGCCTTCTTTCGCGGCATGCAGCGGCCGGATGCGCCGTGGCTGACGCCCGCGAAACTCGCGCGCTACAAGGACGTCTGGGCGCGCGGACTGACCGGCGGTTTGAACTACTACCGCGCTTCCCCGCTGTATCCGCCGACCGACGGCGATCCGGGCGCACGTGCACTGCGGCTCGATCCCGCGGACTTCGTCGTTCGCGTGCCCACCCTGGTCCTCTGGGGCATGCGCGACACCGCGCTGCTGCCGGCGTTGCTCGACGGTCTCGCCGAACTGGTGCCGGCATTGACGATCGAACGCCTCGAACGCGCCACCCACTGGCTCGCCCACGAGGAGCCCCGCTTCGTCGCCCAACGCGTACTCGACTTCATCGCTGCGCATTGATCGTCGCGTGGCAGAATCGCCGCCCTGCCGGCGGCAGGGCCCGTGTCCTCTGGAGGTCGAATTGATCCGCTCGCTTCGCCCGTTTCTGGTCGCCTGCTTGACCGCGCTCGCACTGGCGCCGGTCCACGCGCAGCTCAAGCTGCCCGCGGGCGTTCAGCGCGTGGCCTCGGTGGAGGGTGTCACCGAATACCGTCTTGCCAACGGCCTGCGCGTGCTGCTGTATCCGGACGCCTCGAAACCGACCGCCACCGTCAACGTGACCTACCTGGTCGGCTCGCGCCACGAGAACTACGGCGAGACCGGTATGGCGCACCTGCTCGAACACCTGATCTTCAAGGGCTCGAAGAAGTTTCCGCACCCGGAAAAGGAGTTCTCCCGCCGCGGCTTCCGCAACAACGGAACGACCTGGTTCGACCGCACCAACTACTTCTCGACCTTCCAGGCGAGCGACGACAACTTGCGCTGGGCGCTCGCGTGGAGCGCGGATGCGATGGTCAACTCCTTCATCGCGAAAAAGGATCTCGATTCCGAGATGACGGTCGTGCGCAACGAGTACGAGATGGGCGAAAACAGCCCGTCGCGCGTGCTGCTGCAGCGCTCGCTGTCGGTGATGTTCGATTGGCACAACTACGGCAATCCGCCGATCGGCAACCGCAGCGACATCGAAAACGTTCGCATCGAGAACCTGCAGGCCTTCTACCGCACCTACTACCAGCCGGACAACGCGGTGCTGACCGTGGCCGGCAAGTTCGACGAGGGCAGGACGCTCGCATGGATCGCCGAGTCATTCGGCCGCATTCCCAAACCCAAGCGCAAGCTGCCCTTGCTGTGGACCGTCGAGCCGGCGCAGGACGGCGAGCGCAGCTTCGTCGTGCGGCGGCAGGGCGACATCCAGATCGTGCTGCTGTCGTACAAGATTCCGTCGGCGCTGCACCCGGACGTCGACGCGCTCGGCGTCGCCAGCGAAATCCTCGGCAACACGCCGAACGGCCGTCTGCACAAGGAACTCGTCGACCAGGGGCTGGCCGCGCAGGTGTTTTCCTACCTGTTTCCGACGCACGACCCCGGAGTCGTCATGTTCGGCGCGGTGGTCAAGAAGGGCGATCCTGTCGAGCGCGCGCGCGACCGGTTGATCGCGGTGGTGGAGACGACCTTCGCGGCGCATCCCGCGACCGATGCCGAACTGCAACGCGTTCGGCGCGACGGCGAGACGACGTTCGAGCGAACCCTGTCGAACCCCGAGGAGTTCGGCGTCGCACTGTCGGAGTACATCGCGCTCGGCGACTGGCGCCTGTTCTTTCTCGCGCGCGATCGGTTGCAGCAGGTGCAGGGCGACGAGGTCGGAGCGGTCGCGAAGAAGTACTTCCGCCGCGACAACCGGACCGTCGGCACCTTCATTCCGGAAGATCAACCGCAGCGTGCGGCAATTCCGCCGGCGCCGAGTGCAGCCGAACGGCTCGTCGGCTACAAGCCGCGCGCGGCGGTCGCTGCCGGCGAGGCATTCGATCCATCGCACGAAAATATCGACAGGCGAACGCGCCGTGTGACGATCGGCGACCTGAAGCTCGCCCTGTTGCCAAAGAAGACGCGCGGCGAAACGGTCGACGCGGTGATGAACTTCCGCTGGGGCGACGAGAAAAGCCTGTTTGGCAAGTCGGTCGTCGCGCAGATGACCGAGGCGATGGTCGCGCGCGGTACCGACAAGCTGACGCGCCAGCAGATCGCCGACGAAATGACGCGGCTCAAGATGACCGGCTCGTTGCGCCAGTTCCAGACCGACCGTGCGCATCTGGCCGACGCGCTGCGATTGACGGCGCACGTGCTGCGCGACGCAAACTTCCCGTCCGCCGAATTCGAGACGCTCAAGCGCGAAACGCTGACCGGCCTGCAGGCGCAGTTGAACGACCCGGCGGCGCGCTCGCGCGACGCGCTGCTCGCGCACTTCAACACCTATCCCGAGGGCGACCCGCGCTACTACGTGCCGCTGGCGGCGCGCATCGAGGCCGTGCAGAAACTCACGCTCGACGAAGTCAAGCGCTTCCACGCGGCGTTTTGGGGCACCGCACGAGGCGAAATCGCGATCGTCGGCGATTTCGACGACACGGCGATCGAGACGTTGATCCGCGACGTCTTCCATGCATGGCGCTCGCCCGCGCCGTACGCGCCGATCCGGTCCGAGCCGCGCGCCGTCGAGCCGGCGCGCATCGTCGTCGACACACCCGACAAGGAGAACGCCTTCTATCGTGCGCGCATCAACCTGGCGCTGCGCGACGACGACGCCGACTATCCGGCACTGCTACTGGCCAACTACGTCTTCGGCGGCGGACCGGGGTTGTCCAGCCGCCTCGTCGACCGGGTGCGCCAGCGCGACGGCATTTCCTACGGCGCCGGCTCGGCACTGCTCGTCAACAGCCGGGATCGCGCCGGCGCCTGGCAGATCGCCGGTCTGGTCGCGCCGCAGAACGCCGCCCGCTTCGAACAGGCCGTGCGCGAAGAGATCGAGCGCATGCTCAAGGACGGGTTCACCGCCAAGGAGATCGAGGACGCGAGAAATGGCCTGCTGCAGGAGCGTCTGCTGAATCGCTCGCAGGACGCGGTCGTCGCGCAGGCCTGGATCGGGTTGCTCGACGTCGGCCGCACGTTCGCCTTTTCGAAACGGATGGAAGATCGCATCCGCGCGTTGAAACCGGCCGAAGTAACCGAAGCGATCCGACGCCACATCGATCCGGCCAGGCTGACCGTCGTGATCGCCGGCGACGCGAAGAAGGGAGTCAGGTAGATGGCCTACGCCGACTATCGTCATCGCATCGAATTGCGCGTGCGCTGGGCCGAGGTCGACATGCAGGGCGTCGTGTTCAACGGCCACTATCTGACCTACTGCGACGTCTGTCTGACCGAGTACTGGCGCGCGGTCGGACTGCGGTACCCGCAGGACTTCGTCGCGCACGGCAGCGACACGTTCGCGCGCATGATCACGATCGAATACCACGCGCCGGCCGTGTACGACGACGTACTGGAGGTCTGCGGTCGCGTATCGAATATCGGGCGCAGCAGCCTGCGCTTCGCGGTCGAGATCTTCCGCAGCGGCGCGACGGATACGCCGCTGATCGGCGCCGAACTCGTCTACGTCAACGCCGATCCGGCCAGCAAGAAGTCACAACCATGGCCCCGGCGCGTCCGCGACGCCGTACGGCGCTACGAGCGAATACCTCCGGAGGAAGCCGCGCATGGCGCGCGCTGAAGTGAGGGTCGAGCTCGGCGCCTGGGACAAGCAGGCGAATGAAGCTACTCCGATCCGTCATGAAGTATTCGTGCAGGAGCAGGGCGTTCCCGCCGAGATCGAGCTCGACGAATGGGACCCGCTTTCGCTGCACGCGATCGCGCGCGATGGCCACGGCCGTGCGATCGGGACGGGCCGGCTGCTGCCCGACGGTCACATCGGTCGCATGGCGGTGCTGAAGGCAGCGCGCGGTAGCGGCGCGGGTACGGCGATCCTGCAGGCGCTAATGGATGCGGCGCGTGCGCGCGGGCTCCGCGAAGTCGTGCTCAACGCGCAGACGCACGCCGCGCCGTTTTATCGGCGACTGGGCTTCGTGGAGGAGGGCGACGTCTTCGACGATACCGGCATTCCGCACATCGCGATGCGCCGTGCGCTGTAGCCGCAGCCGCGACGATCAAAGGTCATCGGCGCGAGTGCGCAGGCGCGAGATCAGTCCCGCCGGCGCGCCGATCACGAATTCGTAGCGTCGGTCGGTGTGGCGCTCGGGATCGGCGCTGTCGAACGTGCGTTCGACGAAACTCACCAGTCCGTCGTTGCGCACCGTGAGGACCGTGGTCGCCCGGGTGCCATAACCGTTGGCGCGAATCTGAATCGCAGACAGCACGCGCTCCCATTCGAGCGGCACGCCGGTCGATGGCAGCGCATTGTCCGGCGCCAGCGCGCGATCGGCCATCAACGCAAGCAGCGCATCGGGGTCAACGCGGCTGGCGACCAGACAGGCGAAACGGCCTACTGCGCGCGTGACCTTGGGCCAGGGCGTATCGAGGAAGGCGTTGGAGAGCCCGTAGATACCGGGTTCGAGCCGGCGCGGCGGCTGGCTGAGCCGATTGCTGTGATAGTGCAGTTCGGGTTCACGCGCACGCCCCGGCGCGGCCAGTGCGTCACCGACCAGCAGGTTGAAGCCGTTATAGGCGTGCGAGCGGGCAGCGAGGCGGCGCAGCCAGGGGCCGACCGACTCGCGGGACTGCAGCGCCGACACGACCAGCGCGCCGCGTGTGGGCGCATGCGGGTTGCGCTCGGTCGGCGCGCGCACGTTGGTCAGCAGTGCGAAGCGGCCGCGCCGGTTGATCCCCAGCCAGGTTCCGCCGGCCTCCTCGTCGCGTCCTGCAAGCAGCGAGACCGCCTGCCCCCACCACGCCGCCGGCCGGGTGGTGCGCGCATAGAACTCGTCCCGGTTGGCGGCCACGACCAACGGATAGTCCGGGTGCGAATGCCAGGCGATCAACGCAAGGCACATCAGAGATCTCCGAAACGCTCGGTCCGCCGCGCCTGCACGACCGCGACGGGCAGCCCGGCGCGGGCCAGCGCGTCGCTCAGCGCGGTCTCGAAGGCCGCGGCATCCTCGATGCGTTCGTACGTTTCCATCAGCGTGGTCGGTTCGGTCTGGCCACCCAGCTTGCGCAGCAGGCGCGCCTGCACGCCGGTCGTCGTCGCCAGCGCGTCCATCATCGCACGCACGCGCGGCACCAGTGCGAGCGCCTCGCGCTGCGGCAGCTTGTAGTACACGAACCAGTGTTCCATCGCGGCCCGGTGCGCTTCAGGCGGTCGGGTCGAACAGCTCGTACGGCAACGGCCGCACGAACAGCACGGGTCCGTCCGGCGCGCCCGCGCGCAGCGGCGCGGCGCCGACTTTTTCGACCGGGCATTCGAATAGCAGGTCCATGCCGCCGCTGGGGGCCGTCGCCGCCATCACGACCGTGCCGACCGGCTGCGCTTCGCCCTGCGCATACACGTCGGCTCCGGCGGCGGCTCGGCCTTCGACGTGCGCGATACCCATGCGCCGACGCAGCTTACCGAGATACTGGCTACGCGCGACGACTTCCTGACCCGGATAGCAGCCCTTCTTGAAGTTGACGCCACCCAGGACTTCGAGGTTGATCATCTGCGGCACGAACTTTTCCTGGGTTGCGGCGAACACATCGGGAACGCCTGCGTCGATTTGCGACCACCACCACGCGCCGCTGGCGACGCGTTGTGCCGCTTTCAGTCGTTCGAGCCAATCGGCCAGCTCGCGCGCGGGAACGAGCAGCAGGAAGCGCTCTTCGAGGCACGGCGACGGGCGCAGCCGCAAGATGCGCGTTTCACCCAGGGCGACCGAGCCGTCGACCGGCTGCGGCAGTCGCCCGGCCTCCTGCAGGACTCGCGCCGATCCACGCCCGATGAGTCCGAGCGCGACCCACCGCTCCGACACGTCGGACAGCGTGACCTTTGCGCGCAGCACGAACATCGACAACCGCTTGCGAACGGGTTCGAGAATCTCGCGCGGCAGTTGCAGGTAGATCGCATCGGCGTCACGCCAGTTCATGAACACCGCCAGCAGACGACCCTTGGCATTGCAGTATCCGTTCAGTTGCACCGCATCGGGCGCCAGATGCGCGACATCGTTGGTCAGCTGCGCGTGCAGGAAGCCCGCCGCGTCTGCGCCGCTCGCCGCAATCACGCCGAACTCCTCGAGCACCGCGAGCACAGGACCGACGAGCGCGCGCTCGGCCGCGGTGGCCTCGGTGTTCCAGGTGCCGGCCGCGGGGGCGGCGAGGTCATTCGGCATCACGAGTCTGAATGTATGAATGCGGGACGGTGCGCGCGTGCGTGCCAAGTATTATAGGAACGCCGAGTCGTCTTGATCGTACGAAGCCACGCTTGTTCGCCCGCCGTTCCCGCCCGCGGACCCGGACCTGGGTCGCCGCCGCCGTCGTGATCTTCGCGCTGTTCGTCGCGGGCGCTTCCGTGTTGGCCTGGCGCTACTACGAACGCTCGCTGCCGATGGCGAGCGACCGCGTTGTCGTGCGCATTGCGCCGGGGTCCTCCGCACGCGCGATTGCGCGCACCCTGCAGGAAGCCGGCGTGGTGCTGAACGCCGACGCCTTCGTCGCCATTGCGCGGGCGACCAAGGCGACCGAGTCGTTGCGCGCGGGCCGCTACGAGATCGCCCGCGGCATGAGCCTGCACCAGTTGATCGACAAGCTGCGCCGTGGCGAGGTCCTGCGCGAGCGATTGACGATCGTCGAAGGCTGGACCTACCGTGATCTGCGCGCCGCGCTGGCCGCCACTCCGGACCTGAGGCCCGAAAGCGCGACGATGAACGACGCGCAGTTGCTGCGCGCGATCGGCGCCGAGGAAAAACATCCCGAAGGGTTGTTCGCGCCGGACACGTACGTCTTCGATCCGGGTTCGAGCGACCTCGACGTGTTGCGCCGCGCGTACCGCGCGCAGGCTGCGATCCTGCAGAAAGCGTGGGAAAACAGGGCCGACCGGCTGCCGTTGAAGACGCCGTACGAGGCGCTGATACTCGCTTCGATCATCGAGAAGGAGACCGGGCAGGGCGCCGAGCGCGCGCGCATCGCCGGCGTCTTCGTCAATCGGCTGCGGCGCGGCATGCTGCTGCAGACCGATCCGACCGTGATCTACGGGCTCGGCGACAAGTTCGACGGCAACCTGCGCAAGCGCGATCTGCTGGCGGACACACCGTACAACACGTATACGCGGGCGGGCCTGCCGCCGACGCCGATCGCACTTCCAGGACGCGCCGCGATCGAGGCGGCGTTGAATCCGGAACCGACGGCGGCGCTCTTTTTCGTCGCGCGTGGCGACGGCAGCTCGCATTTCTCGGAGACGCTTGCCGAGCACAATCGTGCGGTCGTCAAGTATCAGCTCGGTGGCGGCAAATGAGCGCGCGCGGACGCTTCGTCACGTTCGAAGGCATCGACGGCGCCGGCAAGAGCACGCAGATCGAATTCGTCGCCGACCGGCTGCGCGGGCGAGGCCTGACGGTCGTGGTCACGCGCGAGCCGGGCGGTACAGAGATCGGCGAGGCGTTGCGCGAGCTGGTTCTGCATCGGTCGATGTCGGCCCGAACCGAGACGCTGCTGGTGTTCGCGGCGCGGGCGCAGCACGTCGAGCAGGTGATCGCGCCAGCGCTCTCGGCCGGACGTTGGGTCGTCTGCGACCGCTTTACCGACGCCACCTACGCCTACCAGTCTGGCGGGCGCGGCGTGCCCGAGGCTGCGATCGAGGCGCTCGAGCGCTGGGTCCATCCCGATCTGCAGCCCGACCTGACCTTCCTGTTCGACGTCGCGCCGGACGTGGCCGCACAGCGCCTGTCCGCGGCGCGGCCGGCGGATCGTTTCGAAGCCGAGCGGCGCGACTTCTTCGCACGCGTGCGGGCGGTGTACCTGGAACGCGCACGCCGCTTTCCGGCGCGTTTCGTCGTGCTCGACGGCACGCAGCCGCCGGAGTCGGTTCGTGCGCGCCTTCTCGAGGCACTGGATCGATGGCGCTGATGCGGCGACTTCCGTGGCACGGTGAGACGTGGCAGGCGCTGCGCTTGCTGCTTGCGCGCGACGTGCATGCGATCCTGCTGTACGGCCCGGCGGGGATCGGCAAGAAGAGCCTGGCGCTGGGTTTCGCACAGTCGCTGCTGTGCGTCGCGCCCGACGCGCAGGGCCGCGCATGCGGCCACTGCAGCGGCTGTGTCCTCGTGCAGGCAGGCAATCACCCGGACCTGAGGATCGTCGTTCCCGACACACTTGCCGAACTGCGCGGTCCCGAACCCTCCGTGGACGAGACCTTCGACGTGCAGGCTGAGGCGTCCGACGGCGCAGCGGACCCGGCGAAGCAGGTGCGCGACACGGACAAGAAGGTCAGCCGCGAGATCCGTATCGAGCAGGTGCGCGGGCTGGCCGACTTCCTGGGCGTGTCGACGCATCGTGGCGGCCCGCGGGTCGTCGTGCTTGCGCCGGCGGAGTCACTCAATCAGGCGTCCGCCAACGCGCTGCTGAAGATGCTCGAGGAACCGCCGCCGGCGACGCGCTTCGTGCTGGTCGCCGATTCGCTCGACGCCGTGCTGCCGACGATCCGTTCGCGCTGCGTGCTGCAGCGAGTGGCAGCCCCGGACGAAGCGACTGCCCTGCAATGGCTGCGCGAGCAGGGCGTTGACGACCCGCTGGAGCGGCTTGCCGCAGCAGGCGGCGCACCGCTTGCTGCGCTGGACACCTCCGAAGATCGGCTCGACGAAGCCACCCGCACGGCGCTGCTCACGCTGCTGGCGCAGGGACCGAGTCTCGCGCCGGCGGAAGTCGCTGCGCGGGTGCCGCGCACGTTGCCGCTGTCGGCGGCGATTGCGCTGTTTCAACGCTGGGCGTGGGACTTATTGGCGTATCGAGCGGCGCAACGCGTCCGGTATCATCCGCGGCACAAGGCGTCGATTGCACGCATCGCCGTGGCGTCGACGAACGAGGGGTTGCTCGCCTGGCTGCGCTCGCTGGGACAGATGCAGGCCGCGAGCGATCATCCGTTGAATCCCCGGCTGGTGGTCGAAGCGGCCCTGTTGTCGTACGTCGAAGCGCTGCAGGGCGCGCGCACCGGGACGTAGCGCGAAAGTAGGGGCATGAACGATTCACCGATCACGCGGTTTGCGGGCAGCGGGCAGACGGTATCCCCGATGCAGCCTGCCACTGCCGGCCGTCCGGCCGTGCTGTCGCTGTCGATCAAGGAAAAGGCCGCCCTGTACGCGGCCTACATGCCTTACCTGAAGAACGGCGGGATCTTCGTTCCGACCAACCGCGCGTACCAGTTGGGCGACGAGGTCTACCTGATCCTGACCTTGATGGACGATCCGACCAAGTTTCCCGTGGCCGGCAAAGTGGTCTGGATCAGCCCCGCCGGCGGCGGTAGCCGGCAGCCGGGCATCGGTGTGCACTTTCCGGGCGACGAAGCGGGGTTAAACGCCCGCAAACGCATCGAAGAGCTGCTCGGCTCGGCACTGAAGTCGGCGCGGCCGACGCACACGATCTGACGCGCTGCCCCTTTCGGGCGTCGCCTGCGGCGCGACCGTGTTCGTCGATTCGCATTGCCACCTGTCGTTTCCGCAGCTGCGCGCCGACATCGACGGCGTGCTGGCGCGGATGCGCCAGCAGAAGGTTCTCGCAGCGCTGAACGTCTGCGTCGCGCTGGAAGAGTTTCCGGCGGTGCTCGCACTCGCGCAGGCGCAGCGCGAGATCTTCGCTTCGGTCGGCGTCCATCCCGACCACCGCGAAGGGCGCGAGCCGACCGAGTCGGAACTGGTCGAACTGGCGCGCCACGACAAGGTCGTGGCGATTGGCGAAACCGGACTTGACTACTATCGACTCAAAGAGCCCCTGGACTGGCAGCGCGAGCGTTTTCGCGCGCACATTCGTGCCGCACGCCGCAGTGGCAAGCCGTTGATCGTCCACACGCGTGCCGCTGCCGGCGATACGCTCGCGATCATGCGCGAGGAGCGCGCCGGCGATGCCGGTGGCGTGATGCACTGTTTCACCGAAACGCGGGAGGTTGCCGCCGCCGCGCTCGATCTTGGCTTCTACATCTCTTTCTCCGGGATCGTCACTTTCAAAAACGCGACGCAGTTGCACGAGGTTGCCCGGTTCGTTCCGCTCGACCGTTTGTTGATCGAAACCGACGCGCCGTATCTGGCGCCGGTGCCGCATCGGGGCAGGACAAATGAGCCGTCGTACGTCCCGCATGTGGCTGAAGGGATCGCCGCACTGCGCGGCATACCGACAGCCCGCGTGGCGGAGGCGGCAGCGAGAAATTTCTGTCGATTATTCAAAGCGATAATCGATGAACCTCATCATGATTCGCGGGAACAGGCAGCGGTTTCCATGGATAAAAAACGCAAGTAATTCAATGGACTGGCAAGCAAAGTTCAGGTTCGATCTTCTGAATGCGACCCCTGTGTTGTCGCTGCGCATAATGTGCATTATGTTAAACATTGGGCCGGCGACCGAGGCATCATGAGCACCTCTGGTGCCCCTGCCTCCATTTCGATCGGCACCCCGCTGAGTCCCGGCGGCGTGCGCGTCCTGCTGCTCGGCGCTGGCGAATTGGGTAAGGAGGTCGTGATCGCGCTTCAGCGTCTGGGCGTCGAAGTGATCGCGGCCGACCGCTACCAGAACGCACCGGGACACCAGGTCGCGCATCGCGCACACGTACTGAACATGGCCGACCCGCAAGCGCTGCGCAGACTGGTAGAGGCCGAGCGCCCGCACGTGATCGTCCCCGAGATCGAGGCGATCGCCACCGACGCGTTACTCGACATCGAGCGCGAGGGCCTGGCGCGTGTGGTGCCGACCGCTCGCGCGGCCAACCTGACGATGAATCGAGAAGGCATTCGCCGGCTCGCCGCCGAACGGCTCGGTCTGCCGACGTCGCCCTACCGCTTCGCCGATACTTACGAGGCTCTGGAATCGGCGGTGCGCGACGTGATCGGCCTGCCCTGTGTCGTGAAGCCCGTCATGTCATCGTCCGGCAAAGGGCAAAGCAAGGTGGACCGGTTGGAGGACTTGCGGGCCGCGTGGGAATACGCGTCCGCGGGCGGGCGGGTCAGCCTCGGTCGAGTGATTGTGGAGGGCTTCGTCGAGTTCGACTACGAGATCACGCAACTGACCGTGCGAGCGCGTGCGCTCGACGGCACGATCGGCACGTTTTTCTGCGAACCCATCGGCCATGTCCAGGTCCATGGCGACTACGTAGAAAGTTGGCAGCCTCATCCGATGCCGCCGGCTGCACTGGCGAAGGCGCGCGAATACGCGCGGCGCGTGACCGACGACCTGGGTGGCACCGGGATCTTCGGCGTGGAGCTGTTCGTCAAGGGCGAGCAGGTCTGGTTCTCCGAGGTCAGCCCGCGGCCGCACGATACCGGGCTGGTGACGCTCGTGAGCCAGTGGCAGAGCGAGTTCGATTTGCACGCGCGCGCCCTGCTCGGCCTGCCGGTGGACACGGCGATGCGGACCGCTGCTGCCGCGAGCGCCGTGATTTACGGTGGTGTGGACGCCAAAGGCGTGGTCTTCGACGGTGTGGCGGAAGCGCTCGCGATCCCCGGCACGGATCTGCGCCTGTTCGGCAAGCCCGAGTCCTACCTCAAGCGGCGCATGGGAGTGGCTCTGGCACACGCCACGACGATCGAAGAAGCGCGTACCCACGCGAAAGCTGCCGCCGCCAAGGTGCGACCGCGCGTGCCCTAAGGCGTCGTCATCACGTCTTGGCGGAACGCCGCGATGATCGGGACTAGAATGCATTGCAGACGATCCTTATCGCCGCACGCTGTTTGCCGTAACTCGTTGCGCCGCCCCTGCTCATGAAAATCCTCATCGTCGACGACCACTCGCTGATAACCGAGGCCTTGCGCGCGCTGCTGACCGACATCGATCCGCAGGCCGAGGTCCACGCTGCTGCCGACGCGCCGGGCGCGGAGCGGCTGCTCGAGCAGCATCCCGATGCCGATCTGATGCTGCTCGACCTCGGGCTGCCGGGTGCCACCGGCACGAGCCTGCTCGAGACGCTGGTCGGCCGTGCGCCCGACCTGAAGATTCTGGTGCTGTCGGGCGTGCAGGACCAGCGCAGCGTGATGCGCGTGCTGCAGCTCGGCGCGGCCGGTTTCGTGCCGAAGTCGATGGCGTCCGACACGCTGCTCGAGGCGATCCGCTTCGTGCTGTCGGGCGGCGTCTACATCCCCGCCGACCTGCTGGAGGACAGCACGCGCGGGGCGGCGATGCTCGGACTGCCCGAGCGCGGGCGCGACATGCTGGGTCAGCCGCTCAGCGTGCGCGTCGAACTGACGGAGCGGCAGGAGCAGGTGTTGCAACTGCTGGCGCGCGGCGCGCCGATCAAGATCATCTGTCGGGAACTGGGATTGTCCGAAGGAACGGTCAAGACGCACGTCACCGCGATCTATCGGGCGTTCGGCGCGTCCAATCGGACCGAAGCCTTGCTGGCCGCGCGCCGGCACGGTTACGACGTCGGCTGAGCGCCCTGCTCAGTTCACACGGTCTTCGTCGCCTTCGAGCACGGCCTCCGCGCCGTGCTGTCCCGCGACTGCGGTTGCCGTCAGCCCGAGCGCCTCGGCGATCGTTGCGTTCAGCACCGCGGCGGTCGTCGGCTTCTGCAACACGATCGGTTCCTCCACGCGGCTGCGCGCGATCGCCGGAGCCATTTCCGGGTTCTTGGCCATCCGCTGCTGCATCGTTCGCTGGAACTCGGCAACCACTTCCAGCCCCTGCACGGCGGTCAGCATGATCACGGGCACCGGGAACCCGACGATCTCCCGGATGCGGAAGACCGCTTCGACGCCGGAGATCGCCGAGTGACCGAGATTCTGGTCGGCAACGATCAGATCGATGCGCTTGCGATGCGCCAGCCGCTTCATCAGCGACGAGTGAAAGTGCGTCGCTGACAAGATGTCGGCCCCCCACGAGCGCAGCAGTTTGGTCAGGCTGTTGAGGATTTCTTCGTTGTCCTCCAGCACGACGAGCGTATGTCCGCTGAGCGTGCGGATCGCCGCCTCGGTCGTCTCGGCCGGGCCGCGCTGCGGCCGCCGTGGCACGGCCGACAGCGGCACCTCGACGCGGAACACCGTGCCGGAGCCGGGGCGTGTGGTCACGATCAGCGGATGGCCGAGCACGCTGCAGATCCGTTTGACGATCGACAGCCCGAGGCCGAACCCGCTGCCGGCTTCATGCCGAGCGGTCTCGCCGCGGTAGAACTCCTCGAAGATGCGGTCCAGTTCCTGTTGACGGATACCGGGCCCGGTGTCGTACACCTCGAGGCTGATCAGTCCGCCGCGCGGCCGCGCTGCCAGCAGAACCCCGCCGCGCTGCGTGTAGCGGATCGCATTGGCAAGCAGGTTGCGCAGCACGCGCATGAGCAGCATCTGATCGGAGTCGATCGCGTAGCCGGCGCGCCGCACGCGCAGGGCCAGGCCCTTGGCCGCGGCCTGCGGCATGAACTCCTGCTCGAGCAGCCCGAACATCTCGTCGATCAGTACCTGCTGCGTGCGCGGCTGGATCGAGCCCGAGTCCAGCCGCGAGATCTCGAGCAGTTCTTCGACCAGTTTCGACAGCGACTCGACCGCAGTCGACAGGTTCTTGACCAGCGGCTCGAACGGGCCCTGCGCCCGCTTCTTCAGCAGCGACACGTAGATGCCGATCGCTTGCAGCGGCTGGCGCAGGTCGTGACTCGCCGCAGCGAAGAACTGCGTCTTAGAGCGCGTCGCGTTTTCGGCGGCGCGGCGGGCATCGTCCGAGATGCGTTTTTCGGCAAGCAACTGCTCGACCAGCACCTCGTTCTCGTAGTTGTTCTTGACGGACTCGAACATCGCTTCGCCGAAGTTGCGCCCGAAGAAGGTCGTGAAACCGAACACGGCGAGCATCACGATGGCCGCGGTGTAGTACGCCGGGTTTTGCTCGGCGACCATGCGGCCGATCAGCGGCAGCAGCGCCGCCGGCAGAAACGCCCACAGCGCCGGGCGATGCGATGCGTACAGCGTCAGCGAGCCGAAGGCGACGCCGAGCACGACCGCGACCAGCACGAGCTGCTGCAGCGGCTCGTTGGAAGCGAAAAACAGCGCTCCAGCGGCGCCCCAGAGCAGGCCGGCGGCGGCCGATGTGGCGACCCAGCGCGTCGCCCACGCGTGGACCTGCTCGACCGTATCGCTCGCACGACGGAACGCATACGCCATGCGAACGCGCACCAGCGACTCGAGCAGCAGCGCGATCGACCACAGCAGCAGCCACGTCTGGTTGTGCGTCTGCCAGAACACGGCCACCAGCGCCACACCGCCGACAATGCTGCCCAGCACCGATTGCGGAACCTGCCGGTACACCGAGGCGATCACGCCCGCAAGGATCTTCTCCTGGCGCTGTTCGCGCGTTTCGACCGCGATGCCGAAGCGGGTCAAGGGCCCTGACATGGGCCGGGATGATAGGCGAGCGTGCGATCGTCCGCCTAGCATCCGAAAGTCAGCGCGCCAAGGCGGGACGGGACGACAGAGTCGGTGGCGCGGCCAGCGCGAGCCTCGCGTTCGATACGACCGCGTTCGGGCCGGCGAGCGCCCCGAACCGGAGCGCGCGCCCCGTGAGGCGCGAATGCGGCCGTTGCGCGCGCCTCGCTGCACCGCCGGCGCTGCGCGGCTGCACGCGGGGGTGTGCGATGCTCGCGTTGCGGTACCTCGGCGCGAATCCGTGCCGCGCGCCGCACGAGTCACGGCCCGTGCTGTGCAGGCTGCCCTTACCCGCCACGGACAACGTTGCGATGCCTGACAAACCGCCACTGGAAGGAGCGCGGGCCGTGTTGCGCGCGCTCGGCCCCGAAGACGCCGAAGCGATGTTCGCAAGCATCCAGGATCCCGAAAGGTTGCGCCTGACCGGCGCGCACGCGCAGTTCACGCTCGAGATGATCAGGGTGCATTGCGCGCGGGTCGCGGTTGCAGACGATCGCCTCGATGACGTGATCGCGCTGCGCGACGACCCGACGTATCGCGGGGAGGCCGTTGTACGTCATGTCGACCCGGAGAATCGGACGGCGTCGTTCCGCTTCAATCTGGCCGCATGGGCGCCGCGCGGCATCGGGCTCGGAAGCGAAGCCGCGGTGGTGCTGCGCCAGAGCTTCAAGGTCTGGCCGCGCCTGCACCGCGTCGAACTCCAAGTGTTCGACTTCAACCCGCGGGCGATCCGCTCGTATGAGAAAGTCGGCTTTGTGCGCGAAGGGCTGAAGCGCCACTCGCTGTGGTGGGAAGACGCGCCCCACGACGCCGTGATCATGTCGATGCTGCGACCCGAGTTCGAAGCGCGCTACGGCCGCGGGTAGCGGCACGGGTTCACTGCGCTCGCCGTTGATCCTAAATCCGGCAGTCCACACATGCAGTTTCGCGCAAGTGCGTTGGGCGACCGG
>JBBIQI010000020.1:0-6467 GCA_037442465.1 Burkholderiales bacterium
CACGTCGGCAGCGCCCCCGGCGCCGGCGACGGAAGAGCCGAAGGGGTACGTCGTCAAGTCGCCGATGGTCGGAACGTTTTACCGGGCCTCGAGCCCGGGCGCCAAGCCGTTCGTCGAGCTGGGCCAGGCGGTCAAGCCCGGAGATACGCTGTGCATCATCGAGGCGATGAAATTGCTCAACGAGATCGAGGCCGAGATCGCGGGTACGGTCAAGGAAATCCTGGTGGAAAACGGACAGGCGGTGGAATACGGCCAGCCGTTGTTCGTGATCGGATGACGGTCGTGCGGCATCGATCGTGCCATGCCGTCCGGGCCCGGCCGGGGTGCGCCGTCGTCCTGGGTGCGAATGCGAAGGCGCGCAGCGCCGGCCGCAGCCAAATCGCCGGCGAGTGAGCCGCGGGCACCTATGTTTGGAAAGATCCTGATCGCAAACCGCGGCGACAACGGCGCGCAGTGCGCGCCCGTTGCGGCGCAGGCTAACGTGCGCGCAGCGCACGTTAAGGCGCACAGCGCCGGCCGCAGCCAAATCGCCGGCGAGTGAGCCGCGGGCACCTATGTTTGGAAAGATCCTGATCGCAAACCGCGGCGAAATCGCCCTACGCATCCAGCGCGCCTGCCGCGAGATGGGCATCAAGACGGTGGTCGTACACTCGGAGGCCGACACCGACGCGAAGTACGTGAAGCTCGCCGACGAGTCGGTCTGCATCGGCCCGCCGCCGGCGAAGGACAGTTATCTGAACATCCCGGCGATCATCAGCGCGGCCGAGGTGACCGACGCCGAAGCGATTCACCCCGGCTACGGCTTCCTGTCCGAAAACGCCGACTTCGCCGAACGCGTCGAAAAGAGCGGCTTCGTCTTCATCGGCCCGCGCCCCGAATCGATCCGGCTGATGGGCGACAAGGTATCGGCCAAACAGGCGATGATCGCCGCCGGCGTGCCCTGCGTGCCGGGCTCGGAAGGCGCCCTGCCGGAGGAGCCGCGCGAAATCGTCAAGATCGCGCGCTCGATCGGCTACCCGGTGATCATCAAGGCCGCGGGCGGCGGCGGCGGTCGCGGCATGCGCGTCGTGCACACCGAAGCGGCGCTGGTCAACGCGGTAGCGATGACGCGGCAGGAGGCTCAGGCGGCTTTCGGCAATCCCGCCGTCTACATGGAGAAGTTCCTCGAGAACCCGCGCCACATCGAGATCCAGGTGCTCGCCGACCAGCACCGCAATGCGATCTGGCTCGGCGAGCGGGACTGTTCGATGCAGCGGCGCCACCAGAAGATCATCGAGGAAGCCCCGGCACCCGGCGTCGCGCGACGGTTGATCGAGCGCATTGGCGACCGCTGCGCGGAGGCGTGCCGCAAGATCAACTACCGGGGCGCCGGAACGTTCGAGTTTCTCTACGAGAACGGCGAGTTCTACTTCATCGAGATGAACACGCGCGTTCAGGTCGAGCATCCGGTGACCGAGATGGTGACCGGCGTCGATATCGTGCAGCAGCAGATCCGGGTGGCCGCAGGCGAGAAGCTCGCACTGCGTCAGCGCGACGTCGTGATCAGAGGGGTGGCGATCGAATGCCGGATCAACGCCGAGGACCCGTACAAGTTCACCCCCAGCCCCGGCCGCATCACGGCCTGGCACGTGCCGGGCGGTCCCGGGGTGCGTGTCGATTCGCATGCGTACGCCGGCTACTTCGTGCCGCCGCACTACGACTCGATGATCGGCAAGGTGATCTGCTACGGCGATACGCGTGAGCAGGCGCTGGCGCGCATGCGTGTGGCGCTTTCCGAAATGGTCGTCGAGGGCATCGTCACCAACATTGCCCTGCATCGGGAACTGCTGATCGACGAGAAGTTCGTCCAGGGCGGCACCTCGATCCACTATCTGGAGAAGCGGCTCGCCGCGCGGCAGGTCAACCGGACCTGAGCCGTTGCGCGCCGCGCCCGCATGCTGCGCGAACTGACGCTGACCGTGGCCGAAGCCGACGCCGACCGCCTGGCCGACGCGTTGCTCGATGCCGGCGCGCTATCGGTCGCGGTCGAGGATGCCGCTGCCGATACGTCGCACGAGTCGCCGCTGTACGGGGAACCCGGGGTCGCGATCGAGCGGCACGCCTGGCAGAACAACCGCGTGAAGGTGCTGCTCGATGCAGCGTGCGACCCCGAGGCGCTGCTGCGCACCGCCGCCGCGGCGTGCGCGCTGTCGACGTTGGCAGTCGAGTCCGTCCGTGCCGTCGAGGATGCCGATTGGGTGCGTTTGACGCAGGAGCAGTTTCCACCGACACGCATCAGCGAGCGGTTGTGGATCGTGCCGAGCTGGCACGAGCCACCCGATGCGCACGCCATCGTGATCCGGCTCGACCCGGGCGCCGCGTTCGGGACCGGCACGCACCCCACCACGCGGCTGTGCCTGCGTTGGCTCGATGCGCAGTTGCGCCCCGGCGCGCGCGTGCTCGACTACGGTTGCGGTTCGGGCATCTTGTCGATCGCCGCCGCCAGACTGGGCGCGGGCCCGGTCGTGGGCACGGACCTCGACGCCGACGCGCTGGCGATCGCGCGCGCAAACTCGGCGAGCAACGCGGTGCGCGCCGATTACACTGCACCCGACCGGCTGCCCGCGGGCCGCTTCGATGTCGTGCTCGCCAACATCCTTTCGAACCCTTTGAGGATCCTCGCGCCCGCACTGCTCGCGCGTGTCGCTGTCGGCGGCTCGCTGGTGCTGTCGGGCATCCTCGAACGCCAGGCGCAAGAACTGATCGACACATACGCGGCCGCCGACGCACGCGTGCCGCTGCGGGTGTGGGGCATCGACGAAGGCTGGGTCTGCCTCGCCGGAACGCGGGGGGCCTAGGCGGCGGATGGCGCTCGCGACCCGCTGTCCCAACTGCCAGGCGCTGTTTCGCGTCGTCGCGGACCAGCTCAAGCTGCGCGGCGGACTGGTCCGCTGCGGCGCGTGCCGTCATGTGTTCGACGCGATCGGCAGCCTGACCTACGTCGACGACGCGGCGCCGGCCAGCGGGGCGACATCCGCGCCAGCGACCGCCCGGGCATCGGCACCGCTGACGCTGCGGATCTCGCCTGAACGGCTCGCGCGGCCTAAGCCGGCGGCGGGCCACGACGAGCGCGCGCCTGCCGCCGACACGCAGCGCGCGCCGAGCCGGGACTCGTCTGCGGGTGGCACCCCGCCCAAGAAGACCGAGCGCGCCGACCAGGCGCGCCCGTCCATCGAAGAGGAAGTCGCCGAGTCCTCCGTGCCCACCTTGCTTGCGCCGGGGGCCGACGCGCCAAGCCGCAGCGCAAGCGGACAGGAAACGGGCCACGCCGGGCAAGCGGATACGAGTGGCACGGACGAGTCGCGCCGTCGCACGCGCGCGGAAAAGCCGCATCGGCGCATCGAACCGCCGACGAACCAAGCGCGCGCCGAAGACGGCGCCGACACCGACGTCGGCGCAGCGACGGGCGGCGCGGATGAAGCGCCGGACTTTCTGCGTGCGGGTCAGCGGCGCCCGGGCAGCGGATTCTCGGTCGTCTTCGGCGGCGGGTCGCTGCTGCTGGCGGTGCTGCTGCTCGCTCAGCTCGCCGTGGCCTTCCGCGTCGACCTCGCGACGCGCTGGCCGCCACTGCGGCCGAGCCTCGTGCGGCTATGCGAGGTCTTCGACTGCGTGGTCGGCTGGCCGGCACGTGCCGAACTGCTGGCGGTGGTCGGCACCGAACTGCAGGCGATTCCCGGCACCGACGTGCTCGAGCTGACCGCCGTCGTGCGCAATCGCGCGAACTTCAAGGTGGCGCTGCCAGCCATCGAAGTCACACTCACCGACACGGGCAACCGCGCACTCGCCCGCAAGGTTTTCGCACCGGTCGACTATCTTGCGTCCGCCGGCGAGCCCTCGTCGCGCATCGACGAAGGGCTGGCTGCCGGCAGCGACTACACCATTCGCATCGCGTTCGAAGCGCGCGGACTCGCCGCGGTCGGCTTCGTCGTTTACCCCTTCTATTTATAGGAGTCGCGGCCCGCTCCGGCCGCTTCGTTGCCGATATGAGCATCCTCGTGTGCGGGTCGATCGCTTACGACTCGATCATGGTCTTCCACGGCCGCTTCAAGGACCACATCCTGCCCGAGCAGGTCCACATCCTGAACGTGTCCTTCCTGGTGCCGGAAATGCGCCGCGAATTCGGCGGCTGCGCCGGCAATATCGCCTACAACCTGAAGCTGCTCGGCGCCTCGGTCTTGCCGATGGCGACGGTCGGCGACGACGCGCAGCCGTATCTGGAGCGGCTCGATGCGCTCGGCATCGATCGCCGCCACGTCCGCCATGTGCCGGGCACGTTCACAGCACAGGCGTTCATCACCACCGACATCGACGACAACCAGATCACCGCTTTCCATCCGGGCGCGATGTCGCACTCGCATCTGAACGCGGTGCCGGGCGACGGCTCGATCCGGCTTGGCATCGTCGCGCCCGACGGCCGCGACGGCATGCTGCAGCACGCGCAGCAGTTCGCTGACCACGGCATCCCTTTCGTCTTCGATCCAGGGCAAGGGCTGCCGATGTTCGGCGCCGACGACCTTGCGTGGTTCATCGAACGCGCGCACTACGTTGCGCTGAACGACTACGAGGCGAAGATGCTGGTGGAGAAGACGGGCCGCAGTCTGGCAACGATCGCGCGCAAGGTCGAGGCGCTCGTCGTCACCCACGGCGGCCGCGGGTCGCGGATCTACACCGGCGGCGACGTGCTGGACATTCCGATCGCGCCGGCGCGCGAAGTGGTCGACCCGACCGGTTGCGGCGACGCGTATCGCGCCGGTCTGCTGTACGGCATCGAGCACGGCCTGGACTGGGGAACCACCGGCCGGCTCGCCGCGGTGATGGGAGCGCTGAAGATCGAACGCGGCGGTGCGCAGAATCACACAGGCGATCGTTCGGCGGTAGCGCAGCGTTTCTTCGAGGCCTTTGGCTACCGGCCTTGGTAGTCCGTGCGTCGCGGACGCAAGGGTAACAATCTGATACCTTGCGGCCGCGTGTCGCGGCTAGACTGCAATCGGTACTCGGACGCAATGGCCTCCGCCCAGCGGCGGGTCGGTCGGGGCGCAAGAATCTGGAGGTAGTGATGGCGAGAACTTGGATGATCCTGGGCGCCGGCGCTCTGGCGCTGGCAACCTTGGCCGGCTGTGCGACTCAGCAGCGCTCGGCCAGCGTCTATCGGGCGGGCGAGGCGCAGCGCGAGCAGATCGTGCGTATGGGCACGGTCGAGAGCGTGCGCGAAGTCACCATCGATCGTGGGCAGACGGGCGTCGGCACCGGCGCCGGCGCGGTCATCGGCGGGGTCGCAGGCAGTGGAATCGGCCAGGGGCGCGGGTCCGTCGTCGGCGCCGTCGCGGGTGCGGTCGCTGGCGGCGTGATCGGGCAGGCGATCGAGAACCAGGCCGGCAAAGTGCCCGGCTTGGAAATCACGGTGAAGCTGGACAACGGCGAACTGCGCGCGATCGTGCAGGAAGTCGACGGCCAGCAGTTCCGGCCGGGTGACCGAGTGCGCCTTCTGACGCAAGGTGGCGTAACGCGCGTCACGCGTTAGCTCGAAAGCCGACATCGACAAGAACGCGCGGCCACGGCCGCGCGTTTTCTTTGTAACTCAGAAACCGCTGCGGTTGACCACCAGCAACAGGACGTTGACGACGATCAGCAGCGCGACCGGCGACAGATCGATTCCGCCGATCAGTGGAACGATGCGCTGGAACGGGGCCAGGAATGGCCTGACCAGGATCGCCATCGCGGGCGCGACCGGTGCATACGGATTTACCCAGCTCAGGATCACGTGAATGATCGTGAGCCACATCACCAGGTACAGCATCCAGCGCACGAGATAGATCAACGCAGCGAGGAATACCGTCCCCCACGGCCAAGCGCCGCTGCCGGCCCCGATAAGCAGGAACGTCAGAACCAACAGCACGACCGCGACCAGATAAGCCGCGACGAGCGAGGCGCTGTCCAGGCGCCCGGCAGGGGGAAGCAGGCGCCGCAGCGGTCGGACCGCCCAATCCGTCAGAGCAAAGACGAACTGCGCGAGGGGATTGCGGCCGGGCATGCCGATCCAGTTCATGTAGGCGCGCAGCAGCAGCGTCACGCCAAGCAGCGCCGCGACCGTTTCAATCAGCAGGCGGGCGATGTCGACGAGCAGCATGAGCGGCAGGCTCCGCGAAAGGTGTCGGGCATTTTAGCGACGGGGCCGGCGCGCGCCGCGCCGCCGGACCAAAGAAAACGGGGCGCTGGTCACAGCGCCCCGTGCAAGGATCGCAACTCGCGACGAGTTACGGACGGCTGCCCGTCGGGAACGGCCAAGCGGCGGCCGGGTTCAACGCGGTCTTCGCGCCCGGCGCCGCGGCCGTCGAGGGTGCCACCGCGGCCGCTGGAGCGGGGGCGGCGGCTGCCGTCGGCTTCGGCTTCGCAGCCTTCTTGGCCGGTTTCTTCGCTGCCTTCTTGGC
>JBBIQI010000020.1:6567-21323 GCA_037442465.1 Burkholderiales bacterium
CTTCTTGGCAGCTTTCTTGGCCGATTTCTTAGCTACTTTTTTTTTAGCTACTTTTTTTTTAGCGGTTTTTTTCGCCTTCTTGGCTGTCTTCTTGGCAGCCTTCTTGGCGGACTTCTTCGCCGCTTTCTTGGCCGGCTTCTTGGCGGATTTCTTCGCAGCTTTCTTCGTAGCCATGCGTATCTCCTTCAAAAGGTCAATACATAGTGGTTGAAGTTGCAACCCGCGCGGACGGCGCAACCCGTCCGTTCGAGCTATTCATCGGCGCATGCGGTGGCACTGTCGCCGCGACACCCCCAGAAATGCGTTTTGAGTGGCGCATATCCGAGTTGTGCGCGGAACGGTCAGGGCACGGACCGCTGACGCTGATGAATTCGGCACGGCGCGCAGCGAAGCAAGCTGCGAAGGCTGCGCGCAAAGAAAACGCCGGCACGGAGCCGGCGTCGGATGGATCTGGGTGGTGCGGCTTGCGGAGCGTGGCGGACGACGCTGTTTCGGAAGGGGGAAGGACACCGCCGAACCCGAGCGTCCCGTCCGTCTGTCGTCTTTGTACTGTGACGATGAACCGTTGACTGTGACTGTCTGTATTCAACTCAGTGATCGATCGTCGCTTGTTAGACCAACGAATCGAGCAACCCAACGTCAGGTCGCTTTGTACTCGCAATCGAATTGGATCGCAAGAATTTTTTTCGCGATCGCTCGATGAGTGTTCGATTTCTTCCACGCTTCGACCGTTCAACCGACGCTTCACGCGCGCCCTCATTCCCAGCTCAGCGCGCCGCCGCTCTGGTATTCGATGACGCGCGTCTCGAAAAAGTTGCGCTCCTTTTTCAGGTCGATCATCTCGCTCATCCAGGGGAACGGGTTTTCCTCGGCGCCGAACAGCGGCTCGACGCCGATCTGCTGGCAGCGGCGGTTGGCGATGTAGCGCAGGTAGCCCTTGAACATCGGCGCGTTCAGGCCGAGCACGCCGCGCGGCATCGTGTCTTCGGCGTAGGCGTACTCGAGGTCGACGGCGCTGCGGAACAGTCCGCGGATCTCCTCGCGGAACGCCGGCGTCCAGAGTTGCGGCTCCTCGAGCTTGATCTGGTTGATCAGGTCGATGCCGAAGTTGCAGTGCATCGACTCGTCGCGAAGGATGTACTGATACTGCTCGGCGGCGCCGGTCATCTTGTTCTGCCGGCCCAGGGCCAGGATCTGGGTGAAGCCGACATAGAAGAACAGGCCCTCCATCAGGCAGGCGAACACGATCAGCGACTTCAGCAGGTTCTGGTCGGCCTCCACCGTGCCGGTCCGGAAGTCCGGGTCGGTCAGCGTGTCGATGAAGGGGATCAGGAACTCGTCCTTGGCCCGGATCGAAGGGATCTCGTGGTATGCGTTGAAGATCTCGCCTTCGTCGAGCCCGAGCGATTCGACGATGTACTGATAGGCGTGCGTGTGGATCGCCTCTTCGAACGCCTGTCGCAGCAGGAACTGGCGGCACTCCGGCGCCGTGATGTGCCGATAGGTGCCCAACACGATGTTGTTTGCCGCCAGCGAGTCGGCTGTCACGAAGAAGCCGAGGTTGCGCTTGACGATGCGGCGCTCGTCCTCGGTCAGGCCGTTGGGATCCTTCCACAGCGCGATGTCGCGCGACATGTTGACTTCCTGCGGCATCCAGTGGTTGGCGCAGGCCGCCAGGTACTTGTCCCAGGCCCACTTGTACTTGAAGGGGACCAGCTGGTTGACGTCTGTCTTGCCGTTGATGATGCGCTTGTCGGCGACGTTCACCCGCCGCAGTTCGGGCGCAGGGCCGGTCGGCGCAACGTCGGCCGCAGGCGCGACGGGCGGCCTGACCGCGCTGCGCGTCGTGATCTGCTCGTCCCATGCCAGCATGCTTCGTTCTCCCTTCAGTTCGATCGGCCCAGGCTCGTCACTGGCAGGCTTCGCACTCGGCGTAACCCGCGTCACCCGGTTTGAGCATGCACACCGAGCCTTCCGCCGCCGGCATCGAAGCGCCGGCAGCGCCCCCGGTCGGCACGGCGTTGAGCTGGCCGGCGCGGGTAGTCGACTTCTCGGCGTGGGTGGCGCCGATCGTGCGCAGGTAATAGGTCGTCTTCAGGCCGCGCCGCCACGCGAGTCTGTAGGTTTCGTCGAGCGTCCTGCCCGACGCCCCCGCCATGTAGATGTTCAGCGATTGCGCCTGGTCGATCCACTTCTGCCGGCGGGCGGCGCACTCGATCAGCCACTTCGGGTCGATCTCGAACGCGGTCGCGTACAGTCGGCGCAGCTCGGCCGGGACGCGGTCGATCCGCGCCAGCGAGCCGTCGAAGTACTTGAGGTCGGACACCATCAGTTCGTCCCACAGGCCGAGCTTCTTCAGGTCGCGCACCAGGTGCTCGTTGACGACCGTGAACTCGCCTGACAGGTTCGACTTGACGAACAGGTTCTGGAACGTCGGCTCGATGCAGGCGTCGACGCCGACGATGTTGGAAATGGTGGCGGTCGGCGCGATCGCAACGCAGTTGGAGTTGCGCATGCCGTGCTGCCGAACGCGGGCGCGCAGCGCATCCCAGTCCATCGTCGACGACAGGTCGACTTCGACGTGACCGCCGCGGCTGTCGGCCAGCAGGCTGAGCGTGTCCTGCGGAAGGATGCCGCGGTCCCACAGCGACCCTGCGAACGACGAATAACGTCCGCGCTCTTCGGCCAGCTCGGTCGACGCCCAGTAGGCGTAGTAGCAGACCGCCTCCATGCTGCGGTCGGCGAACTCGACCGCAGCGTCCGATGCGTACGGCGTGCGCATCAGGTGCAGGCAGTCCTGGAAACCCATGATGCCGAGTCCGACCGGCCGATGCCGCAGGTTCGAGTTGCGCGCCTTCGGCACCGCGTAGTAGTTGATATCGATGACGTTGTCGAGCATCCGCATCGCCGTGCGGATCGTCCGTTTCAGCTTGGCGTGGTCCAGTTCGAAACCGCCCTGCCCGTCCGGCCGCATGTGCGCGGGCAGGTTGACCGATCCCAGGTTGCACACCGCAATTTCGGTCGCCGAGGTGTTCAGCGTGATCTCGGTGCACAGGTTCGAGCTGTGGATCACTCCGACGTGCTGCTGCGGCGAGCGGACGTTGCAGGCATCCTTGAAGGTGATCCATGGATGCCCTGTCTCGAACAGCATCGTCAGCATCTTGCGCCAGAGCTGGACGGCCGGAATCTTCTTGAATAGCCTGATCTCGCCGCGCGCAGCCCTGTCCTCGTAGCGGAGATAGGCCTCCTCGAAGGCACGCCCGAACTTCTCGTGCAGGTCCGGCACATCGCTGGGCGAAAACAGGGTCCACTCGCCGTTTTCGATCACCCGCTTCATGAACAGGTCCGGTATCCAGTTGGCGGTGTTCATGTCGTGGGTGCGGCGGCGGTCGTCGCCGGTGTTCTTGCGCAGCTCCAGGAACTCCTCGATGTCCAGATGCCAGGTTTCCAGGTAGCAACAGACCGCGCCCTTGCGCTTGCCGCCCTGGTTGACCGCCACCGCCGTGTCGTTGACCACTTTCAGGAACGGCACCACGCCCTGGCTCTTGCCGTTGGTTCCCTTGATGTGCGAGCCGAGAGCGCGCACCGGTGTCCAGTCGTTGCCGAGGCCGCCGGCGTACTTGGCGAGCAGCGCGTTTTCCTTGATCGCCTCGTAGATGCCTTCCAGATCGTCCGTGACGGTCGACAGATAGCAGGAAGACAACTGAGCGTGCCGGGTCCCGCTATTGAACAGCGTGGGCGTCGAGCTCATGAAGTCGAAGCGCGACAAGACCTCGTAGAACTCGATCGCGCGCGCCTCGCGGTCGATCTCGTTCAGCGCCAGCCCCATCGCCACCCGCATGAAGAACGCCTGCGGCAGCTCGAAGCGCCGGCCGTCGTGATGCAGGAAGTAGCGGTCGTACAGGGTCTGCAAGCCGAGGTAGCCGAACTGCAGGTCACGCTCGGCGGCCAGCGCCGCGCCGAGCCGCTTCAGATCGAATTGCGCGAGCCGCTCGTCCAGCAGTTCGGCCTCGATGCCGTACTTGATGAAGCGCGGGAAGTACTCGGCGTAGCGCTCGTGCATCGCTGCCTGCGTGACCTCCTCGCCGAGCACCTCGCGCCGTACCGTATGCAGCAGCAGGCGCGCGGTGACGTAGGTGTAGGCCGGGTCGGTTTCGATCAGGGCCCGCGCGGCCAGGATCGCCGACTTGTACACCTCGTCGAGCGGAACGCCGTCGTACAGGTTCTTCACCGTTTCGGCGACGATCGCCTCTGCCGAGACAAACTCGGCCAGACCCTCGCACGCGGACTCGATTAGCGCGCGTACGCGTGCGAGGTCGAACGGCACGCGTCGGCCGCCTTCGAGCATCGTCAGCGCGGGCACGGCCGACCGCTGTTCGGCCTTCTGCCGCGCACGCTCCTGCGCCCGCTTTTCGCGGTACAGCACGTAGGCACGCGCCACTTCGTGCGCGCCGTCGCGCATCAGCGAAAGCTCGACCTGATCCTGGATGTCCTCTATATGGAAGGTGCCGCCGGCGGGCTGCCGCCGCAGCAGGGCTGCGACGACGCTGGCGGTGAGCTTCTCGACCTGCTCGCGGATCGCCGCCGACGCCGCGCCCTGGCCACCGCGCACCGCGATGAAGGCCTTGGTCATCGCCAGCGCGATCTTGGCAGGCTCGAAACCGACCACTGCGCCGTTGCGGCGGATCACCTTGTAGTCGGCGTAAGAGGTCGCCATTACCCCGCCGACTCCGCCCCCCGCCGCTTTCGCCTCGCGCGCTGCGGACGGAAAACCGCCCACTACCGACTGCGTGACCGCGCCCACCTCCTGATACTGCATTCGACCTCCGTCTTGCCGCGGATCGTTGCCGTTGTTCGTTGCCGCGTGTGGCGCCGCCGAACCGCCACGCGCCACAAGTTGTTGATATCCGTCTTCGTCGCCGCCGCGCGACGCAGCGCGCGGCGGAGTACGTCCTCCCGGCGTTGCGGCGCGCTTGCCGTGGTCGCACCGACCGAACCCTGACTACAAGATATTGGGCCCGATGCCGCCTGAGGCCCAACAAATAGTGCGAGCGGATCATAGGCAATGTTTTGTGCGACTTCAACAGAAATGTCGCAACGCGTTGCAGCAGCCGCGCGCCGGGACGCGGCGCGATCGACGCGCGCAGCCGAGCGCTTCAGACGCGCACGGCGGGCGCCAGCAGCGAGACGTCGAGGGCGGCGAGCCGCGCGTAGCGCGGCCAGTCGAAGAAGGGACCGGGATCGGTCTTCCGATCGCGTGCGATGTCCGCGTGTCCGCGCACCGCCCGCAGCGGGTAGGCGGCGCGCAGCGCCCGTGTGAGCGCGGCCAGCGTCGCGTACTGCGCGGGTTCGAACGGGGCGAAGTCGGTGCCCTCGAGTTCGATGCCGATCGAGAAGTCGTTGCAGCGCGCACGGCCTTCGAAAGCGGACGCGCCCGCGTGCCAGGCGCGGTCCAGACAGGAGACGAACTGCGTCAACGCGCCGTCGCGCTCGATCAGGAAGTGCGCCGACACGCGTGCGCCCGTCAGCGTCGCGAAGAACGGATGCGCGGAAGCATCGAGCCGACCGGTGAACAGCCGCGCGATGTCGCCCGTTCCGAACACGCCGGGCGGCAGGCTGATGTTGTGCAGCACGAGCAGCTCGACCGCGCTGCCGGGCGGCCGTGCATCGCAATGCGGGGACGGCTCCCGCCGCACGCCGCCGATCCAGCCGTCGGCCGCGACCGCCAGCAGCACCGCGGCGTCCGGCTGCCCGCTCATCACTTCAGCCCCAGCCTTTGCATCCGGTAACGCAGCTGCCGGAACGTGATGCCGAGCAACTGCGCCGCCGCCGTGCGATTGTGGCGTGTCTTCAGCAGCGCGGCACGGATCGCCTGCCGCTCGAGCGCATCGAGGTAGGCGGGCAGGTGGTTTGGCACACCGTCGCAGACCTCGTAGCCCGGCTCCTCATCCGCGCTCGCGGGCGTGGCGGCAGGATCGTCGACCGGCGCATCGACCTCCGGTTCGAGCAGCAAGTCGACTTCGCCCTGCGGCAACATCAGATCGAGCGGCTGCAGTTCGCCGCCGCCGGCGAGCGCCACTGCCCGCTCGAGCACGTTCTCCAGTTCGCGCACGTTGCCCGGGAACGGATGCCGCTTGAGCGCCTGCATCGCCGCCGGCGACAGCGTGGCGCGCGCCTCCGCGCCGCGCGCCGCCAGCCGCGCGAGGATCGCCTCGGCCAGTAACGGAATGTCGTCGGTGCGCTCGCGCAGGCTGGGCACGTGCAGCTCGATGACGTTGAGCCGGTAGTACAGGTCCTGGCGGAAGCGGCCGGCCGCCACCAGCTTCGGCAGGTCTTGATGCGTGGCGCTCAGGATGCGCACGTCGACCGGCTCTTCGGACGTCGCGCCCACCTTGCGCACGCGCCGCTCCTGGATCGCGCGCAACAGCTTGACCTGCATCGCGAGCGGCAACTCGGCCACCTCGTCGAGAAACAGCGTGCCCCCGGCGGCGGCATGGAAGAAGCCGTCGCGATCGCGATCCGCACCGGTGAACGCGCCCTTGCGATAGCCGAAGAACTCGGCCTCCATCAGCGTCTCCGGGATCGCGCCGCAGTTGACGGCGACGAAGGGCAGCGCGCGGCGCGCGGAGGCGTCGTGAATCGCGCGCGCGACCAGCTCCTTGCCGCTGCCGGATTCGCCAAGGATCGCCACCGGCGCCATGCTGCGCGCCACGCGCTCGATCATCGCGCGCAACTGCCGCATCGCCGGCGTCTCGCCCAGCAGGCGCGCCGCGGCGCCCTCGGTGCCGGCCGCCGCCGGACGCGGCGTCGCCATCTGCGGCTCCTCGCGCAGTGCCGAGCGCACCAGCAGGCGAAGCTGCTCCAGATCGACGGGTTTGGTCAGATAGTCGAACGCGCCGGCCTTCAGTGCGGCGACCGCGTTCTCCGCGCTGCCAAAGGCTGTGATCACCGCGATCGGCGGCCCGTTGCGTTGCGCGGTCTCGCGCACCAGGTCGAGCCCGGTGCCGTCGGGCAGCCGCATGTCGGTCAGGCACAGCGCATAGCGGCCGCGCGCGAGCCGTTCGCGCGCCTGCGCCAGCGAATCGGCCGTATCGACATCCAGCCCGAGACGGACCAGCGTCAGCGCGACCAGCTCACGCAAATCGGCCTCGTCGTCGACCACCAGCACGGCCGGCAGCCGGCGCGCCTCGCCGGCTGCCCGCTCATGCCCGCGCGCATGGGTCTTCTCGTTCATCGCACCGGCATCGTATCCAAGAACCCGTGCTCGTCGGCGCCGACCATGCCGGTCCGCGCAAAGCGAACGAGAAAACCTTCGCGCGAACTGCCATCCAGCTCGCGGCGCGCGCTGTAGACGAGATCGGAACGGTTGGCGAGGCAGAACTCGCGCGCGATGTACAGCCCCAGGCCGGTGCCGCGCGCGTGCGTCGTATAGAAGGGCTCGAACAGCGCGTTGCGCGCTTCGGCGGCGATGCCGGGGCCGTCGTCGAACACCCACAACCTGACGCGGCCGCCGTCATCGGGCGCGCGCTCGGCGACCAGTTCGACGCTGCGCGGCCGCCCCGACGCGTAACGCAGCGCGTTGTCGACCAGGTTGTACAGGATCTGCCGCAGATGCGACTGTTCGAACTTCACTTCGAGCCCGGTCTGCATCTGCAGCGCGATCGTGCCGGGTGCGACCGCGCGATCCCGCACGAACTCGGCGAGCCACTGCTCGGTGAACGGCCCCAGCTCGATGTCGTCGCCCAGCGGCGGCTCGCGCCGCGCAACGCGCAGCACATCGTCCACCAGTCGGCTCAGCCGCTGCGTGTTCTCGCGCACGATGCTGGTCAGCCGTTGCTGCAGCGGGGCCTGCGCCTCCTCGGCGAGAAGCTGTCCGGCA
Organism: Burkholderiales bacterium; assembly: GCA_037442465.1. Lineage (GTDB taxonomy): Bacteria > Pseudomonadota > Gammaproteobacteria > Burkholderiales > Burkholderiaceae_F > DSNY01. Next base: position 14,447 of record JBBIQI010000020.1, read on the forward strand.
TGGCTGATCGCAGCCAGCGGGTTGCGGATCTCGTGCGCGATCGACGCCGTCAGCCGCCCCATCGCGGCGAGCTTGAGCTGCTGGGCGCGCTCCTCGACCGCCCGCACGTCCTCCAGAAAAATTACGAACTCGCCGCTGCCGTCCGACGGCGGTCGAGCGAAGCGCGCGCGCAATCGCAGGTCACCGACCGGCTGGGCGCCGTCGGCGCGCGCGACTGGCTGCATCACGCTGTTGGACCACACGCCCACTGCGCGTTCTGCATCAAGCCAGCGCTCGAACGCCTCGCTCAGCGGCCGCAGCGACGGGAAGTCGCGCAGGCGCTGCCCCGTCAACTGCACGTTCGGATTCATGCCCAGCAGCGCGCGCGCCGCCCGGTTGTTAGCGCGCACGCGGGTGTCTGCATCGACGACGATCACGCCCTGTTCCATCTGTGCGATCACCAGCCGGTTGATCTCGAGCTGGCTTTCGAGATCGCGGCCGCGCAACTGCGCGAGCCGCTCCTGCGCCGCCAACCGCGCCGACAGCAGACGCAGCAGCCCGGTGATGGCGAACAGCGCCGCGCCGTACAGGCCGGCCTGGAACACGGGCGCATCGGCGCCCGCGCCCTGCAACTGCCGCAGGAAAGTGTCCGCGAGCAGCACGATCACCGCGATCGAACAGACGAAGAAGGCGGCGACCGTCGGCAGCAGCAACGATGCCCCGGCCAGCGGCAGCAGATACAGGATCATCACGCCGCTGCGCAGGCCGCCACCGAGCACCAACATCGACGAGATCACGACCAGATCGACCGCCAGTTGACCGGCGACCTGCAGCATGAAGCGGCGGCGCACGAAGAACGCGGCCATCGCCAGGCCAGCGGCGAGCGCGAAGTACACGAGGCTGCCGGCAAGGACTTTCGAGCCGTCGATTTCCACCGCCCCGCGCGCGACCAGCGGCGCGCCGAACGCCGCCACCGACAGCACGAGCGCGCTGGCAACCAGTACGCGCGCGAGCGCGAAGTACTCGAGCGTGCGCCAAGCCGGCTCGACCGCCGGCTCTGAACTCAACAGACGCACGCCCATCGCCGCCGCGCCGGCGTTCAACCGCCGCTGGCGCGGCGGCGATGCTCTTCGCTGCAGTACCAGCGCTCACCGGCGGCGAGTGCATCCGACTGCGGCAGATTCAGGCCGCACACGTCGCAGCGGACCATCGCTTCGCTGCGCCCCTTTGCCGCCTCCGCGGTTCGCCGCTGTTCGATCCGCTGCGCAACGCGCCACCAGCGATAGGCGACGTAGGCGACGATGCCGAGGAGAACGAAAAACAGAATCCGCCCCATCAGACCCTCTGCAGGATCACTTCGAGCACGAAGCGGCTGCCGACGTAGGCAAGCAGCAGCATCAGGAAGCCGGCCAGTGTCCAGCGCAAGGCCGTGCGTCCGCGCCAGCCGAACACGAAACGGCCGGCCAGCAGCCCGGCGAACACGAGCCATGATGCAATCGTGAAGACGGTCTTGTGGTCGAATCGCAGCGGCCGACCGAACAGTGCCTCGGTGAAGAAAACGCCCGAGACGACCGTTGCGGTCAGCAGCACGAAGCCGGCGCCGATCAGCCGAAACAGCAGCCGCTCCATCGCCAGCAACGGCGGCACCTCGCGCAGGATGCGGCCGATCGTTCCGCCGTTTTCGCGCACGCTGCCGTGCAGGTGACGGTCCACCGACGCCATCAGCAGCCCGTGCATCGCGGCGATCGTCAGCAGGCTGTAGGAGGAAATCGCGACCAGCAGGTGCAGGCGCAGCGCCAGCGTGTCGCTCGCCGCGGCAACCGGCGCCCCGTGAAACAGCGCGGGCAGCACCGCCGAAAACGCCGCCAGCGGCAGCACGAAAAGCTGCAGCCCGCGCATCGGCACGAAGAAGCCCTCTCCCCACACGATCAGCACTGCCAGCAGCAACGTCGCCGACAGCGCCTGCGCGAAGCCGAAGCGGAACCCCCCATCGCCGAAAATCGCGGCCGCCAACAGCGCACCATGCAGTAGCGCGATCGCGGGCAGCGCGAACGCCGACCAGTCGGTCGGCGCCGGTGCGGTGACGTCGCCCTGCAACGAGCGCCACGCACGCAGCGCCAGCAGCAGATACAGCGCCGCAACGACCAGATGAGCGACGACGTAGAATGCGCCGGCAGACATAGCGTTCCTATATACCACGCACAAGGCCCTCGCTCTCGCGCCGCCCCTGATGCTGGACCAACTGACTGACAAACTCGCCCGCATCGCCAAGACGATGCGCGGTCAGGCGCGCCTGACCGAAGCGAACACGCAGGACATGCTGCGCGAGATTCGCGTTGCGCTGCTCGAAGCGGACGTGGCACTGCCGGTCGTGCGCGAGTTCATCGCACGCGTCAAGGACAAGGCGCTCGGCGAAGAGGTCGTCGGCAGCCTCACCCCGGGCCAGGCACTGGTCGGCGTCGTGCACCGGGAGCTCACACGGTTGATGGGCGGCGACCTCGACGCGCGTGCGCGCGAGCTGAACCTCGCCACGCAGCCGCCGGCGGTGATCCTGCTGGCCGGCCTGCAGGGCGCCGGCAAGACGACGACCGCGGCCAAGCTCGCCAAGTGGCTGATCGGCGAGCGCAAGAAGAAGGTGCTGACGGTTTCGACCGACGTGTACCGTCCCGCCGCGATCGAGCAGTTGAAAACCGTCAGCGCCCAGGCCGGCGCCGAGTTCTTCCCGAGTGCGGCAAGCGACGAGCCGGTTGCAATCGCGCAGCGCGCCCTCGACCACGCGCGGCGGTACTTCTTCGACGTGCTGATCGTCGACACCGCGGGGCGGCTGGCGATCGACGAGGCGATGATGCAGGAGGTCGCCGCGCTGGAAGCCGCGCTGGCGCCGATCGAAACGCTGTTCGTCGTCGACGCGATGCTGGGCCAGGACGCCGTCAACACCGCCAAGGCGTTCGCCGAGCGGCTTCCGCTCACCGGCGTGATCCTGACCAAGCTCGACGGTGATGCGCGCGGCGGCGCGGCGCTGTCGGTGCGGCACGTCACCGGCAAGCCGATCAAGTTCGTCGGTGTGGCGGAGAAGATCGGCGGACTCGAGCGCTTCGACCCAGAACGGATGGCCGGGCGCGTGCTGGGCATGGGCGACATCGTCGCGCTGGTCGAGGACGTCAAGCGCTCGATCGATGTGCAGGCCGCCGAGAAGCTCGCCAAACGCATGCAGTCCGGCGAGCGCTTCGACCTGAACGATTTCAAGGAGCAGATCGCACAGATGCGCAAGATGGGCGGCCTGGGCGGACTGCTCGACAAGCTGCCCGCGCAGTTCCAGCAGGCGGCGGGCAAGGTCAACGAGCGCGATACCGATCGGCAGATCCGCCGCCTGGAAGGGATCATCAACTCGATGACACCGGCCGAACGCGCCAGACCCGAGCTGATCAAGGCCTCGCGCAAACGCCGGATCGCCGCCGGCAGCGGCGTACCCGTGCAGGAGGTCAACCGCCTGCTCAATCAGTTCGAGCAGGTGCAGGCGATGATGAAGCAGATGAAAAAGGGCGGCCTGGCGAAGATGATGCGTGGACTCGGCGGCATGAAAGGCGCCCTCGGCGGAGTGCCCGGCGTGCCCAAGCGCTGAGCCGCGCACGGCCGACGAGTTTCGCTCACGCGCGCGGCCGCGTCTTCGGAACGTAGTTCCAGTGCCGCTTCCAGGCGGCCAGCACCGCGTTCGGATATTCGGGGCGCCCAAGGCTGCCGTTGTAGCGGCCGAGCGCGCGGAACAGGTCGCCCCGCTCGAGGTCGAGGTAGTGGCGCAGGATCACGCAGCCGTAGCGCAGGTTGGTGCGCATGTCGAACAGCTTGCGCACGTCGCCGTCGCCGATGACCCTGGTCCAGAACGGCATCACCTGCATGTAGCCGCGCGCACCGGCCGCGCTGATCGCGTACTTGCGGAAGTTGCTCTCGACCTGGATCAGGCCCAGCACCATCTGCCGGTCGAGCCCGGCGCGCACGCACTCGTAGTCGAGCGTGCGCAGGAACTCCATGCGGGTCTGATAGTCGGCCTTCTTCGGCTTCAGGCGCTCCGACATCGCGCCGAGCCACTCGATGAACGCGACACGCTCGTCGATGTCCTCGAAACTGCGTACCGGCGGACGCGGATCGGCGATCGCCGCCGCCAGTGCGCTGCGTACCGCGTCGGCGAGCGGTTCGTACCGCTGCGCGCCGGCGAAAGCGCGGCGCGGCGCCAGCAGCGGCAACGCGGCCGCGGCGAGCACCGCACGCCGCCGCGCCGCGTTGAAGCCCCGCTCAGACGGCGAGCCGGCTGCGGACGAACGAAAGCGCATCGCCCACCCCGATCTTCGTCGGCTGCAGGCTGCGCCGGTCAGCGTATTCGAGCTGGCCTTCTTTCAAGCCGCGCTCGCCGACGGTGATCCGGTGCGGCACGCCGATCAGTTCCCAGTCGGCGAACATCGCGCCCGGCCGCTCGCCGCGATCGTCGAGAATCACGTCCACGCCGGCAGCCTGCAGTTCGGCATGGACCTGGTCGGCGACCTGCCGCACCTGCTCGGACTGCCGGTAGTTGACAGGGCAGATGACGACGGTGAACGGTGCGATCGCGTCGGGCCAGATGATTCCGCGCTCATCGTGGTTCTGCTCGATCGCCGCGCCGAGCAGACGAGTCACGCCGATGCCGTAACAGCCCATCACCATCGGCCGGCTCTGGCCCTTCTCGTCCACGTACGACAAGCGCATCGTCTGCGCGTACGGCAGGCCGGCGAAGACGTGACCGACCTCGATGCCGCGCTGGATCGCGAGCACGCCGCGACCGTCGGGCGAACGATCGCCGGCGACCACGTTGCGGATGTCGGCGACGAGATCCGGTTCGGCCAGGTCGCGGCCCCAGTTCACGCCGGTGTAGTGGAAATCCTCTTCGTTCGCGCCGCACACGAAATCGCTCATGTTCGCGACGGTGCGGTCGGCGACGATACGGATGGGCCTGCGCGGGGCGATCGGGCCGAGGTAGCCGGGTTTGCAGCCGAAGTGCGTGCGAATCTCCGCGTCGGTCGCGAAGCGGAAACCGTCGGCCAACCCCGGCAACTTGCCTGCCTTGACTTCGTTCAGTTCGTGGTCGCCGCGCACGAGCAGCAGCCAGATCTCGGTCGTCGACGTGCCGCGCTCGTCGGCGCGGTCGACCGCGAGCACGATCGACTTGACGGTCCGCGCCAGCGGCAGCCCGAGCAGCGCCGCGACGTCCTCGCACTTCTCCTTGCCCGGCGTCGGCGTCTTCTTCAGCGTTTCCTTCGGCTCCGCCCGCGTTTCGACCGCCGGCAGCGCCTCGGCCATCTCGATGTTGGCCGCGTAGTCGGACTCGGTGCTGTACGCGATCGCGTCTTCGCCAGTGTCGGCGATGACCTGAAACTCCTGGCTCGCGGTGCCGCCGATCTTGCCGGTGTCGGCCGCAACCGCGCGGAACTTCAGCCCCATCCGGCTGAAGATGCGGACGTACGCGTCGAACATGGCCTGGTAGCTCTTCATGCAGCCGCCTTCGTCGCGGTCGAACGAGTACGCGTCCTTCATCGTGAACTCGCGGCCGCGCATCAGCCCGAAGCGCGGGCGCCGCTCATCGCGGAACTTGGTCTGGATGTGGTAGAAGTTGACCGGTAGCTGCTTGTAGCTCGTCACCAGCGCACGCACGATGTCGGCGATCACCTCTTCCGAGGTGGGCTGGACGACGAAGTCTCGTTCGTGGCGGTCCTTCAGCCGCAGCAGCTCGGGGCCCATCTTGTACCAGCGACCCGACTCCATCCACAGCTCGGCCGGCTGCACGACGGGCATCAGCAGCTCGACCGCCCCCGCACGGTTCATCTCCTCGCGGATGATGTTCTCGATCTTGCGAATCGAGCGCAGTCCCATCGGCAGGTAGTTGTAAATGCCGGCGGCGAGCTTGCGGATCATGCCGGCGCGAGTCATCAGCTTGTGGCTGACGACCTCGGCGTCGGCGGGGGCTTCCTTCAGGGTCGAGATGAAGAAGGCGGATGCGCGCATCGCTTGAATGTGCCGCGGCGCCTCGTGCGAACGCGGACCTATAATGGGTCGCAGATGATAAAGCTTCAGGTATCGGCATGCTGGACAAGGACGGGTATCGCCCGAATGTCGGCATCATCCTGCTCAACCATCGCAATGAGGTTTTCTGGGGTAAGCGCGTAAGGCAGCATTCGTGGCAGTTCCCGCAGGGCGGCATCAAGCAGGGCGAGTCTCCCGAGCAAGCGATGTTTCGCGAGCTGTACGAGGAGGTCGGACTCAGACCCGAGCACGTGAAGGTCATCGCCCGCACCCGCGAATGGCTGCGTTACGACGTCCCCGAGCAGTGGATCCGGCGCGATCTGCGCGGCAACTACCGCGGCCAGAAGCAGATCTGGTTTCTGCTGCGGCTGCTAGCGCGCGACTGCGACGTGTGCCTGCGTCGCAGCGAGAAGCCGGAGTTCGACGCGTGGCGCTGGCACGACTACTGGGTGCCGCTCGACTCGGTCATCGAGTTCAAGCGCGCCGTGTACCAGCAGGCGCTGGCCGAACTGTCGCGCTTCGTCTTCCGTGGCGGCGGCCGCGGACAGCCGCAGCTGTCGAGTCCGGCAGATCGCGTCGAACCGGGCCCGACTGCGACGCCGGCCACACGACCGCCGGGCTCGTAAGCGAACGGCACGCCCGACCAACCCGTCGCTGCGCGCCCGGCCTGGCCGAAGTGCCCGCGCTGCGCGCTTCGTTGTGTCTGCGGCCGGCGGCTGCGCCGCCTTAACCTGCCGTCGGCAGGTTAGCCTCCGACGCAATCTGGCGCCGAGCTTTCAGCTCAGCACCCTCTGACCGCGCTGCGCGCTTCGTTGTGTCTGCGGCCGGCGGCTGCGCCGCCTTAACCTGC
>JBBIQI010000020.1:21423-25648 GCA_037442465.1 Burkholderiales bacterium
CGTCGGCAGGTTAGCCTCCGACGCAATCTGGCGCCGAGCTTTCAGCTCAGCACCAGATTGTCTCTATGTATCAATTCGGGTTCTTCGATGAAACCGAGGATCGATTCGATTTCGCTGGTGGGCTTGCGCGCGATCAGCCGGGCTTCGCTGCTGGCGTAATTCACCAAACCGCGCGCGATCTCGTGGCCGTTGCGATCGATGCAGGCGATGGCGTCCCCGCGAGCGAACTCGCCCCGCACCTCGATCACGCCGATCGGCAACAGGCTCTTGCCGTCGGCGCGCAGCGCGCGCACGGCGCCGTCGTCGACGACGACGCAGCCCTTGAGCTGCAGGTGATCCGCGAGCCACTGCTTGCGCGCGGTCAGCATCGGCATCGATGCCGTGAGCTGCGTGCCGATGCGCTCGCCGCGCGCCAGCCGTACCAGCACGTCGGGTTCGCGTCCAGACGCGATCACCGTGTGCGCGCCGCTGCGCGCGGCGCGTTTGGCTGCAAGGATCTTGGTGATCATGCCCCCGCGCGCGATCCCGCTGCCCGCGCCGCCGGCGATCGTTTCGAGATAGGGGTCGCCCGCCTTGGCCTCCTCGATCAGCGTCGCCGACGGATCGCGCCTCGGGTCGGTGCTGAACAGCCCGGCCTGGTCGGTCAGGATCACGAGCGCATCGGCCTCGACCAGGTTGGTGACTAGCGCCCCGAGCGTGTCGTTGTCGCCGAACTTGATCTCGTCGGTGACGACCGTGTCGTTCTCGTTGATGACCGGAACCACGTCGAGCTCGAGCAGCGTCAACAGCGTCGAACGCGCGTTCAGATAGCGCGCACGATCGGCAAGGTCCGCGTGCGTCAGCAGGATCTGCGCCGTGCGCAGACCCAGCGCGCCGAAGCGCGCCTCGTAGGCCTGTGCCAGCCCCATCTGGCCGACCGCGGCCGCAGCCTGCAGCTCGTGAATCTGCTGCGGCCGCCGAGCCCATCCGAGTCTCTGCATGCCCTCGGCGATCGCGCCGCTGGACACCAGCAGCGCCTGCTTGCCGAGCGCATGGATCGCCGCGATCTGCTCGGCCCAGCGCGTGATGGCATCCAGGTCCAGTCCACGACCGTCGTTGGTCACGAGGCTGCTGCCAACCTTGACGACCACGCGCCGCGCCGCGGCGATGACAGAAGGCGAAGTCATGCCAGTTTCGCTGCGGCAACGTAGCCCGGATCGCTCGCCGCGGCGGCCTTCGACTTCGGAGCGATCAGGAACCGCTGCACCGCACGCATCAGCTCGCTGCAACCTTCGCCGGTGGCCGCGGAGACCGCGAAAACCGGTGCCCTGGTGCGAAGGCGCCGGCGGATGCTCTCGATGCGCTCCGCACGTTCGTCCGCGGGGACCAGATCGATCTTGTTGAGCACCCACCAGCGCGGCTTGCGGTACAGCGCTGCGTCGAACTTCTTCAATTCGGCGACGACGGCGCGCGCTTCAGCGACCGGGTCGACCTGCGGATCGAGCGGCGCGATGTCCAGTACATGCAGCAGCAACCGCGTCCGGCTTAAGTGTCGCAGAAACCGATGGCCGAGGCCCGCGCCGGCCGCTGCGCCTTCGATCAGTCCGGGTATGTCAGCGATCACGAAACCCTGCCCGGCTTCCAGCCGGACCACGCCCAAGTGCGGGCTGAGCGTCGTGAACGGATAGTCGGCAATCTTCGGCCGCGCGTTCGACACGGCCGCGATCAGGGTCGACTTACCCGCGTTGGGCACGCCAAGCAAGCCCACGTCGGCAAGCACGCGCAGTTCAAGCCGCAGCACCCGGCGCTCGCCCGGCTCGCCCTTGGTGAACTGCCGCGGCGCGCGATTCGTACTGGATTTGAAGTGCAGATTGCCGAGCCCGCCCGCGCCGCCCTTGGCGAGCAGTGCGCGCTGGCCATCGGACGCCAGATCCGCGATTAGCACGCCGGTCGCATCGTCGAAGACTAGCGTGCCGACCGGCACACGCAGTTCGACGTCCGCACCCGCTGCGCCATAGCAGTCGGAACCGCGCCCGGGTTCACCGTTTTCGGCCTCGAACCGGCGCGTGTAGCGATAGTCGATCAGCGTGTTGATGTTGCGATCGGCGATGGCCCAGATGCTGCCGCCGCGGCCGCCGTCGCCGCCGTCGGGGCCACCCTTGGGAATGAATTTCTCACGACGAAACGACGCACTGCCGTCGCCGCCCCGACCGGCGACGACTTCGATGCGCGCTTCGTCGACAAACTTGGTTGCCATTCGTATGAAATGCAAAAGCCCTGCCGGATCGCGGCAGGGCTTTCGCGCTTGAACTCTCAGCGTCTGCCGACGATCTCAGGCGGTGCGCGGCACGACGCTCACGGTCTGCCGGTTGTCTTTCCCCCGGACCGCAAAACTCACGGCGCCGTCGACGAGTGCGAACAACGTGTGGTCGCGACCGACGCCGACATTGTCGCCGGGATGGAATTTGGTACCACGCTGGCGCACGATGATCGCGCCGGCCGAGATCGTTTCTCCGCCAAACACCTTGACGCCGAGCCGTTTGGCCTGCGAGTCGCGCCCGTTGCGCGACGATCCGCCCGCTTTCTTGTGTGCCATGGTCTGACCTCTTTCGTTGTCGTACCGAGCCGCTTCAGCCGCCGATCGAATCGATCCGCAGTTCCGTGAAGTCCTGCCGGTGTCCGGCATGCTTCTGGAAGTGCTTGCGCCGGCGCAACTTGAAAATCTTCACTTTCGGGTGCCGGCCATGCGCCACCACCGTCGCGGTCACCGCCACCCCGGCCACGAGCGGCGTGCCGACGCGCAGCCCTTCCGCGCCGCCCACGGCGAGCACCTGGTCGAGCGTGACCTGCCGGCCTGCTTCCACGGGCAGGGCCTCGACCTTCAACCTGTCACCCGGGGCAACGCGATACTGCTTGCCGCCCGTCTTGATCACCGCAAACATGGATTCACACTCCTGAGCCTCGCCGCAGACTGCCAGCCGGGCTCGCTCGACCGGAAAGCTTTGCATTATCTCAGCGCCCGCGAGGTCGAGTCAAACGGCGCGCCGCCGCCGCTGCAATCCTTCGGCCCGGGGCGTTCCTGACAACGCGGCTCCTATAATGCCGGCCGCCCGCCGCAGGATCCCCGCCACCGCAATTGCCGCACGCGTCTGTCATGCCACTTTCGCCAACGGGCGCTCCCGAACTGGCCCGGATCCTCGCACCAGTCGCCGATGACATGCGCGCTGTCGACGCCGTGATCCGCGACCGCCTGCGCTCGGACATCGCCCTGATCGGCACGATCGGCGAGTACATCATCGGCGGCGGCAAGCGTCTGCGGCCCGCCGTTCTTCTGCTGGTCGCCCGCGCTCAGGGCTACCGTGGGTCCGCGCACACGCAGCTGGCCGCCGTGATCGAGTTCATCCATACCGCAACGCTGCTGCACGACGACGTGGTCGACGAATCGGACCTGCGCCGCGGTCGCCCCACGTCCAATTCGAGGTTCGGTAATGCGGCGAGCGTGCTGGTAGGGGACTTCCTGTATTCGCGCTCCTTTCAGATGATGGTGGACGTCGGAAGCATGCGAGTGATGCGCATCCTGGCGGACGCGACCAACCGCATCGCCGAAGGGGAGGTTCTGCAGCTGATGAACGTTCACGATCCGTCCGTGGACGAAACGCGCTATCTGATGGTCGTCGAACGCAAGACGGCGACACTGTTCGAGGCAGCCGCGCGCATCGGCGCTGTGCTCGGTGGCGCGGACGCAGCGACCGAATCCGCGTGCGCCCGCTACGGCGCGAGCCTCGGCACCGCGTTCCAGATCATCGACGACGTGCTCGATTACTCGGGCAATGCCGAGGACATCGGCAAGCGGCTGGGCGACGATCTGCGCGAAGGCAAGGCGACCTTGCCGCTGATCCACACATTGCGCTGTTCCACGCCCGCGCAACGGACGCTCGTCGAACGTGCGATCCGGGACGGCGGCGGAGACTTCGCCGAGATCGCGCGGATCGTCGCCGACAACGGCTCGCTCGAGTATGCGCGCCGACGCGCGGAGCAGGAGTCGATCCTCGCGCTCGAAGCGGCCGAGGCGCTGGCCGACTCGGAATTCAAGCGTTCTTTGTTAGAATTGAACGCGTTCGCGATGCGGCGAGACCGCTAGCGATGCAGGCAGTCGAGCAAGCATCGACTGAAATCGGGGTGTAGCTCAGTCTGGTAGAGTACTGCGTTCGGGACGCAGGAGTCGGAGGTTCGAATCCTCTCACCC
>JBBIQI010000021.1:0-24386 GCA_037442465.1 Burkholderiales bacterium
CTTGGGGCCGTTCGCCGCGCGGGCGCTCTTCACGCCCGGGCGCAGCGGCCAACACCGCGCCCTGCGGCACCGGCGCGGCCGGTTCGGCGCCGAAGAACCTCTTGATCCGGCTCCACAGCGAAGGCGCGGGCGCCGGCGTGGCTACCGGTGCAACCGGCGCTGGTGCGGGCGGCGCGACCACGGGTGCGGGGGTTTCTGGAACGATGCCGCGGACGACCGCTTCCTGCTTCGGCCTGGCGCGCTCCTCCTCGGCTTTCTCGCGCCCGTAAGGCGCCTCGGTCGGCGGCGAAATCGCGCGTTCGTAACTGGCCTTCGCCTGGTCAAGCCGTTCGTCGTCGTGCCGCAATCGCTCGATGCTGTAATGCGGCGTTTCCAGGTACTTGTTCGGAATCAGCACGATCGACACGCGCATGCGTGCCTCGAGCTTGGCGATGTCGGTGCGCTTCTCGTTGAGAAGATACGTGGCCACATCGACCGGTACCTGCGCGTGGATCGCCGCGGTGTTTTCCTTCATCGCCTCTTCCTGCAGGATGCGCAGGATATGCAGCGCCGAACTCTCGGTGTCGCGGATCACGCCGACGCCGTTGCAGCGGGGGCAGGTGATGTGGCTGCCTTCGGACAGCGCCGGACGCAACCGCTGGCGCGACAGCTCCATCAATCCGAAGCGCGAGATCTTGCCCATCTGCACGCGCGCGCGGTCGTAGTGCAGTGCGTCCTTGAGCCGCTGCTCGACCGCGCGCTGGTTCTTCGGATCCTCCATGTCGATGAAGTCGATCACGATCAGCCCGCCCAGGTCGCGCAGGCGCAGCTGGCGCGCCGCCTCGTCGGCCGCCTCGAGGTTGGTCTTCAGCGCCGTTTCCTCGATGTCGGCGCCGCGCGTGGCGCGCGCCGAGTTGACGTCGATCGATACCAGCGCCTCGGTGTGGTCGATGACGATCGCGCCGCCGGAGGGCAGAGGTACCGTACGCGAATGCGCGGTTTCGATCTGGTGCTCGATCTGAAAACGCGAAAACAGCGGAATGTCGTCCTTGTAGCGCTTCACACGACCGACCATGTCCGGCATCACGTGACTCATGAACTGGCGCGCCTGTTCGTACACCTCGTCGGTATCGATCAGGATCTCGCCGATCTCCGGATGGAAGTAGTCGCGGATCGCGCGGATCACGAGGCTGGACTCCTCGAAGATCAGGAACGGCGCCGGGTTCAGCCGCTTGTTCTTCTGGCCGTCGGTCGTCGGCGACGATGTCAGGTTGCCGGCAGCGTCGCGGTACTGCGGCGTGGCGGCGTCCTCGATCGCGCGCCAAAGCTGCAACAGATAGTTCAGGTCCCACTGCAGTTCCTCGACCGCCCGGCCGATGCCGGCGGTGCGCGCGATCACGCTCATGCCCTGCGGAATCTGCAACTGGTCGATCGCCTCGCGCAGCTCCTGCCGGTCTTCGCCCTCAACGCGACGCGAAACGCCCCCGCCACGCGGGTTGTTGGGCATCAGCACGAGGTAGCGACCGGCGAGCGAGATGAACGTCGTCAGCGCTGCCCCCTTGTTGCCGCGCTCCTCCTTCTCGACCTGGACGATCAGCTCCTGTCCCTCGGAGATCGCCTCGTTGATCTTCGCCCGCCCGACGTCTACGCCGGGCCTGAAGTAGCTGCGCGAGATCTCCTTGAACGGCAGGAAGCCGTGGCGCTCCTCCCCGTAGTCGACGAAGCACGCTTCCAGACTCGGCTCGACCCGGGTGACGATCCCCTTGTAGATGTTGGACTTGCGTTGCTCGCGCCCGGCCGTCTCGATGTCGATGTCGATGAGTTTCTGGCCGTCGACGATCGCCACGCGCAGCTCCTCGGCGTGCGTGGCGTTGAAAAGCATGCGTTTCATCAGCACTCCTTCCGCGCCGGCAGGCGCGGGTGTGTGCCGAATCGGACCGGGCGATGGAAAAGACCGGGCGCCGTGCCGCGGCGCCGATCAGCCGTGTACGGGTGAGCGCGGTTCCGCAGGAAGGGCCGCGGCGCGGTCGGCGCCGACCGGTGCGCCGAGCGTGCCGTCGGCAGCGGGCGATTCGTCGGAAAGGGCAGCGCTTATCGACACGAAAGATCTCGTTCTTTTCGTTCGGCACCGCCGTCTGCGCGACGGCGGTGTTGCTCGACTCGATTCAGCCGGGGTGGCCCCAGCGGGCGTCCACCGCCTCGTTTGCGAACGGCGCCGCCGACATCTCCGCCAGGCCGGCCACCGTTCATGTTCATTGCGCATCCGTTCGCCGTCTGTCGAAACGGGTGCGCTCCCTGGGCGGCGATCACGCCGGGCCGCTTGCGCGGCACGCCTCGCTACAATCGCTGCCCGCTGGAGCTCGTTCGAGCGGTCGTCGGACGATGTCCGTCCGCCGTCCCCGCAAACCTGAGCAGTCACTTTAACTGCGCTGCCCAACTCCAACGCGCGCAAGTATAGGCAAGATGGAAGTCGGCAGCAAAAGACGTGCCCCGGGGCGAGCGAGCGAAATGCCGGCCCATGGTGCCGCAACGGCGGCGATCGCCCCGGACCGCGTGACGTACCTGACCGTCGGTGACGATGCCGCTGGCCAGCGCCTCGACAACTTCTTGCTCCGGCTGGCCAAGGGTGTGCCGAAGAGTCACGTCTATCGCATCGTGCGAAGTGGCGAGGTGCGCGTGAACCGGGCGCGCGCCGCTGTCGATCACCGCCTGGCGGCGGGAGACGAACTGCGCATTCCGCCGCTGCGGCTCGGCGCCCGCCCGCCCGCGGCAGTGGCGCCGGCCACGATGCCACCGATCCTGTACGAGGACGAGCACCTATTGGCGATCGACAAGCCCGCCGGCCTGGCAGCGCACGGCGGCAGCGGGGTGGCGCACGGGTTGATCGAACGCGCGCGGTCGGCGCGCCCGCAGCAGCCGTTCCTGGCGCTGGCGCATCGTCTCGATCGCGAGACCTCGGGCGTGCTGCTGCTTGCCAAGTCGCGCAAGGCGCTGCTCGGATTGCACCGGCAGTTGCGCGATGGCGAGGTCGACAAGCGCTACCTGGCGCTGGTCCGGGGCGATTGGGTCAACGACCGGCAGCACGTGAAGCTCGCGCTGACGAAGTTCGTCACCCGAGCCGGCGAGCGCCGCGTCGCAGTCGACGAAGAAGGCCAGCCCTCGCACACGATCTTCAGCCTGCGGGCGCGTTACGGCGGTTTTTCACTGCTCGAAGCGGAACTGCGGACCGGCCGGACGCATCAGATCCGCGTGCACCTCGCGCATCTCGGCTTCCCCATCGTCGGCGACGACAAGTACGGCGACTTCGAGCTGAACCGGCGCGTCGCGCGCGGCGAATTCGGCGCGCGGCTCGACCGCATGTTCTTGCACGCCGTTTCGATGCGCCTGCGCCACCCGGTCACGGGCGAGCCGATCCAGCTCGAGGCCGCGTTGCCGCGCGAATGCAAGGATTTCCTGCGGAGCCTGGCAGGTGCTGCAGCGCTTTGACCTGATCGTTTTCGACTGGGACGGCACGCTAGTCGACTCGACCGCGACGATCGCGCGCTGTATCCAGCGCGCGGCGGCCGACCTCGGACTGCCCGTGCCGGACTTCGCGCAGGCGAGCCACGTGATCGGGCTCGGCCTGCACGACGCGCTGGCGCGCGCGGTGCCCGACCTGGGTGCGGAGCGCGTGCTCGAGTTCTCGGCACGCTATCGCGTGCACTACCTGGCGCACGAACACGAGCTGACGCTGTTCGACGGCGCGCGCGAACTGATCGAGGCGTTGCGCGCCCTCGACACGCGGCTGGCGATCGCCACCGGCAAGAGCCGCGCCGGGCTGGCACGTGCGCTCGAAGCGGTCGGGCTCAGCGGCGCGTTCGACGCGACGCGCTGCGCCGATCAGACGCACCCCAAACCGCATCCGGCGATGTTGCTCGAACTGACCGCAGAACTCGCGGTCGACGCCGACCGCACGTTGATGATCGGCGATACGACGCACGATCTGCAGATGGCGCGTGCCGCGCGTACGCACGCCGCGGGCGTAACCTACGGCGCACATCCGCGCGAGCAGCTGGCCGCTTGCGAGCCGCTGGCGCTCGTCGGCTCGGTGGAAGAACTGCGCCGGTGGCTACTTCGCGCATGATCGCCGTCTGCCGCTCGGAGGCGCTGGTCGACGGCGGCGAGGGCGTGCGCTTTCCGGTGCGCGTGGCGGGGGCCACAGCCACCGGCTTCGTCGTGCGCTACCGCGGCCGCGTGTTCGCATACCTGAACCGCTGCGCCCATGTCGCGCTGGAGCTCGATTGGTTGCCAGGCCGATTCTTCGACACCGGCGGCGAGCTGCTGGTGTGCGCCACGCATGGCGCGCTGTACGACCCCGAGAGCGGCCGCTGCGTCGGCGGACCGTGCGGCGGACGCGGTGCGCTGCGCGCATTGCGGATCGAGGAACGCGACGGCCACGTCTACTGGATGCCGGACGCCGGTGTGATGGCCGGCGAGGATACGATGGGAGAGCCATGATGCACGAGCCAGAGCCGATGACACCCGGGCAGGACGGGATCGCCCGTGCGGCGTCGAATCCGAACGAATGGGAGCGCCAGACGCTCGAAAAGCTGCTGACCGACTCGCTGCGCGAACAGCGTGCGCGGCGGCGCTGGAGCATCTTTTTTAGGCTGCTCGGGTTCGCCTACCTCGCCGTGGTCCTGTGGTGGGTGATCGACCTGGGTGGCGTGGGCGACGCAAAGGCGCGCGGCCCGCACACCGCGGTGATCGCGATCGAAGGCGCGATCGGGCCCGGCGGGCGCGCCAGTGCCGATGCCACGATCGAGGCGCTGCGGGCGGCCTTCAAGGACAAGGGCGCGCGCGGCATCGTGCTGCGGATCAACAGTCCGGGCGGCAGTCCGGTGCAGGCGGGGCTGATCTACGACGAGATCAAGCGGCTGCGCGCCGAGCACAAGGACACCGCTGTTTATGCGGTGATCGAGGAGCTCGGTGCGTCGGCCGCGTACTACGTCGCCGCCGCGGCCGACAGGGTGTACGTCAACCGCGCGTCGCTGGTCGGGTCGATCGGCGTGCTGATCGACGGGTTCGGCTTCACTGGCGCGATGGAAAAGCTCGGCATCGAGCGCCGGCTGTTGACCGCCGGCGCCAATAAAGGGTTGCTCGATCCGTTTTCGCCGATGAGCGACGCACAGCGGGCGCACGCCCAGGCGATGCTCGACGACATCCATCAGCAGTTCATCGCCGCGGTAAGAGCCGGGCGCGGCGACAGCCTGAAGGAGTCGAAGGAACTGTTTTCCGGGTTGATCTGGACCGGTGCGCAGAGCGTCAGGCTCGGTCTGGCCGACGACTTCGGTTCGGTTCAATCGGTTGCGCGCGAGGTCGTCAAGGCGCCCGAATTGGTCGACTACACCCGGCGCGAGAACATCCTGGATCGCGTCGCGCGCCGGGTCGGCGCGGAATTCGGCGCCGCCGTTAGGGCCAGCCTAACGGACGCGCCGGCTTGGCGCTAACTGCGGTTCTGCGAGCAGCGCGAAAACGGCCGGACGACGAGCGAGCGGCGGACGGTTTGCCGCCGGCAGCGCGCGCCATTCGGCGATCATGTGGGTGGCAACGCGCGCGTGCGGGCCGGTCAAGTCGACCGCGACCGACAGCCGTGTGCTCGGCGCACAAGCGGCCACTGCGGCTGCCAAAAGCCGCTCGTTCCGGTAGGGTGTCTCGATGAACAGTTGCGTCTCGCCGGTGCGCGCGACTTTCTCCAGTTCGCGCAGCCGCGCGGCGAGCGCGCCGGCATCCTGCGGCAAGTAGCCGACAAAGCGAAACGACTGGCCGTTGAGTCCGCTCGCCATCAGCGCCAGCACGAGCGCGGACGGTCCGACCAGCGGGATGACCGGCAGGGCCAGCGCGTGCGCGCGTGCAACCAGTTGCGCGCCCGGGTCGGCGATGCCCGGGCAGCCCGCTTCGGACACGATCGCCGCATCGGCGCCGTGCAGCGTCGGCCGCAGCCAGTCGTCGCAGCGAGCCGGATCGGGCGCGTGTCCGATCTCGACGATGCGCAAGTCCGCGAGCGGACGCGGATGCCCGATCGCCTTCAGAAAGGCGCGCGCGCTCTTGGCGTTTTCCGCAAGGAAGTATTCGACACGGCGCGCTACCGAAATCGTGCCGGCGGGCAGCACATCTTCGACGGGCGCCGAGGAAATCGGCGTCGGCAGCAGGTACAGCGCGCCGCGCCGGCTCATCGCGGCAGCACCGGCATGCCGAGCGCTTCGAGCATCGCCGTCAGACGGATCAGCGGCAGGCCGATCAATGCGGTCGGATCGTCGGACGCAACCGCCTCGACGAGCGCGATGCCGAGCCCTTCGATCTTCGCCGCGCCGGCGCAGTCGTACGGCTGCTCCGCGCGCAGATACGCCTCGAGCGCGGCGTGCCGCAGCCGGCGGAAGCGCACCGACGTCGGCACACAGTCCACGAGCGTGCGGCCGCGCGCGGCGTCGACCACCGCGAGCGCAGTGTGAAAGACGATGGTGCGGCCCTGCATGCGGGCGAGTTGCTCGAGCGCGGCCGCGTGCGAGCCGGGTTTGCTGAGCGGCGCACCCTCGACATCGGCGACCTGGTCGGACCCGATCACGACCGCATCGGTCGTCCGCGCGGCCACTTCCTCGGCCTTCGCGCGCGCCAGGCGCAGCGCGGTGGTGCGCGGCGTCTCACCCGGCAACGCGGCTTCGTCGACGCGCGGCGCGAGCACGTCGAACGGCAGTCGCAGCCGTTGCAGCAACTCACGGCGGTAGGGCGAAGTCGAAGCGAGTACGATGCGGGCCATGTCGGTTGCGCACTACGCGGAGCGAGCCGCCCGAGTTTAGCCGCGCGTCGCACTCCTCCTCCAGCCATGACGAGCGATCCCAAACTGCAACACACGGTCGATGTTTTCGAACTGGTACGCGTGCGGGCGGCGGTCACGGGCGAGCTGCCGATTCGCGATGCCGACCGGCTCGCGCCCATGCTGGCGCACGCCGACGGCGTCCTGCGTTACCGCGCCGAGTTTGCCCTCGACGACCGCGGTCGCCCGGCGGCGCGGTTCGTCTGGTCCGCGACGCTGGCCGCGAAGTGCGTGCGCTGCGGCGGCCCGCTCGTAGTCGACGTCGGCGCCGACGCCCGCTTCTACTTCGTCGGCAGCGAGGAAGAGTTGAACGCACTGCCGATCGATCCCGAAGAAGTCGATGAGCCGCTGCTCGGCAGCCGCCACTTCGATCTCGACGCGCTGGTCGAGGACGAGGCGATCCTCAGCCTTCCACTCGCCCCGCGCCATGCGCACTGCGCCGACGGCGGCGCGCGCGCTCGCGAGGTGCGGCAAGGCGCCGAGCGCCCGCATCCATTTGCGGCGCTGGCGCGGCTAAAGTCGGGAAAGCATTGAGAAATCTGGCCCGAAGCGATGCGCTGGAGTAGAATCCGCCGCTTGCAATTTTTCGGGGAAAGCCATGGCAGTCCAACAGAACAAGAAATCGGCGTCCAAGCGCGGCATGCACCGCGCGCACGATTTCCTGACGAACCCGCCGATCGCC
Organism: Burkholderiales bacterium; assembly: GCA_037442465.1. Taxonomy (GTDB): domain Bacteria; phylum Pseudomonadota; class Gammaproteobacteria; order Burkholderiales; family Burkholderiaceae_F; genus DSNY01. The sequence goes on from JBBIQI010000021.1 coordinate 7,515, forward strand.
ATCGAACCGACCACCGGCGAAGTCCACCGCCGTCATCACGTCAGCCCCACCGGCTTTTATCGCGGCAAGAAGGTCGTTCAGACCAAGAACGACCAATAAGCGGTCGGCCCCGGCGTCGGCCCCGGGTAGGCATGGGCACCGGGACAGCCAGCAATACCCGCGCGGCTGCACTGCGAGGCCGTAGAGAATTCGCGGCGAGCGGACCGAACTTGCGTCGAGGAGCCGATCTGTACGCCGCGATACGAGCACTGCAGACGCGAGATCGGCCCGCGCAGCAGAGAGATTCGCAGCCTCCGACCCGATGACCGTGCGCATCGCCATCGATTGCATGGGCGGCGACCATGGCCCGGACGTCACCGTGCCGGCGGCGCTGAACTTCGCGCGTGCCGAAGCCGACGCCGCTGTGCTGCTGGTCGGGCGCAGCGCCGAGATCGAGGCGCACCTGGAATCCAGCCCCGCGCTGCGTACGCGCGTCGAGGTCGTTCACGCCGATGAAGTGGTCGCCATGGACGAGCCGCCCGCGCAGGCGTTGCGCGCCAAGCGCAACTCGTCGATGCGCGTGGCGGTTAACCTGGTCAAGGAAGGCCGGGCGGATGCTTGCGTCAGCGCCGGCAACACGGGCGCGCTGATGGCGATCTCGCGGTTCGTGCTCAAGACGCTGGACGGGATCGACCGGCCGGCGATCGCCACGGTGATTCCGAACCGCACCGGCGGCGTGACGACCATGCTCGACCTCGGGGCCAACGTCGACTGCACGCCGGAACACCTGTTCCAGTTCGCGTTGCTCGGCGCCGCACTGGTGGCGGCGGTCCAGGAGAAGGAACGCCCGAGCATCGGCCTGCTGAACATCGGCGAGGAAGTGATCAAGGGCAACGAAGTCGTCAAGCAGGCGGCCGAGCTGTTGCGCGCGAGCCCGCTGAACTTCTATGGCAACGTCGAAGGCAACGACATCTTCAAGGGAACCACCGACGTGGTCGTGTGCGACGGCTTCGTCGGCAACGTCGCACTGAAGACGTCCGAGGGCCTGGCGCAGATGCTCGGCGAGTTCATCAAGGAAGAGTTCACCCGCAGCGTGCCATCGAGGCTGGCGGCCCTGATCGCGCTGCCCGTGCTCAACCGCTTCAAGCGGCGCGTCGATCATCGGCGTTACAACGGCGCGAGCCTGCTCGGCCTGCGCGGGATCGTGATCAAGAGCCACGGCTCCGCCGATGCGTACGCGTTCGAGCGCGCCATTTTGCGCGCGCTCGAGGCCGCGCGGCACCGGCTGCTCGAACGCACGATCGCCGCGATGCAGCCATTCGTCGCGCAACTGAGCCGGGCCGGCCAGAGCGCGGAGCCGAGTCCGGCCGAACTGTGAGCGGGCCGGATGGCGCGCATCTATTCGAAGATCACCGGCACTGGCGCGGCGTTGCCGGCGCGTGCCGTGGGCAACGACGAGCTCGCGCGCGAACTGGCCCGGCGGGGCGTCGAAACCTCGGACGAGTGGATCGTCGCGCGCACCGGCATCCGCCAGCGTTACCTGGCCGAGGAAGGCCTGACGACGACCGAACTCGGCGCCCGCGCCGCGCAGGCCGCGCTCGCGGCCGCGGGTGCGCCGGCGGCGGCAGTCGACCTGATCGTCGTGGCGACATCCACACCCGACCAGATCTTTCCGAGCACCGCGTGCCTGATCCAGGCGCGGCTTGGTGCCGCCGGCGGCGCCGCCTTCGACGTGCAGGCCGTGTGCAGCGGCTTCGTCTACGGCATGACGGTGGCCGACGCATTGATCCGCACCGGCGTGTATCGGCGCGCGCTGGTGATCGGTGCCGAGCTGTTCTCGCGCATCCTCGACTGGAACGATCGAACGACCTGCGTGCTGTTCGGCGACGGCGCCGGCGCGGTCGTGCTGGAAGCGGCCGACGAACCCGGTGTGCTCGCCAGCCGTCTGCACGCCGACGGCTCACAGGCACAGATCCTGTGCACGGCCGGCCGCATCGCGCAGGGCGGCGTGCAGGGCGACCCGTTCCTGCGCATGGACGGTCAGGCCGTGTTCAAGCTCGCGGTCGGCGTGCTCGACAGCTCCGCGCGCGAAGTGCTCGCGGACGCGAATATGCAGGCGTCGCAGATCGACTGGCTGATCCCGCACCAGGCCAACGTGCGCATCCTCAGTGCGACGGCGAAAAAGATCGGTCTGCCGGAAGACAGGGTCATCGTCACCGTCGACCGCCACGGCAACACCTCGGCCGCATCGGTGCCGCTGGCGCTGGACGACGCCGTGCGCGCCGGCCGCATCCGCCGCGGCCAGCACCTGCTATTGCAGGGTGTCGGCGGCGGCTTCACGTGGGGCTCGGTTCTCGTTCGTTACTGATCGATCCATGAAAATCGCTTTCGTGTTTCCCGGGCAGGGCTCGCAGTCGGTCGGCATGCTGGCGCCTTTTGCCGGCAACGCAGCCGTCGACGAGGTCGTTCGGCGCGCGTCGAGCGCGCTCGGCCAGGATCTCGGCAAGCTCATCACCGAGGGCCCGGCCGACGAACTGAACCTCACGATCAACACGCAACCGTGCATGCTGACGGCCGCGTACGCCGTGTTTGCGGCGTGGCGTGCCGCCGGCGGCCGGATGCCCGACGTGATGGCGGGCCACAGCCTGGGCGAATACACGGCGCTCACGGCCGCGGAGGCGTTGCGGCTCGAGGATGCGGTGGCGCTGGTGCGTTTCCGCGCGCAGGTCATGCAGGAAGCCGTGCCGGTGGGCACGGGTGCGATGGCGGCGATCCTCGGCTTGACCGACGAGCAGGTCCGGCAAGTGTGCGCCGAGGCAGCGGGCGCCGAAGTCGTCGAGGCCGTGAACTTCAACGCGCCGGCGCAGGTCGTGATCGCGGGTCACAAGGGCGCGGTCGAGCGCGCCTGCGAGGCAGCCAGGAAGCGCGGCGCCAAGCGAGCGCTGCCGCTGCCCGTTTCAGCGCCGTTTCACTCTTCGCTGCTCAGACCGGCGAGCGAGCGGCTGCGCGAGCGACTCGCACAGGTGGCGCTCGCCACACCCAAGGTGCCGGTGCTGAACAACATCGATGTGGAAAGCGAAAGCGCTCCGCAGCGCATCCGCGACGCGCTCGCCCGTCAGGCCGCGGGACCGGTGCGCTGGTCGGAAACGATCTCGCGCATGGCCGCCGATGGCATCACGCATGTCGTCGAGATCGGCCCGGGCAAGGTGCTGTCCGGTCTGACGAAGCGCATCGCGCCGCAACTGACGAGCCTCGCGATCGGCGATCCGGCCGCGCTGCACGAGGCACTGGCGCAGCTGAAGGCATGACATGAACACGAACGCCGTTTTTTCCCAGACCGCGCTGGCGGGCGAGGTCGTCCTGATCACCGGCGCCTCGCGCGGAATCGGCCGCGCGATCCTCGACGCGTGCGCGCGCGCCGGCGCCACCGTGATCGGCACGGCCACCAGCGATACCGGCGCGGAGGGCATCGCGCGGCGGCTCGCCGAGCTGGGTGCGCGCGGCAAAGGCGCGGCGCTGGACGTGACCGATGCGGCGCGCGGCGAGGCGCTGATTGAGCAGATCGTCGAGGAGTTCGGCAAGCTGTCGGTGCTGGTCAACAATGCCGGCATCACCCGCGACACGCTCGCGCTGCGGATGAAGGACGAGGACTGGAGCGCGGTCATCGAGACCAACCTGTCGGCCGTGTTCCGGCTGTCGCGCGCCGTGCTGCGCGGGATGATGAAGGCGAAGCACGGCCGTATCGTGAACGTGACGTCGGTGGTGGCTTCGGCAGGCAACGCGGGGCAGGCGAACTACGCGGCGGCCAAGGCCGGCGTCGAAGGCATGACACGCGCGCTCGCGCGCGAGGTCGGCAGCCGCGGAATCACAGTCAATTGCGTGGCGCCGGGGTTCATCGACACCGACATGACGCGCGCGCTGAGCGAGCAGCAGACGCAGGCGCTGCTTGCGCAAATTCCGCTCGGCCGTCTCGGCAATCCGGACGACATCGGCGCCTGCGTCGTCTTTCTTGCGTCGCCGGCTGCGGCTTACATCACGGGCGCGACGCTGCACGCCAACGGCGGCATGTACATGGCCTGAACGGCGCCGGCCGCCCCGGAAACGAGAGGTCGCTCTGTTAGAATCGCGCCCGCTTTTCGGGGCCCGATTGCTCCAGACGAAGAAGTATTTCCCGCAGGAGGAGTGCATGGAAAACATCGAACAGCGAGTCAAGAAGATCGTCGCCGAGCAGTTGGGTGTCAACGAAGCGGACATCAAGAACGAGTCTGCCTTCGTCGAGGACCTCGGTGCCGACTCGCTGGACACCGTCGAGCTCGTGATGGCGCTGGAAGACGAGTTCGAATGCGAGATTCCGGACGAGGAAGCCGAGAAGATCCGCACGGTGCAGCAGGCGATCGACTACATCAACACGCACCTGAAAAAGTCCTGAGCGTTCGCAGCGGTCATCGATGAGCGGACGTCGTCGCGTCGTCGTCACCGGCCTGGGCATCGTCAGCCCGGTCGGCAACGACGTTGCCACCGCGTGGCGCAACCTGACCGCCGGCCGGTCGGGCGTGGGCCGCATCACGCGCTTCGACGCGTCGAGCTTCCGCACGCAGATCGCCGGCGAAGTCAAGGACTTCGACGTCTCCGCGTACCTGCCGCCGAAGGAGGCGCGCCGGATGGATGTCTTCATCCACTACGGCATCGCCGCTTCGGTGCAGGCGATCAAGGACAGCGGCATCGAGATCACCGACGGCAACCGCGAGCGTATCGGCTGCGTGGTCGGCTCCGGCATCGGCGGGCTGCCGATGATCGAGGAGAACCACTCCGAGCTGATGAACCGCGGCGCGCGCCGTATCTCGCCGTTCCTGATCCCGGGTTCGATCATCAACATGATCTCGGGCAACCTGTCGATCATGTACGGTCTGAAGGGTCCGAACCTGGCGATCGTGACCGCATGCACGACGGGGCTGCATTCGATCGGCGAGGCGGGCAGGCTGATCGAATACGGCGATGCCGACGTGATGATCGCCGGCGGCGCGGAAGCGACGGTCTGTCCGCTTGGCATCGGCGGATTCGCCTCGATGCAGGCGCTGTCGGTCCGCAACGACGATCCGGCGACCGCGAGCCGTCCGTTCGACAAGGATCGCGACGGCTTCGTGCTCGGCGAAGGCGCCGGCGTGATGGTGCTGGAGGACTACGAGCACGCGCGTCGGCGCGGCGCGCGGATCTACTGCGAGCTGGCGGGCTACGGCATGAGCGCCGACGCGTATCACATGACGGCGCCCGATGTCGACGGCCCGCGCCGCTCGATGCTCAACGCCATGCGCAACGCCGGGGTCAACGCCGACCAGGTCGACTACCTGAACGCGCACGGAACGTCCACACCGCTCGGCGATGTCAACGAGACTAACGCGATCAAGCTGGCGCTGGGCGAGGCTGCGCGTCGCATCGTCGTGAACTCGACCAAGTCGATGACGGGGCACCTGCTGGGCGGGGCGGGCGGCGTCGAGTCGGTCTTCACGGCGCTCGCCGTGTATCACCAGGTTTCGCCGCCGACGATCAACATCTTCAACCAGGATCCGGAGTGCGATCTCGACTACTGCGCCAACGAAGCGCGCAGCATGAAGATCGAGGTGGCGCTGAAGAACTCCTTCGGATTCGGCGGAACCAACGGCACGCTGGTTTTCCGGCGTGTCTGAACCCTGGCTGCCTTGGGTGGTTGTGCGGTCGTCGCGGCTGCAGCGACGGCTCGTCGCGCTGGCCTGGCTGACCACGGCGATCACCGCGGCGCTACTGGTCGCCGCCGCGCTGGCGGCGCCGTCGGTCGCCGGATTCGTCGCAGCCGCAGCCGCGATCGCCGCCATGGCGGCTGCCGGCGCAGCCGCGCGCCGCTCGCCGCAGGCGCCGCTGGCACTGATGATCGATGCCCGGGGTGCGATCGCGGTGCGCCGGGGTGACGAGACAGCGCCCGCGGAAGCCGTCTTCGTCGCCGCCTGGCTGATCTGCCTGCGCACCGGACCATGGAGCGTCATGACGGTCTGGCGCGACGCGCTCGAAGGCGGCGGCTTCCGCAGGCTGGCGGCGGCCGGACGCTGGCGGCTGCGTCGAACGCCCGAACAAGGCGGAATGTCCGACCCAATTGCCTGAAGTCATGGTCGCCCGCGAACTAAAGACGCGCCGCTCGGTCACATGGCCAGCACGTGGCGAGTGCCCGGTCCGGAGCGCAAGCCAATGAGCGAGCGCGAGATCGACCGGCAGCTGGTCGAGCGCGTGCAGCGCGGCGACAAGCGGGCGTTCGAGCTGCTGGTGGCCAAGTACCAGCGCAAGATCTTCCGACTGCTGTCGCGCCTGATCCGGGATCCCGCCGAGATCGAGGACGTGGCGCAGGAAGCGTTCATCAAGGCGTATCGCGCGTTGCCGAACTTTCGTGGGGACAGTGCCTTCTACACATGGCTGTACCGCATCGCGATCAACACTGCGAAGAACTACCTGGTGGCCCAGGGCCGGCGCGCGCCGACCGCCACCGAAACCGAGGTCGAGGACGCCGAGCGGATGGACGACGCCGAGCAGTTGCGCGACGTCAACACCCCGGACTCGATGCTGCTGTCCAAGCAGGTCGGCGAAGCGGTCAATCGTGCGATCGACCGCCTGCCCGAGGATCTGCGCACCGCGATCGTGCTGCGCGAGATCGAGGGGCTGAGCTACGAGGAAATCGCCGAGTCGATGAACTGTCCGATCGGCACCGTGCGTTCGCGCATCTTCCGCGCGCGCGAGGCGATCGCCAACGAGCTGCGCCCGCTGCTCGACACTTCGAAGGACAAGCGCTGGTGAAACCATGACGAATCGATACCAAACCGCATCGAGCTGTGGCGACGCGCCGCCGTCGGGCGAGACGCTTTCGTGCTTGATCGACGGCGAGCTCGACCCCGCAGAATGCGCGCGGCTGCTCGGCCGGGTCGGCGCCGACCAGGTCGCGCGTCGCGAGTGGCTGCTGCTGCACGTGGTCGGCGACGCGCTGCGCTCGTCGGACGTCGCCTGTCTGCAATCGGACGGCTTCCTGCTGCGGGTGGGTGCTGCACTCGACGCCGAGCCGCCGATCGTCGCGCCACGCGCGAATCGGGATCGAGCGCGGCTGATACGGCGGGTGGTGCTGCCGGGCGCGGCGGCCGCCGCGGCCGCCACGATGCTCGCGGTGATCGTCGTGCCGCAGTTGCGCGGCGATCCGCCAGCGGCCACACAGGTCGCAGCGACACCGGCTGCGCGCAACGCGAGCGCGGCGGCGCCGCTCGCGCCGGTCGCGGCGACGCCAGCCGGGACACCGAACGAGATCCGGCGGCTCGCCGAACTTGAAGCGTATCTCGCGGCCCATCGCGAGCTGGCCGGCGGTTCGATGACGCCGCGCAGCGCGCCCTATCTGCGCGCCTCGGCTCCCGCGCAGCGCTGAACGATGCAGGCGAACATCGTGAACGCGCTCGAGGCGCGCCTGGCGCGCGCGCTGTGTGCGTTGCTGCTCGCCGCGACGGCGGGCGCGGCCTTGGCGCAGAACGAACGCGCACGCCCCGCGGTGCCGCGCAGCGAAATGCAGTGGCTGCAGGCGATGCAGGCGGCAGCGCAGCGGGTGAACTATTCCGGCACGCTGGTGTACCAACGCGGTTCCGAGGTGCGAGCGTCGCGCATCGTGCATCTGTTCGACGGCGCGGTGTCGCACGAGCGCGTGCAGACGCTCGACGGCGTGCCGCGCGAGTTCGTTCGCCGCGGCGACGAGGTGCAGTGCATTTTTCCGGACGCGCGCCGAGTCGTCGTCGAGCGCAGACCCGCGCTGGGGTCATTTCCCGCGATCGCCAGCGCCAACCCGACCGAGATCCTCGAGCGCTATGCGCTGCGTCTGGGAGAGGTCGAGCGCGTCGCCGGCGTCGAGTGCCAGGTGATACTCATCGAGCCCAAGGACGCGCTGCGCTACGGCTACAAGCTCTGGGTCGACCGGGCCTCGGGGCTGTTGCTGAAGGCTCAGACGCTCGACGAGCGCAACGAAGTCCTCGAGCAGATGGCATTCGCCGACGTGCGCATCGGCGAGCGCATCGAGCGATCGCAGCTTAAGCCCTCGTGGTCGACCGAGGGCTGGCGCGTCGACCGCAGCGAACACCGCAGCGTCGATCTGGCGCAGGCGGGCTGGGTCGTCACGCCGCCCGCCGGATTCCGCAAGATGCTCGAGGTGGAGCGTCGCGTCGGGCCCGGCGCGAACCGCGACCGCGGCGCTATGCAGGTGGTCTACTCCGACGGCCTGGCGACGGTGTCGATCTTCATCGAACCCGGCACGACCGAACCGGCAGCAGACTATGCGCAGTCGCAGGGACCGACCAGCGCGTACTCGCGCCGCGTCGGCGACGCCACCGTGACCGTCGTCGGCGAAGTGCCGCCGGCCACCGTCAAGGCGCTGGCGCAGGCCGTCGAGTTCCGCGCGCCGCGCTGAAATTCCACGATCCTCCACACATCGGAAAGACAATGCGAATGATCTCGCTCATCACGCGCGCCGCGTCCGTTCTGCTGCCGGCGGTCGCGCTCAATTTCGCGCCCGCCGGCGTGCCTACCGCGTTCGCGCAACTGCCCGATTTCACCGCGCTGGTCGAGCGCGCGGGCCCCGCCGTGGTCAACATCCGCACGATCGCCCGCGTCGGCGGTCAGGCGATGCAGCAGTTCCCGGACTTGGACGAGAACGACCCGTTCTACGAGTTCTTCCGCCGCTTCTTTCCGCAGCCCGGTCCGCAGCAGCCGCGCCCGCCGCGCTCGCCGCGCGGCGAGCGCGAGATCCCGCGCGGCGTGGGTTCCGGCTTCATCATCTCCGCCGACGGCTACGTGATGACCAACCATCACGTCGTCGACGGCGCCGACGAGATCATCGTCACCTTGCCGGACAAGCGCGAGTTCAAGGCCAAGCTGATCGGGTCGGACCGGCGCACCGACGTGGCGTTGGTGAAGATCGACGCGACCGGGCTGCCGACGCTACCGATCGGCGACCCCGCGACACTGAAGGTCGGCGAATGGGTGATCGCGATCGGCTCTCCATTTAACCTGGAGAACACGGTCACCGCGGGCATCGTCAGCGCCAAGGGGCGCGACACCGGCGACTTCCTGCCTTTTATCCAGACCGACGTTGCCGTGAATCCCGGCAACTCGGGCGGACCGCTGATCAATATGCGCGGCGAGGTCGTCGGCATCAACTCGCAGATCTTCACGACCTCGGGCGCTTACGCGGGCATCTCGTTCGCGATCCCGATCGACGAGGCCATGCGCGTGCAGGAGCAGCTGCGCACGACCGGCCGCGTGATCCGCGGACGCATCGGCGTCGGCATCGACTCGGTATCGAAGGAACTCGCCGAAACACTCGGTCTGCCCAGGCAGCAGGGCGCCCTCGTCACGCAGGTCGAGCGCGACAGCCCGGCCGAGAAGGCGGGCGTCGAGGCCGGCGACGTGATTCTGCGTTTCGACGGCAAGACGATCGATCGTGCGACCGATCTGCCGCGCATCGTCGGCGGCACCAAGCCGGGTAGCAAGGTCACGATGACCGTCTGGCGCAAGGGCGCGCAACGCGATCTGCAGGTGACCGTCGGCGAGCTGCCGGCCGACCGCCCGCTCGCACGGCGCGGCGACTCCCCGCAGCGCGGCGGCAGCGCGAACGTGCTCGGACTGGTTGTCGCCGATGTTCCCGCCGAGCGGTTAAAGGAGCTGCGCCTGCGCGGCGCGGTGCAGGTCGAGTCGGTCGACGGCGCGGCGGCGCGGGCCGGCCTGCGCGCGGGCGACCTGATCGTCGCGGTCAACAACGTCGAGGTGCAGAACGCCCGGCAATTCAACGATCTGGTCGCCAGGCTCGACCCGAAACGCAACGTCGCGCTGCTGGTGCGGCGCGGCGACCAAAGCACATTCGTCATCGTCAAGCCGTCCGACCGTTAGCGGGGTGCCGGCGCGGTAGAATCCGCGCCCGGTGGCGAAAGGGGGGTGGCCCCAGGGGCGCACCCCCTTTCTATTGCTTTGCGCTTGCCGGAGGCGGGGATTCGAGGCCCGATCCAGACCGGCGATGCCCATGGGGCGGCGCCCGATCGCAACTGCGATGCAGCACATCCGTAACTTTTCCATCATCGCCCACATCGACCACGGCAAGTCGACGCTGGCGGATCGCCTGATCCAGCGTTGCGGCGGCCTGTCCGATCGCGAGATGGAGGCGCAGGTGCTCGACTCGATGGCGCTCGAGCGCGAGCGCGGCATCACGATCAAGGCGCAGACGGCAGCCCTCGAGTACCGGGCCGCCGATGGCCAGGTGTACGAGCTGAACCTGATCGACACGCCCGGCCACGTCGACTTCTCGTACGAAGTCAGCCGCTCGCTGTCGGCGTGCGAAGGCGCACTGCTGGTCGTCGACGCTTCGCAGGGCGTTGAAGCGCAGACGGTCGCCAACTGCTACACGGCAATCGAGCTGGGCGTCGAGGTGCTGCCCGTCCTGAACAAGATGGACCTGCCGCAGGCCAATCCCGAGGCCGCGCGTGCCGAGATCGAGGACGTGATCGGCATCGACGCGCGCGACGCCGTGCTGGCGAGCGCGAAGACCGGCATGGGGGTCGATGAGATCCTGGAACGCATCATCGAGCGGGTGCCGCCGCCGAAGGGCGATCCGGCTGCGCCGCTGCAGGCGCTGATCATCGACTCGTGGTTCGACAACTACGTCGGCGTGGTGATGCTCGTCAGGGTGGTCAACGGCACGATCAAGCCGAAGGACAAGATCCTGCTGATGGCCACCGGCGCGTCGCACCTGGTCGAGCAGGTCGGCGTGTTCACACCGAAGTCCAGGCAGCGCGAGCAACTGACGGCCGGAGAAGTCGGCTTCGTGATCGCCGGCATCAAGGAGCTGCGCGATGCCCGCGTCGGCGACACCGTCACGCACGAGCGCAGGCCGGCGGCTACGCCGCTGCCGGGCTTCAAGGAAGTCAAGCCGCAGGTGTTCGCGGGACTGTACCCGGTCGAGGCGAACCAGTACGAGGCGCTGCGCGATGCGCTCGCCAAGCTGCAGCTGAACGACGCGGCGCTGCACTTCGAACCGGAGGTGTCGCAGGCGCTCGGGTTCGGCTTCCGCTGCGGCTTCCTCGGCCTGCTGCACATGGACATCGTGCAGGAGCGGCTCGAGCGGGAATACGACATGGATCTGATCACGACCGCACCCTCGGTCGTGTACGAGGTGCTGCTGCGCGACGGCACCGTGCTGCAGGTCGAAAACCCGTCGAAGATGCCCGAGCCGGCGAAGATCGAAGAGATCCGCGAGCCGATCGTGACCGTGACGATCTTCGTGCCGCAGGAGTACGTCGGTCCGGTGATCACGTTGTGCACCGGCAAGCGCGGCGTGCAGAAGGACCTCGCGTACCACAGTCGCCACGTGCACCTGACCTACGAGCTGCCGCTGGCGGAGATCGTGCTCGACTTTTTCGACCGCCTGAAGTCGGTCTCGCGCGGCTACGCGTCGATGGACTACGAATTCAAGGAGTACCGCGCTGCCGACGTCGTCAAGGTCGACATGCTGATCAACGGCGAGCGCGTCGACGCGCTGTCGGTGATCGTGCACCGGAGTAACGCGCAGCAGCGCGGGCGCGAGATCGCCGCCAAGATGCGCGAGATCATCCCGCGCCAGATGTACGACGTCGCCATCCAGGCGGCGATCGGCGCCAACATCATCGCGCGCGAAAACGTCAAGGCGCTGCGCAAGAACGTGCTCGCCAAGTGCTACGGCGGCGACATCACGCGCAAGAAAAAGCTGCTCGAAAAGCAGAAGGCCGGCAAGAAGCGGATGAAGCAGGTCGGAACCGTCGAGATTCCGCAGGAAGCGTTTCTTGCGATCCTGCAGGTGGAGGACAAGTGAACTTCGCGCTGATCCTGTTCGTCCTGCTCGTCGCCAGCTTCGTGATGTGGCTGCTCGACGTGCTGTGGCTGAAGAAGCGCCGCGAACGCGCCGCCGAGGTGGCGCTGTCCGCGTTCGACGCGCACGCGAAGAGCCGCGGCGCCGACGAACGCACGCTCGCCGTCGAGCGCGTGCTGCTGGTCGAGAAGCTGACGCGCCGGCCGTGGTACCTGGAGTACACGGCGAGCTTCTTTCCGGTGATCCTGCTCGTCTTCGTGCTGCGCTCGTTCCTGTTCGAGCCGTTCCGCATCCCGTCGGGCTCGATGATCCCGACGCTGCAGATCGGCGACCTCATCCTCGTCAACAAGTACCAGTACGGGATCCGGCTGCCGATCGTCAACAAGAAGATCGTGCCGATCGGCGATCCGCAGCGCGGCGACGTGATCGTGTTCCGCTTTCCGCACAACCCGGCGCAGGACTACATCAAGCGCGTCGTCGGGCTGCCGGGCGATCGCGTCGAATACCGCGGCAAACAGCTCTTCATCAACGGCGCCCGCGTTCCGACGACCCCGGACGGCCGCTACTTCGAGGAAGGGCGCGTGCAGTACTACGCGCTGTACGTCGAGAAGCTCGGCACGGTCGAGCACCGCATCATCGTCAACGAGGGGCCGAGCATGCCGCCGCTGCGCGGGTTCCAGCACACCCATCCGCAGGCCTGCGATTACACCGCCGATGGAGTCAGTTGCGTGGTGCCCGCGGGCCATTACTTCGTGATGGGCGACAATCGCGACAACAGCGAGGACAGCCGCTACTGGGGCTTCGTCCCGGATGAAAACATCGTCGGCCGTGCCTTTTTCATCTGGATGAATTTTGGCAATATGCGGCGGATCGGTAGTTTCCATTGAAAATCATGGAGATGCGCATGAAAACGCACGTGCGGGAACGACAGCGCGGATTGAGCCTGGTCGCGCTGCTGTTCGTCGGGCTGATCGTCGTGGCGCTGCTGATGATCGGGGCGAAACTGGTGCCTGCGGTGGTCGAGTACATCGCGATCGAGCGCGCGGTGCAGAAGATCAAGAACGAGGCCAATACGGTCGGCGAGATCCGCGCGGCGTTCGACCGCCATGCCACGATCGACGACATCAAGTCGATTACCAGTCGCGACCTGGACATCACCAAGGAGGGCGACCGCATTGTGATCTCGTATGCATACACCTACAACGTGCCGATTCTCGACAACGTCCGCCTGGTGATCGATTTCTCCGGAACGACGCGCGATCGGACGACCAAGTCCGTGCCGTGACCCGGCCATCCGGAGGCCCTGCGCATGGAACTCGCGGCGCTTGAAGAGCGCCTGGGCTACCGCTTCGCCAACCGGGCGCTGCTGGAGCAGGCTGTCACGCACCGCAGCCACGGCGCCGTGCACAACGAGCGGCTCGAGTTCCTCGGCGACGCGGTGTTGAACTGCACGATCGCGCAGCTCCTGTACCAGAAATACGCGCGGCTGAACGAGGGCGATCTATCGCGGCTGCGCGCCAATCTCGTCAAGCAGTCTTCGCTCGCGGACATCGCCGAGAGGCTCGGCCTGTCCGAGTTCCTGCGGCTGGGCGAAGGCGAGATGAAAAGCGGCGGGTTCCGCCGGCCGTCGATCCTGGCCGACACGATGGAGGCGGCATTCGGCGCGGTGTTCGTCGACGGTGGCTTCGATGCCGCGCGCGACGTGATCACGCGGCTGTTCGAGCCGGTGCTCAAGCATGTCGACCCCAAGACCCTGGGCAAGGACAGCAAGACGCTGCTGCAGGAGTATCTGCAGGGCAAGCGGTTGCCGCTTCCGGTGTATACGGTCGTCGAAACGCGCGGCGCCGCCCACAACCAGGAGTTCGAGGTCGAATGCTCGATCCCGAAGCTGGAGATCAGCGTGCGCGGCACCGGCCGCAGCCGGCGAGCGGCCGAGCAGTCGGCCGCCAAGCAGGCGTTCGACGGTGCGCAGGCCGTGCTGCAGGCGGCGCGCCGCGCCAAGCGCAAGTCGGCTGCGGCCGACGGCGAGCCAGCGCCGCGTGCCGAAACCGCCGCTGCCGTCGAACCGGCCGAAGCCGCGCCGGCGACGGAGCGTCCCAAGCCCGCCGGCTGAGTCCCGCCCATGAGCGCAGCGTCGCCGGATCCGCGGGCGCGCACCGGCTTCATCGCCATCGTCGGCCGCCCAAATGTCGGCAAGTCGACGCTGCTCAACGCGCTGGTCGGCGAGCACGTGTCGATCACGTCCCGCAAGCCGCAGACGACACGCCATCGCGTGCTGGGGGTGCTCACCCGTGCCGCCGACGCGCAGCCGGTGCAGCAGTTCATCTTCGTCGATACGCCGGGCTTTCAGCGCAAGCACAGGTCGCTGCTGACCCGGCGGATGAACGAGACCGTGCGCGCAGCGCTCGCGCAGGTCGATGCGATCGTGCTCGTGATCGACGCGCGCGGCTGGACGCCCGAGGACGAGGCCGTACTCGAGTTGCTGCCGCCCGAGTGCGCCGAGCGCGGCAACGTCGTGCTCGCGCTGAACAAGATCGATGAACTGGCCGATCGCGACGCACTGCTGCCGTTGCTCGCGGCGTCGGCGCGGCGCTTTCCGTTCGCCGCACTCGTTCCGGTCAGCGCCGAGAAAAAGCGCCAGCTCGACGATTTGCTCGCCGCCCTCGGCAAGCTGCTGCCCGAGGGCGAGCCCCTGTTCGACGCCGACCGCTTCACCGACCGCAGCGTGCGCTTTCTCGCCGCCGAGCTGATCCGCGAGAAGGCGTTCCGCCTGCTCGGCGACGAGCTGCCGTACGGGCTCGCGGTGACGATCGATCGCTGGGAAGAAAGCGAGCGCCGCGCATCGATCGACGCCACGCTGGTCGTCGATCGCGAATCGCACAAGGCCATTGTGATCGGCGCGCACGGTGCCAAGCTGCGCGAGATCGGCCGGCTGGCGCGGATCGACATCGAGCGATTGCTCGACAAACCGGTATTTCTGCAGACTCACGTGCGCGTGCGGCGCGCCTGGAGCGACGACGAGCGCGCGCTGAAGCAGTTCGGCTATGAGTGACGCCAGCGTCGTGACGCGACCGGCCGCGCGCGCGCGGCGCGCGGGTGAGGCGCGCGTCGAGCTGCAGCCGGGCTTCGTGCTGCACGCATACCCGTGGCGCGAGACGAGCCTGATCGTCGAGGCGCTGACGCGCGACTACGGCCGCGTCGCGCTGGTGGCGCGCGGCGCCAAGCGGCCGACCTCGCAGTTCCGCGGCCTGCTCGCACCGTTCTGTCCGCTCGCGTTGTCGTGGAGCGGGCGCAACGAGATCAAGTCGCTGGTGCGGGTCGAGTGGTGCGGCGGGCTGGCGCCGCTGCGTGGCGAGGCGCTGCTGGCGGCGTTCTATCTGAACGAGTTGCTGGTTCGGCTGATCGCCCGCGGCGATCCGCACGAGGGGCTGTTTGCGAGCTACCTGCACACGCTGCACGCGCTTGCCGGCGCCGCCCACGACGGCACCGACCGGCAGGCGGCGCTGCGTGAGTTCGAACTCGACCTGCTGCGCGAGACCGGCTACGCGCCGGCCTTCGACCGTTGCAGCGACGGTGAGGCGATCGATCCCGACGCGCTGTACTGGATCGACGGGCAGCGCGGCGTGCGCCGCGTCGCTGCGGGCGTTGCATACGACGCCGCACGCGACGAGCTGCAGATCAGCGGGCGGACCGTTCTGGCGCTGGCGCGCCGCGAGTTCGCCGATGCGCGCGCTGCCGCCGAGGCCAAGGTCGTCCTGCGGCAGCTGATTCGTTACCATCTGAACGGCAAGCCGCTGAATACGCGGCGCATCCTGCAGGACCTCAAGGAACTCTAGCGCTCGGTCCGCCCCCGATGACCCGGCTCAGCGTCAATCTCAACAAGGTCGCCTTGCTGCGCAATACGCGCACGATCGGCATCCCGAGTGTGGCGCACGCGGCTACGCTCGCGCTCGAAGCGGGCGCCGATGGCATCACCGTGCATCCGCGTCCCGACGGGCGCCACGTGCGCGCGCCGGACGTGCTGGAACTGGCCGAGCTGCTGAAGCGCTGGCCGGCGGCCGAGTTCAACATCGAAGGCAATCCGTTCCACGGGCTGATGGAATTCGTGCGGCAGGTCCGGCCGCACCAGTGCACGTTCGTGCCCGACGAAACCGGCGCATTCACCTCCGACCACGGCTGGAATCTTCCGTCCGATTCGCCACGGCTGCGGCCTTTTATCGACGAAGCGCGCGCGCTCGGCGTGCGCGTCAGCCTCTTCATGGACCCCGAACCGGCGGCGATGGCGCACGCGCGGGCCGCGGGCGCCGATCGCGTCGAGCTGTACACGGAGCCGTACGCGCGCGCGTGGGGCGGAGCCGCGCAGGACGCGGTGCTGCGGCGCTACGCCGAGGCGGCGCGCGCGGCGCTTGCGGCCGGATTGGGTGTGAACGCCGGCCATGACCTGAATCGACAGAATCTCGCGCCGTTCCTCGCGGCCGTGCCCGGCGTCGAGGAGGTGTCGATCGGGCACGCGCTGATTGCCGATGCCCTGGAGTTCGGGCTGGCGGCCACGGTGCGCATGTACCAGGCCGAGATCCGCCGCGCCGGCGCGGCGTCGCGGGAAACGCGGTGATCTACGGCATCGGCACCGACCTGATCGAGATCGAACGGATCGCGCTGGCGCAGCAGCGTTTCGGCGAACGTTTCGCACAGCGCGTGCTCGGCGCGCAGGAGCTGCAGCGCTATGCCGAGCGCCGCCGGCGCTCGGCACAGCGCGGGATCGCCTACCTTGCCACGCGTTTCGCAGCCAAGGAGGCGAT
The DNA here is from genome assembly GCA_037442465.1 of Burkholderiales bacterium. Lineage (GTDB taxonomy): Bacteria > Pseudomonadota > Gammaproteobacteria > Burkholderiales > Burkholderiaceae_F > DSNY01. The sequence goes on from JBBIQI010000021.1 coordinate 24,174, forward strand.
CTCCAAGGCGTTGGGGCTGGGCATGCGGCTGCCGATGACCTGGCGGGCGGTCGAGATCGTCAACGCGCCGAGCGGGCGGCCGCTGGCGCTCGCCCACGGCGAGCTCGCCCGCTTTCTGCAGGAGCGGCGACTGCGGCTGCACGTGTCGGTCAGCGACGAGCGCGGCATGGCGATGGCGTACGCTGTCGCGGAAGTTGCGGACGCGGCGTGAGA
>JBBIQI010000022.1:0-24269 GCA_037442465.1 Burkholderiales bacterium
GACGGCGGCGCCGACGAGCACCGGTGTGTAGGTCTGGCGCGCCAGGATCGACTTGATCGCTCGATGCACGAGCAAGTCGGGATAGCGGCGGATCGGCGAAGTGAAATGCGTGTACGCCTCGTAAGCCAGGCCGAAATGACCGACGTTGTGCGGGCTGTAGACGGCTTGCTGCATCGAGCGCAGCAGCACGGTCTGCAAGAGCTGCCGGTCGGGACGCGCGCGGATCTTCGCGATCAGCCGCGCGTAGTCGGCAGGCTCGGGCGAGTCGCCGCCTTCGAGCTGCAGGCCGAGCGTCTTCAGCAGCGTGCGTAGGCTGGCCAGCCGTTCCGGCGTCGGCCCCTCGTGCACGCGGAACAGCGCCGGGTGCTTGTGTCGCAGCAAGAAGTCGGCCGCGCACACGTTGGCGGCCAGCATGCACTCCTCGATCAGCTTGTGCGCGTCGTTGCGGGTGCGGGCGACGATGCGCTCGATGCGGCCGTTGGCGTCGCACACGATGGACGTCTCGATCGTCTCCAGATCGATCGCGCCGCGCGCCTCGCGCGCGCGCGCCAGCACCTGGTACAGGTCGTACAGATCGCCCAGTTGCGGCAGCACCGGCGCCAGCTTCTTCGCCGCGCGACTGTCGGGCACCGACAGGGCTTCCCACACCTCCGTGTAGGTCAGTCGCGCGTGCGAATGCATGACCGCCGGGTAAAACTGGTAGGCGGTAATGGCGCCCTTGGCCGAGATCACCATGTCCGCCACCATCACGAGGCGATCGACGTTCGGATTCAGCGAACAGATGCCGTTGGACAGCCGCTCCGGCAGCATCGGGATCACCCGCCGCGGAAAGTACACCGAGGTCGAGCGGTTCTGCGCCTCGGCGTCCAACGCATCGCCGCTGCCGACGTAGTGACTGACGTCGGCGATGGCGACGAGCAGTCGCCATTTCTTGCGGCCGGATCCGATCGGTTCGGCGTAGACGGCGTCGTCGAAGTCGCGTGCGTCCTCGCCGTCGATCGTCACCAGCGGCACGTCGCGCAGGTCGACGCGCCCTTTCAGTTCTCGCAACTGCACGGTGGTCGGAATCGCCTCGGCCTGCTCGAGGGTGGCCGGCGAGAACTCGTGCGGCACCGCGAACTTGCGCACCGCGATCTCGATCTCCATGCCCGGGTCGTCGATCGCGCCGAGCACCTCGACGACGCGGCCGACCGGCTGCACATGCCGCTGCGGCTGCTGAACGATCTCGACCACCACGACCAGCCCGTGCTGCGCAGACAGCGTCGCGCCGGGCGGCACCAGGATGTCGTGCTGGATTCGCTGGTCTTCCGGAACGACGATGGTCACGCCGCGCTCGTTCAAAAAGCGGCCGACCAGCCGGTTGGTCCGGTGCTCGATGACCTCGACGATCTCCCCTTCGGGCCGGCCGCGGCGATCCTGCCCGGTCACGCGCGCCAGTACACGGTCACCGTGCAGTACCTTGCTCATCTCGTGCTCCGGCAGCACGAGATCGGGGCCGCCGTCGTCGCGGATTAGAAAGCCGAAGCCTTCGCGATGTCCCTGCACCTGGCCGGACAGCAGATTGGCGCGCGCCGCCACCAGCAGCAGCCCAGCGCGGTTGCGCACGACGCGGCCGGCGCGCTCGAGCGCGGCGACCTCGGCGTCGAACGCAGCGCGCGCGTCGGCCGCCACGTGCAGCCGCTGCGCGAGCTCCTCGGGCGTCAGCGGCGAACGCGCATGCGTCAGGGCCGCGAGGATCGCATCGCGATCAGGGACTTCCTGCTTCAAGGACAATCGTGCTCTTTCTTGTCGAAAACATTGTGCCCGCGCTCATCGCGGTCTGTCGTGTCGCTGCGGCGGCATCGGCGACCCGGCGACTACGCAGCGCCGGACCGGGCCCCGTCGGCGCGCGCATCGCGCCTGCGCAAGGCGTACGCTCTGAGGCGTCGCCTGCCGCTCGCCGGCGCATGCGTCATTTGACATCGCAAGACCGGCAATTACAATGCGCGCCTCGCAGCGTGCCCAGGTGGCGGAATTGGTAGACGCACTAGTTTCAGGTACTAGCGCCGCGAGGTGTGGAGGTTCGAGTCCTCTCCTGGGCACCAACCAAGAAGCCGGCCGCCGCCGGCTTTTTCGTTTTTCCACGCGCGTCGCCGCCTGACCATCACTTTTCGTCGCGCGCGCGGCCGCGCAGACGCGCGGCGAGCTGATGCGGCCGCAGCGAGTCGTACTCCTCGAATGGCTGGTGGATCCAGGGGCTCGTCGGCAGATACTGCACGTAGTAGTCGGGCTTGAACGTCGACGCCGCCTTGTACCAGAGCACGGCGGTACGCACTTTGGTGAGCGCGGTAAAGCGCTGCTTCAGATGCTCGATCACGCGCATCAGCGTGACACCCGAGTCCACCAGATCGTCGACCAGCAGCAGCTTGCCGTGCAGGCCGCCGCCGGTGCTCGTGATGAACTCGGCGATGTCAAGGCGACCCTGCCGGGTTCCGGCAGCCTCGCGGTACGAACTGGTCGCAAGGATGGCGAGCGGCATGTCGTAAATGCGCGAAATCACGTCGCCGACGCGCAGCCCGCCGCGTGCCAGGCACAGGATCGAGTCGAAGCGATAGCCCGACTCGTAGACCTGCAACGCGAGCTGTTCGATCAGGCGGTGATACTCGTCCCAGCCGACGTGCAGATCCTTCATCGCCGCACCCCGTTCGGTCCGAACGGCTGCCGCAATACGATCGTCTGCTCGCGGTCCGGTCCGGTCGATACGAGGTCGAGCGGCACGCCGGTCGCTTCGCTCAGGCGCTCGAGATAGCGCCGCGCGTTGCGCGGCAGCGCATCCCAGTCCCGTACGCCGAAAGTCGATTCGCTCCAACCCTCGAAGTCCTCGTATACGGGCTCGCACTGCGCCACGGCGTCGGCCCCGTAGGGCAGGATGTCGGTGCTCGTTCCGCCGTAGCGGTATCCGGTACACAGCCGTACCGTCGGCAGTCCGTCGAGCACGTCGAGCTTGGTGATGCACAGCCCGGTCGTGCCGTTCAATTGCACCGAGCGCCTCAGCGCCGCAGCATCGAACCACCCGCAACGCCGCGGCCGTCCGGTGACCGAACCGAATTCGTTGCCGCGCGTGCGCAGCCGTTCGCCGGTGGCGTCGAGCAGTTCGGTCGGAAACGGCCCGGAGCCCACGCGCGTGGCGTACGCCTTGGTGATGCCCAGCACGTAATCGAGCCGCTGCGGCGCCACGCCCGCGCCCGCGGCCGCCGCGCCCGCCACAGTGTTGCTCGAGGTCACGAACGGGTAGGTACCGTGATCGACATCGAGCAGCGCACCCTGGGCGCCTTCGAACAGGAAACGGCGACCCTGCGCCATCTCCGCGTTCAACCGATACGACACGTCAGCGATCATCGGCTTGAGCCGCTCGCCCAGCGCGAGCGTGGCGTCAATGACCCGCTGCGGATCGACCCGCTCGGCGTCCAGATACCGCGTCAGAACGAAATTGTGGAAGTCGAGCGCTTCGATCACGCGCTCGGCGAAGCGCTGCGCGTCGAACAGATCCTGTGCGCGAACGGCGCGCCGGCCAACCTTGTCCTCGTAGGCTGGCCCGATGCCGCGCCCGGTCGTGCCGATCTTGGCTGCGCCCTTTTTCAGCTCGCGCGCCTTGTCGAGCGCGACGTGATAGTCGAGGATCAACGGACAGTTGCCGCTGACCACGAGCCGCGCGGCGGTGTCGACGCCGGCGGCGGCGAGTTCGTCGATCTCTGCCAGCAGCGCCTGCGGCGACAGCACGACGCCGTTACCGATGTAGCACGCGACCGCGGGCCGCAGAATGCCCGACGGAATCAGCCGCAGGATCGTCTTGCGGCCGTTGATCACGAGCGTGTGCCCGGCGTTGTGTCCGCCCTGGAAGCGCACCACGCCGTCGGCCTGCTCGGTCAGCCAGTCGACGATCTTGCCCTTGCCTTCGTCGCCCCACTGGGTACCGACGACGACGACGTTTTTCGCCATGTTCCTTCCTCGCAGGCTAGTTGGCAGCGCGCGCTACGACCGTCCAGCGGCCGTCGACGCACTTGAGCTCGCGGTCGAAGTCGATACCGTCGACGAGCTCGTCCGGTGCCAGGCGGCGCACGACGATCTCGCCGCTGGCGCGCAGTGAGCGCACCAGTGCGGCCAGCTGTGGGTCGTCGTCCGGCGGCGCAAGTATGGCCGTGCGCGCGCCATCGTCCTGCCCGCGCGTCAGATCGCGCAGGTCGATCGAAAAGCCCGTTGCCGGCCGCGCCCGGCCAAACGCGCGCCCGATGTCATCGTAGCGGCCGCCGCGCAGCACCGCCCCGGGCAGCGCCGGCGAGTAGGCGGCAAACGTCACCCCCGTGTGATAGCGGTAACCATGCAGGTCCGCCAGATCGATGCTCAGCTCGTCCGCTGTCGTGCAGCGCGCGAGCTGTTCGAGCTCGTCGAGCGCGCGCGCGATCGCGGGCAGCGGCGGCAGCTCGGCGCGCGCCTGCGCGATCACCGTGCGGCCGCCATGCAGGCGCGCAAGCGCAAGCAGCGCAGCGCCCGCGGCCGCATCGATCGCCGCGACTGCGTCCTGCAGCGCCGGCAGGTCCTTGGCGATTAGCGCGGCGAGAATGTCGTTGGCCGCGCCGGCGTCACCCGCGGCAGCACCGAGAAGCGCGCGCACGACGCCGGTGTGTCCGAGGTCGAGCCGTACGCGTTCGATGCCGGCGCGGCGCAGCGATTCGACCGCAAGCTCGAGGATCTCGGCGTCGGCCGCAAGGCCGGCGTGGCCGTACAGCTCGGCGCCGATCTGGAAGGGTTCGCGCGTGGCGAGCGGATGCAGCGGTCGCGCATGCAGCACGCTGCCGGCGTAGCACAGGCGCACAACACCGCGGCGATTCAGGATGTGCGCGTCGATGCGTGCAACCTGCGGTGTCGTGTCGGCGCGCAGTCCCATCATGCGTCCGCTCCGCTGGTCCACGAGCTTGAAGGTACGCAGGTCCAGATCGGCCCCGGCGCCGGTTAGCAGCGAGTCGAGGTACTCCGCGAGCGGCGGCATCACCAGTTCGTAGCCGTAGCCGCGGTACAGGTCGAGCAGCATGCGGCGCAGCTGTTCGAGCCGCCGCGCCTCGTGCGGCAGGACATCGGAGATTCCTTCAGGCAGCAGCCAGCGCGCCATGCGAGCCCTGCGCGCCGCGCGGCGGCGCGCCCGTCCCTCTACGAAACGATCCAGAACAGGCCGAGCCCGACGAGGATCGCCGCCAGGCCGATGAACCGGATCTGACCGTCGTTCAACTCGATGACGCGGCGGAACATCTCGCGCCACGCCGCCGGCGCCAGAAACGGCATCAGGCCCTCGAGCACCAGCATCAGCGCAACCGCCAGACCGACCGTGGTCAGCATCAGCGCTGGCTGCGTCCGGGCGCCGGGTTCCTCATGAACTTGAAGAACTCCGACGACGGGTCGATCACGAGCAGATCGGAGCGACTGCGGAAGCTGGCGCGATACGCCTCGAGGCTGCGGTAGAAATTGAAGAACTCGGGATTCTGTCCGAAGGCCTGCGCGTAGATCGCCGCGGCGCGCGCGTCGCCGTCACCCTTGATCTTCTGCGCGTCGCGATAAGCCTCGGCCAGCAGCACCTCGCGCTGGCGATCGGCGTCGGCGCGGATCTTCTCGCCTTCGGCCGCACCGATCGAGCGCTGCTCGGTCGCCACCCGTTGCCGCTCCGAGGCCATGCGGCGGAAAACGTCGCTGTTGATCTCCGGCACGAAGTCGACGCGCTTGAGCCGGACGTCGACGATTTCGACGCCGACTTCCTTGACGCGCTCCTGCACGGCCAGCCGAATCTCTTCCATCGCACGGTCGCGCTCGCGCGACGTGATGTCGTTGACCGTGCGCTTGTTGACCGCCTGGTTCATCGCGTCGCGCACCAGCGACGAGATGCGCTCCTGCGCGGCACGTTCGCTGCCGGTGAAGCTCACCCAGTAGCGGCGCGGATCGCTGATGCGCCACTTGACGAACGAGTCGACCAGCAGGTTCTTCTTTTCCGATGTCTGCACCCGATCAGTCTGCGGCGTGTCGATCGTCAGGATGCGCTTGTCCACATACACGACGTTCTGGAACGGCGGCGGCAGCTTGAAGTGCAGCCCCGGCTCGGTGATCACCTCCTTGATCTGCCCGAGCGCAAAGACGATCGCGTACTGCCGCTGGTCGACGATGAAGGCGCTGGCGCGAAAGACGACGGCGGCGACGATGATCGCGACGATGGTGCCGAGGATCTTGTTCATGGCGTGCTCTGCGCGCTCACCGCGTCTCGCGCTCGCGGCTGCGCGCGCCGTCGCGCGCGCGCGTGTCGCTCGGTGCCGCGTCGGGGGCAACCTGCAGCGGCGGCGCCGGCACGACGCGCCCCCCGCTCTGGGCGGCCTCGGCGATCGCCTGCTGCATCAGCTTGTCGAAAGGCAGGAACAGCACGTTGTTGCCGCCACGTGCATCGACCATGACCTTCGTGACGTTCGAGAAGATCTGCTGCATCGTGTCCAGGTACATGCGTTCGCGCGTGACCGCCGGCGCCTTGTTGTACTCGGCGAGGATCTGACGGAAGCGCACCGCGTCGCCCTGCGCGGTTTCGATCACGCGCGTGCGATAGCCCTCGGCCTCCTGCAGCAGACGCGAGGCGGCACCGCGGGCCTTCGGCACGACATCGTTGGCGTAGGCCTGCCCCTCGTTGATCAGACGCTCACGGTCCTGCCCGGCCTTCACCGCGTCGTCGAACGCCGCCTGCACCTGCTCGGGCGGCTGCGCGTTCTGGATCGCCACCTCGAGCACGAGAATGCCGGTGCCGTAGCGATCGAGCATCCCCTGCATGCGCTGGCGCGTCGAGTCGGCGATTTCCTGACGCGACTCGAACAGCACCGCGTCCATGAGCCTGCGTCCGACCTCCTCGCGCATCGCGGACTCGGCGACCTGCGTCACCGTTTCGGCGGCGCTGCCACCGGTGAAACGGTGATTGAAGACGAAATCGCGCGCGCCGTTGACGTCCTCCTTGATGCGATACTGAACCGTGAAGTGCATGTCGACGATGTTTTCGTCGTCGGTCAGCATCAGCGCTTCTTTCAGGCGGTCGCCGCGCCCGCGTGCGCCGATCTCCAGCGTGCGCACCGACAGCACGTCGACCACTTCGTGCGACTGGATCGGCCAGGGCATGCGCCAGCGAAAACCCGGCGGCGTGCTCGCCTCGTACTTGCCGAAGGTCGTGACCACACCGACCTGGCCTTCCTGCACGATGTAAAAGCCGCTGCCCATCCAGAGCACGACGGCAGCCGCGAGGATGGCCAGCACGCCGAGACCTGCGCCCTTGGCATCGGGCCGCAACGGGCCCGTGCCGCCGCCGGTGCCGCCGCGGCCGCCGCCGCGCCGGCCGAACAGACCGTTGAGCCGTCGGTTGAAGTCGCGCCAAAGCTCGTCGAGGTCGGGCGGGCCGTCCTGCCCGCCGGGACGCTGGGGCCGACGTGGCCCTTCGTCCTTGCCGTCGCCCGAATCGGAACCCCCGCCGCGCCCCCATTGCGGGTCGTTCAGCGACATTGCGAGACCGAACAGCGAGACCATGAGAGATCGACGAAGTGAAGCGCGCGGACCGGCCGCGCCGGATTAGGCAGGAACACCGGTTGAAGCTGGGAACTCGATCTCGGGAAGCGCGACCGCTGCAGCACGGGCCTGGCGCGCACGTTCGGCGATCGCCGCGCGCAGCAGGTCCAGCCCCTGCCCCGACTTCGCACTGACGAAAACGGCCGCGATGCTACCACACGGGTCCCGTTCGACCGCGGGTGCGCGATCGATCCGATCGATCTTGTTGAACACGACCAGGCGCGGCACCTGCCCGGCGCCGATCTCATCGAGCACACGCTCGACTTCGGCCATCTGCTCAGCGCGCGCCGGCGTCGAAACGTCGACGACATGCAGCAGCAGATCGGCTTCGATCGACTCCTCCAGCGTCGACTTGAAAGCTTCGACCAGCGGGTGCGGCAGACCGCGGATGAAGCCGACGGTGTCCGACAGTACCGCGCCGACGTCGGCGGCGACATGGCAGCGGCGCGAAGTCGTATCGAGTGTGGCGAAGAGCTGGTCGGCGGCGAAGGCGTCGGCGCGCGTCAGCGCGTTGAACAGCGTCGACTTGCCCGCGTTGGTGTAGCCGACCAGCGAGACCGAGAACACGTCGCGCCGGGCGCGCGCACGCCGTTGCGTGCGGCGCTGCTTGTGCAGGGTCTTGAGCCGTTCGCGCAGCAGCTTGACCCGTGCCGCGATCATGCGCCGGTCGAGCTCGAGCTGCTTTTCGCCGGGGCCGCCGGTCTTGCCCAGGCCGCCGCGCTGCCGCTCCAGGTGCGTCCAGCCGCGCACCAGCCGCGTGGAAAGATGCTCGAGTCGGGCCAGTTCGACCTGCAGCTTGCCCTCGCGACTCTTGGCGCGCTGCGCGAAGATGTCCAGGATCAGCGCGGTGCGGTCGAGCACCGGGACTTGCAGCTCGCGTTCCAGGTTGCGCTGCTGCGCCGGCGACAGCGCCACGTCGAACAGCGCCACGCCGGCGTCGGCCGCCTTGAGCTGCAGCGCGAGTTCCTCGACCTTGCCGCCGCCCAGGTAGTGCGCCGGATCGGGGCGCTCGCGCCGCGCGCTGAAACTGCCGCGCACCTCGAAACCGGCCGAGCGCGCCAGCTCGATCATCTCTTCGAGCGCGTCCCGCGCCGCGTGCGCGGCGGCGCCGCGCCCGAGCGTCACGCTGACGACGAGCGCGCGCGACTCGCGGCTCGCGCGTCGTGAATCGACCTGGAACACGCTCAGGTCGAGGCCTCCGTCGTGCCGAGGTTGACCGGCCGCGCCGGCACCACGGTGGAGATCGCGTGCTTGTAGACCATCTGCGTCACCGTGTTCCTCAGCAGGACCACGTACTGGTCGAACGATTCGATCTGGCCCTGCAGCTTGATGCCGTTGACCAGGTAGATCGATACCGGAACATGCTCCTTGCGCAGCGCGTTCAGGAAGGGGTCTTGTAGGAGTTGCCCTTTGTTGCTCATGTTGGCTCCGATCTGGACGAACGCCGCGTCAAGCGGGGCGGCCCGGCGAACTCACGCAACCGACTTTAGATCGGTGCGCGGCACGGAAATTCAATGTAAATGAAAAGCGCAGCCTTTGCCACCGCTGGGCCGGGCTAGCCCGCATAGGGGTTTGCGCCGGTCCGGAACTCGATGCGCAGCGGCGTGCCTTCCAGCTTGAACTGCTCGCGAAAATAGCCTTCGAGGTAGCGCCGATAACTGTCGTGCACCCGGCCGAGTGCGTTGCCGTGGATCACGATCACCGGCGGGTTCTGTCCGCCTTGGTGGGCGTAGCGCAGCTTGGGGCGCGTGCGGCCGGCACGCGGCGGCGGCTGGCGCTCGACAGCGGCGTGCAGCGCCCGCGTCAGCCGCGGCGTGGGCAATTTGGCAAACGCGGCGCGATGCGCGCTGGCGACCGAGCGCATCAGCGCCGCCAACCCGGTGGCCTTGCGCGCGGAGATGAAGTGCAGCCGCGCCCAGTCGAGGAAGTGCAGCTTGCGGTCGAGTTCGCGCTTGACCAGCGTGCGTCGATGCTCGTCTAGCCCGTCCCACTTGTTGACCGCCACAACCAGCGCGCGGCCGGCCTCGAGGATGAAGCCCGCGATGTGCGCGTCCTGCTCGGCTATCCCGAGCGCGCCGTCGAGCAGCAGCACCGCGACGTTGCAGCGCTCGATCGCCTGCAGCGTCTTGACGACCGAGAACTTCTCGACCGTCTCGAACACCCTGCCCCGGCGGCGCAACCCCGCGGTGTCGATCAGCGTGTAGCGCTCGCCGCCGTAGTCGAATTCGACCTCGATCGCGTCGCGCGTGGTGCCGGGCTGGTCGAACGCGATCACGCGTTCCTCGCCGAGCAGCGCGTTGACCAGCGTCGACTTGCCGACGTTCGGCCGCCCGACGATCGCCACGCGGATGCGCTCGCCCTCGCCCGACGCTTCGCTCGGCGCGGCCGGCGTCTCGAATCCGGCCAGCACGGTCTGCATCAGGTCGCCGACGCCGTCGCCGTGCGCCGCGGAGACCGGATACGGCTCGCCCAGCCCCAGTTCGTGGAACTCGGCGGTCGCTGCGGGCGGCAGACCTTCGGCCTTGTTGACCGCGAGCACGACGCGCCGGCCGGCCACGCGCAAACGCTCGGCAATGCGGCGATCCTGCGGGGTCAGACCGTCGCGTGCGTCCAGCACGAACACGACCACGTCGCTTTCGGCGATCGCGGTTTCGGCCTGCTCGGCCATCTCCTTGACGATGCCTTCGTGCGCGACGGGCTCGAAGCCGCCGGTGTCGATCACGATGTACGGCACCGGGCCGACGCGCCCCTCGCCGTAATGGCGGTCACGTGTGAGTCCGGGCAAGTCGGCCACCAGCGCGGCGCGCGTGCGCGTCAGCCGGTTGAACAGCGTCGACTTACCCACGTTCGGTCGCCCGACGATCGCAACGACGGGTTTCATGGTCGCTGCCGACGTTCTAGCGTGCGGCGCCTAGCAAGGCCACCGTGCCGTCCTGGGTCTGTACAACGAGTGCGCCCCCCCAGCGCTGCGGCCGCGCCACGATGGCGCTGGAATCCACGCGCGCGCGGCCGACCAGCGCGCCGTCGGCCGCGGCCAGCAGGTGCACGTATCCGCCCAGATCGCCGACGGCGACGGAGCGCTCGAACACCACCGGCGTGGTCAGCGCGCGGTTGGCGAGCAGGTCGTTTTTCCACACGCTCGCGCCGGTGTCGCGCGCGAAGGCCAGCACGCTGGCGCGCGCGTCGACCGCGTACACCTGCGAGTCGCCGATCGCCACTCCGGCGCCGGCGGAAAGCTCGCGCGCCCAGCGCAGATTTCCGCTGACCGCGTCGGCGCATACGATGCGTCCCTGGAAGCTCGCCGCGCACACGTCGCGGCCCGCGACCGCAACCGCGCCGACCACGTCGGCGAGCCGTTCGACCTCGGTCGTGCCTTTCGGCTCGGACACCGCCACTTCCCAGCGCGCCGCACCGTTGGCGAGCGCCACGCCGACCAGACGGCCGCCCGGAAAACCGACGACGACGTTGTCGCCGGCGAAAGCCATTTCGGTGCCGACCCGCAGCGAAAGCGGCGGCTGCTGACGCTGGTACGTCCAGCGTCGCTTGCCACTGTCGGCTTCGAACGCGGCGACGCGATGATCGGTCGAGCGCACGACGACGACGCCACGCCCGACCAGCGGAGGAGCCGTCACGTCGCTCGAAATCTGCGCGCGCCAGCGCAGCTTGCCTTCGACATCGTAGGCCAGCACTTCGCCGCGCGGTGTGGCCACGGCCACCGTCAGCCCGTCGGAGCCCACACCGGCCGAGATCGGCGTTTCGGCGTCGACGCGCCAGACCACCCTGCCCGTTTCCGGCGCGATCCGCACCAGCGTGCCGTCGGCAGCCGCCGCGTAAATCGCGTTCTCGACCACGGCCGGCTGCAGCGGCGCGCCGCGCGCCGCCCCGATCGACACCGACCAGCGCGCGCGCAGCTCGACCGCTGGCCTGATCTCGGTGAGCTCGGCCGGTTTCAGCGAGGGGTCCTTGCTCGACGCGCACGCGGCGAGTAGCGCCGCGCCGAACACCGCGCAGGCGAACGCGCGCAGCGGGGTCGCGAGGTACGCAGGATTCATCGGCACCTCAGGACGGCAGCGGCGCCGGCAGCGCATCGAGCTTCAACTGGATCAGGGCGCGCAGCGGATGCTGCGCATCGGCCTTGGCGAGCGCCTCGCGGTAGGCCGCGCGCGCCTCCTCGATCCTGTTCTGCGCGACCAGGATGTCGCCGCGCCGATCGGCGAACGCGGCCGCATGCGCGGCGGGAACGTCGCCGGACACGGTTTTCAGGGCTTCGTCGTACGCCTTCTCGTCCAACAGCACGCCGGCCAGCCGCACGCGCGCGATCGGCACGAATTCGGCGCGGCCCGACTTGTCGATGACCCAAGCAAGCTGCGCCTTCGCCGCGCTCACGTCGCCCGCTTCGTGGTACGCCTTCGCGGCACCGAGCGCGGCGAGCGGTGCGTACACGGTGCGCCCGTACCGCTCGATGATCGTGCCGGCCAGCTCCTTCGTGCGCGCCGCGTCGCGCGCCGCCAGCGCCTTGAGGAACTGCTCATAGACGACCGCAGCCTGGCCGGCTTGCGTTCGTTCGTACCAGCGCCAGCCGTTGTAGGCGGCGAAGACCAGCAGCACCAAGGTGACGACCGTGAGGACGAAGTTTCCGTACTTGTCCCACCACGCCTTGAACGTCGCCAGTTGTTCCTGCTCCTGCAGATCGTAGGCCATGCGCTCACGCTCCCATTCAGTCCTAGTCCGACAGCGACTCCAGCGCCTCGACCAGGGCGTCGCCAAGCCGGTCCAGCCCGACCGCTTTCTGCTCGGCAAATGGCGCTGCGCCGTCGCGCGCCCGCAGCGCCTTGACCGCGGCCGTGCCCGCCGCAAGCTCGGCTTCACCGACGATCACCGCAAACTCGGCGCCGCTGGCGTCCGCCCGCTTCATCTGCGACTTCAGGCTCGCCTCGCCGGCGTGACAGATCACGTCCAGACCGGCGTCGCGCAGCCTCTCGGCCAGCAGAAAAGCTGCCCGCGCGGTGGCACCGCCCTGATGCAGCACGTACACGTCGGTCGTCGGTGCGACCCGGGCAACGGCCGATCCGCGCAGCAGCTCGATCACGCGCTCGATGCCGATGGCATAGCCGCACGCGGGCGTCGGCTTACCGCCCATGCGCTCGATCAGGGGGTCATAGCGGCCGCCGCCGCAGATCGTCCCCTGCGCGCCCAGCGCGTCGGTGATCCACTCGAACACGGTGAGGTTGTAGTAGTCGAGCCCGCGCACCAGCCGAGGGTTGACCTCGAACGCGATGCCGGCCTCGGCCAACTGCGTCTGCAGCCCTTCGAAAAAGGCGCGCGAGGCGGCTCCCAGATAGTCGAGGATGCTGGGTGCTGCAGCGATGATCGGCGCCATGTCCGGGTTCTTGCTGTCGAGGATGCGCAGCGGATTGCTGTGCAGGCGCCGCTTTGCGTCGGCGTCGAGGCGATCGGCGTGGCGCTCGAAGTGCGCGATTAGGTCGGCGCGATGTCGCGCCCGCTCGTCGGCCTGACCGAGGCAGTTGATCTCGAGCCGCACGCGCGGCAGCTCGAGCATCTTCCACAGCCTTGCCAGCATCACGATCTGCTCGGCGTCGATGTCCGGGCCGGTGAAGCCGAGCGCTTCGACGTTGACCTGATGGAACTGGCGGTAGCGCCCGCGCTGCGGCCGCTCGTGGCGGAAGACGGGACCCATGCTCCACAGGCGGCGCGGCGCCTCGTAGGTCAGGTTGTGCTCGATCGCGGCGCGCACGACACCGGCGGTGAACTCCGGACGCAGCGTGAGGTTCTCGCCGTTCAACCGGTCCTCGAACGAATACATCTCTTTTTCGACGATGTCGGTGACCTCGCCGATGCCGCGCACGAACACCTCGGTGTGCTCCAGCAGCGGGGTGCGGATCTGCTGGTAGCCGTAACTGCGCAGCCAGTCGTATACGCGCGCCTCGAACCACTCCCACAGCGCAGCGTCCGCGGGCAGCAGATCGTTCATGCCGCGCACCGCGGCAAGCCTCGGTTTGCTCATCTTCTTCAGACCTGCGCGCGCCCGTACGTGCGCCGCACGTAATCCTCGACGATCGCCTGGAACTCCTCGGCGATCCGTTCCCCCTTCAGTGTCACGGTGCGCTCGCCGTCGACGAACACGGGTGCCACGGGAAGTTCGCCGGTGCCGGGCAGGCTGATGCCGATATTGGCGTGCTTGCTTTCGCCCGGACCGTTGACCACGCAGCCCATCACCGCAACGTGCATCGATTCGACACCCGGATACTGCGCGCGCCAGACGGGCATTTGCGTGCGCAGATAGGTCTGGATCCTGTCGGCGAGCTCCTGGAAGAAGGTGCTCGTCGTGCGGCCGCAGCCGGGACAGGCGATGACCTGGGGTGCGAACGCACGCAGCCCGAGCGACTGCAGGATCTGCTGCGCGACCTCGACTTCCCTCGCCCGCGGCTCGCTCGGCGCCGGCGTCAACGAGACGCGGATCGTGTCGCCGATGCCTTCCTGCAGCAGTACCGCGAGCGCAGCCGTCGACGCGACGATGCCCTTGCTGCCCATGCCGGCCTCGGTGAGCCCCAAGTGCAGCGGATAGTCGCAGCGGCGCGCCAGTTCGCGATACACCGCGATCAGATCCTGCACGCCGCTGACTTTGGCCGACAGGACGATACGGTCGCCGGGCAGGCCGAGCGCTTCGGCGCGCTGCGCGCTATCGATCGCGGAGCGCACGAGCGCCTCGCGCAGCACCGCGTTCGCGTCCCACGGTTCAGTGCGGCGCGCGTTCTCGTCCATCATCCGCGCCAGCAGCACCTGGTCGAGGCTGCCCCAGTTGACGCCGATGCGCACCGGCTTGCCGTAGCGGCAGGCGACTTCGATCATCTGCGCGAAGTTGTCCTCGCCCCTCGCACCTTTGCCGACGTTGCCCGGGTTGATGCGGTACTTCGACAGCGCCTGCGCGCACTCGGGATACCGGGTCAGCAGCTTGTGGCCGTTGTAATGAAAGTCGCCGACCAGCGGCACGTCCACACCCATGCGATCGAGCTGCGCGCGGATCGCCGCGACCTCGCGCGCCGCCTCCGGCGTGTTCACGGTGATGCGGACGACCTCGGAACCGGCCGCAGCAAGCTCTTTGACCTGGATCGCGGTGGCGATCGCGTCGGCGGTGTCGGTGTTGGTCATCGACTGCACGAGCACCGGCGCGCCGCCGCCGATGTACACCGCGCGCGCGCCCCAACGCACTTCGACTTTCCGCGTGCGGCGCCGTGCCGCCACGCCGGCGGGTGTCGGCGCGCAGCTCAAGACGGCGGTCGGCGAGTTCATTCGCTTGCCTATTCCAGCGTCACCCGGGCGACGTTTTCGATGCTCGTCAACGGCTTCAGGTCGACGACGCGCCCGCGATACTCGAGCGTCACGGCAGAGGCATTACCGATCACGAGCTTGAACGGCGGCTTGCCGTCGAGCTTCTGCTCGGAGCCGGCATCGTTGTTCTGCGACAGCAGCACGCGCCCGTCGGACTGCGTGACCTCGACCCAGGCGCGTTCGCGGAATGCAAGCCGTATCGCGCTGCCCGGCGTCGGAGCAGCCGTCACGGCAGCGGCCGGTTCGGCCGTAGCGCTGGCGGCAGCATCCGGCGCACCGGTGTGCGGAGCTGCCCCCGCCGCGGGCACCGAATCGCCGGCGGCCGGCAGCGCCGGTGCAATGGCCTTCTCTGCGCGTTCGACCGCGGGCGGCGCCGATTGCGTCGACAGCCAGCCAATGATGCCGAACACGATCAGCGCGCCGACCGCACCGCTGATGACCACGCCGCGCGAGACCCGCTCGCGCGTTGCCTCGCGGACCACCGGCGACTGACCGAGCGTCGCGCCTTCCACCGCGCTTTCCGCGGGCGCCAACCGTCGCCGCAAATCGTCCAGCAGCGGCGCCGGGTCGATCCGCAGTTCTTTCGCATAGTTGCGCACGAACCCGCGCACAAAGGGGCCGCCGGGAAGGCGGTCCAGATCCTCCGCCTCGATCGCGACGATCTGCTTCGGATGCAGGCGCAAGCGTGCGGCCATGTCGGCGACCGAAATGCCCTGGCGCTCGCGCTCGGCGGCGAGCGCGCGCCCGTACGACGGCAACGCCTCGGCCGCCGCGTCCTCGACGCGCACGTCCGTCTGCGCCGGCAGCGGCGCCTGGCCCGGGTCAGTCATCGAAAGCACCGCGTCGCAGCGCCGCCGCCTCGGGCGAGTTCGGAAACCGGCGGCGCAACTCGTCGGCGAATTGCCGCTCGGTGCGGACGTCGCCGCCGGCGCGCGCGATGCGCAGACCGAGCCACAGCGTTTCAGCCGTCGCATCCACCTGCTTTTCGAGCAGCCCGTAGTAGAACGCCGCGCGCTCGAGCTGGTTCGTCGCCAGGTACAAGCGCGCCAGATGGAACTTGGTGAACGGGCTCGTCGCGTCCAGCTCCAGCGACCGCCGCAGGTGCTGTTCGGCCGCCTTGTAGTCGCGCACCTGCATCATGCACACGCCAGCGTTCTGCAGCGCCTTGCCCGGCGTGGCATACAGCTTGTTCTGCGCGGCGCGCAGAAAGTAGTCGATCGACTCGCGCTCCCGACCGGTCTGGCACAGATACCAGCCGTAGTTGTTGTTCAGTTCGGGACTGGCCGGATCGAGTTTCAGCGCGCGCGCGAAATTGGCGTCGGCTTCGCGCCGGTCACCGAGATCCATGTAGATCAGGCCGAGCAGGCCGTACGCCTCGGCGTAGTTCGGATCGGCCTGCAGCGCGCGCTGCACTTCCTCGAGCGCGACGTTGAACTGCGCCTTCTGGTAGTAACTCGCCGCCAACTGCAGGCGGATGTCGGCACGCTTGCGCGCGTCGGCGTCGACCGCCGGCGCCGGCGACGCCGCCGCGGTCGTCGTACCGTCGACGGTCGTGGTCGTCGTGCAGGCCGCCACCAGAACGGAAAGTGCGGCAGCGGCGAGCGGGATCAACGAGCGCATGATGTCTCCAGTCAGTGCGCTGCGGCGACGACCGGCGGCAGTCGCCGCGCCGCCTGCCCCGCGCGGCGCGTGCGATCCTGCACCTCGCCGGCCAACTGACCGCAGGCCGCGTCGATGTCGTCGCCGCGCGTCTTGCGCATGATCGTGACGATGCCGGCATCCGTCAGGATCTGCGCGAACGCGCGCATGCGTTCGGCCGGAGAACGCACAAACCCGGCACCGGGGAACGGGTTGAACGGAATCAGGTTGAACTTGCACGGTACGTCGGCAGTCAGCGCGATCAGTTCGCGCGCGTGCGCATCGCCGTCGTTGACACCGTCGAGCATCACGTACTCGAAAGTGATGAAGTCGCGCGGCGCACTGCGCAGGTAGCGCCGGCAGGCGGCGAGCAGCTCGCGCAGCGGATACTTGCGGTTCAGCGGCACTAGTTCGTCGCGCAGCCGATCGTTCGGCGCGTGCAGCGACACCGCGAGCGCAACCGGGCAGTCGGCGGCCAGGCGGTCGATCTGCGGCACCATGCCCGAGGTCGACACCGTCACGCGCCGCCGCGATAGCCCGTAGGCATCGTCGTCGAGCATCAGCCGCAGCGCCCGCACGACCGCTTCGTAGTTCTGCAGCGGCTCACCCATACCCATCAGCACGACGTTGCTGATGACCCGCTCGTGCTCGGCCGTCAACGCGAAGGCGGCCCGCAGCGCGTGCTCGGCCCACCAGAGCTGGCCGACGATCTCGGCGGTCGTCAGGTTCCTGTTGAAGCCCTGCCTGCCCGTCGAGCAGAACGTGCAGGCGACGGCGCAGCCGGCCTGCGTGGAAACGCACAGCGTGCCGCGATCGTCCTCGGGGATGAACACGGTTTCGATCGCATTGCCATGGCCGACGTCGAGCAACCACTTGCGCGTGCCGTCGGCCGAGATCGAGTCACGCACCACCGCGGGGGCGGCGACCGTCGCGCGCGCGGCCAGCTCGGCTCGCAGGGACTTTGCCAGATCGGTCATCGCCTCGAACCGGCTCGCGCCGCGCCGGTGGATCCAGCGCAGCAGCTGACGCGCGCGGAAACGCTTTTCGCCGAACGATTCGACGAAAGCCGCAAGCCCCGCAGCGTCCAGGTCGAGCAGGTTGACGTCGCCCATGCAGTCAGCGCGAGTGGATGTCCATCGTCGGAAAGAAGAACGCAACCTCGGTGCGCGCGGTGTCCGGACCATCCGAGCCGTGCACGGCGTTGGCGTCGATGCTGTCGGCGAAGTCGGCGCGGATCGTTCCCGGCGCGGCCTTCTTCGGGTCGGTCGCCCCCATCAGTTCGCGGTTTTTCGCGATCGCGCCTTCCCCTTCGAGGACCTGGACCATGATGGGGCCCGACACCATGAAGTCGACGAGATCCTTGAAGAACGGACGCTCACGATGCACCGCGTAGAACGCCTCGGCCTGCGCGCGCGAAAGCTGCATCATGCGGGCCGCGACGATCTTCAGCCCGGCGGCTTCGAAGCGCGCGAGGATCCGCCCGACCGCGTTTTTGGCGACGGCGTCGGGTTTGATGATGGAAAGCGTCCTTTCGATGGTCATGTTCTTGTGCGTCCAGGTTGATGATCGATTTCCGCTCGGCGCAGCGCAGGGTTTGGCCGCGCTTGGCGCCGAGGCAAGCGCACCCCCGACAGTCCTCCGCCGGAAGCAAAAAAGCTCGACAAATGAAGGCTTTGCGCCGCCAAACAAGCGTGGAATGTTAACACGCGAACGCCGGCCGAAGCGCGTTTCAGCCGCGGTCGGGCTCCAGTACCGCGATCGACTCGACGTGCGCCGTATGCGGGAACATGTTGACCACGCCCGCGGCACGCAGTTTCCAGCCGCCTTCGTGCACCAGGACCGCGCAGTCGCGTGCGAGCGTAGCGGGGTTGCACGAGACGTAGACCGCGCGCAGCGGCTTGCGCGCTGCCGCGGCAAGCGCGCGCGCGACCGCCAACGCCCCCTCGCGCGGCGGGTCGATCAGCACGCGATCGATGCGCCCCAGCGTGGCTTCGCAACGGTGCCAGTCGTCGACCGTCCACGCGAACAGATTGCCGACTTCGAAGTCGGCGCGGTGCGCGAGCCGGTTGTCCGCAGCGGCGCGCCGCGCCCGCTGCACGAGTGCAGCGGCGGCGTCGATGCCGAGCACGTGCGCGGCGCGCGTGGCCAGCGGCAGCGTGAAGTTGCCGAGCCCGCTGAACAGGTCCAGCACGCGGTCGCCTGGGGCGGGCGCGAGCGTTCGCACCGCGCAGCGCACGAGCACCTCGTTGATCCGGTGGTTGACCTGCGTGAAGTCGGTCGGCCCGAACGGCACCGTCACGCCGAACTCGGGCAGTTCGAGCCGCAACGGCGATGCGTTCGCCGCATCCAGCGGCTGCGCCGATTCCGGCCCGGCAGGTTGAAGCCAGAACGAGACCGCATGGCTGGCCGCAAAGCGGCGCAGCCGTTCGAGATCGTCCTTCGTCGGCGGCTGCAGCACGCGCAGCACGAGCGCGACGGCGTCGCCGGACGCGGCCAGCTCGATCTGGGGCAGCCGCCTGCGCAGCGTCAGCCCACCGACGAGCTCGCGCAGCGGCACCAGCAGCGCCGCGACTCGCTCGGGCAGCACGTGGCACTCGCGCATGTCGGCGACATAGCTGCTGGCGCGTTCGTGGAAGCCGACCAGCACGCCGCCCTTTTTTTCGACATCGCGCACCGCGAGCCGCGCACGCTGCCGGTAATGCCACGCAGGACCGACGATCGGCCGCAGAATCCGCTCGGCGCGCAGCTTGCCGATGTGCCACAGGCTGTCCTCGAGCACGCGCTGCTTGATCGAGACCTGCATGCGCGCTTGCACGTGCTGCATCGAGCAGCCGCCGCAGGCGCCGGCGTGCAGGCCGAAGTGCGGACAGCGCGGGGCGACACGCTGGCTGCTTTCGCGCAGTACCGCGATCGTGCGCGCGGTCTCGTAGCTCGGTTTGGAGCGCAAGCGCTCGACGCGTACGCGCTCGCGCGGCAGTGCACCCTCGACGAATACGACCTTGCCTTCGCGCCGCGCCACGCCGCGCCCTTCAAGGTCGAGCGACTCGACCTCGACGACGAAGGTCTCGCTCATCGGTTCAGGCCGGCCAGGCGGCCAGATACTCGCGCCAGTGCGGAGCGTCGAGCGCGTGCAACGCACTGCGGACGGCCGCGACCTCGTCCGCGTACGCCGCTGCGCTCAGCGCGCCACGCATCTTCTGGAAGCGGCACCAGACCAGGTAGGTGTTGACGACGTCGGTTTCGCAGTAGTCGCGGATCGCACCGATCCGGCCGGCACAATAGGCTTCCCAAACGCGGCTGCCGTCCAAGCCCAGCTTGCCGACGAAGCCCGCCAGCCGGGCCAGCTCGTCCAGCGGCGCGTTGGCGCGCGGCTGATACAGCGCGAGCAGATCCATCAGGTCGGTGTGGCGTGCGTGATAGCGGCTGATGTAGTTGTTCCACTTGAAGTCGCGGTCGTCTTCGCCCTGATCCCAGTAACGGGCAGCGGCCACGCCATGGATCAGTCCGCGATAGTGCAGCACCGGCAGATCGAAGCCGCCGCCGTTCCAGCTGACCAGCTGCGGCGTGTAGCGGTCGATCAGGCGGAAGAAGTCTTGAATCAGCTTGGACTCTTCGTCCTCCGGCGTGCCGAGGCACTTGACGCGAAAGCCGGCGTCGTCGCGGAAAGCGCAGCCGATCGCGACGACCCGCTGCAGGTGATGGGGCAGGAAGTCGCTGCCGGTCCGCTCCCGGCGTTCGGCGAACGCACACGCCGCGACGTCGGCATCCGCGAGACCCGCCCACTCGGGCCGCAAGCGGCGCAGCCCGGCAACGTCGGGAACGGTCTCGATGTCGAACACGAGGGTCGGCGTCATGCGGCCATTCTATCGGCGGCGCCTGCCGGGCGAGCGCGCAGTGGTGGCGACACGGGCGAGGGTGCTCGAACGAGCCGTGCGGGTGCGCCGCGGCTCTGCGTGGCGGTGGCGTTCGCGCGCGTGCAGTTCAGAACAGCGCGTCGCGTTCGACGCCGCGCGCCAGCAGCGAACGGCGCAGCCGTTGCAGCGCCTCCTGCTGGATCTGCCGCACGCGCTCGCGCGTGAGCCCAAGCTCGGCGGCGACGTCCTCGAGGGTCGCCGGTTCGCGAGCATTCAGTCCGTAGCGGCGCTCGACGACGATGCGCTGCTTGGCGGGCAACCGTTCGAGCCAGTCGCGGACGAGCTGCTCGATTTCGCGCGCCAGCGCGGCGGTTTCCGGACTCGCAGCGCCGGTCTCGGCGAGCAGGTCGATCAGGCTAGCGCCCGGATCGCTGTCCAGCGGCGTATCGAGCGAAGCGGGCAGTTCCGACAGCCGCAGCACGTCGGCGACCTCGTCGACGCTGCGCCCCAACAGATGCGCGATGTCTTCGATACGCGCCTCGCGCCGCTCGCCGCGGCCCGCATACTCTGCCTCGAGATGACGCTTGGCGCGCAACACCTGATTCAGCTCGCGGACGATGTGCACCGGCAGCCGGATCGTGCGCGCCTGGTTGATGATCGCACGCTCGATCGACTGGCGGATCCACCAGGTCGCGTAGGTGGAGAAGCGAAAACCGCGCTCGGGTTCGAACTTCTCGAGCGCGTGGATCAGGCCGAGATTGCCTTCCTCGATCAGGTCGAGCAGGCTCACGCCGCGGTTGACGTAGTGCTTGGCGATCGACACAACCAGCCGCAGATTGTGTTCGATCATCGCCTGGCGGGCGGCAAAGTCGCCCGCGTGCGCCTGCATCGCGAGGCGGTACTCCTGCTCCGGCGTCAGGAGCGGACGCGCACCGATGGCGTTCAGGTACTGCTGGACAGCGTCGCCGGCCAGGTCGTCGACATCGCGCCCGGTCGTCTCCGCTGCTTCGCCGCCCCGCGCCGCCCCCAGTTCGATCGCGAGCCCCTGCCCGTCGCCGGCGTCAGCGATGGCGCCCGGATCGGGGCTCCCGTCCGGTGCAGCGCCATCCTCTGCGGGTTCGTCGTCCAGACCGTCTTTCGTCAAGCGCACCATGGCGACTCCGGGTCAGCGCCCGACGCAAACTCGCACGTGGCGGCCCATCAGGGACGTGGCGGCAGATACTTCAACGGATCGACCGGCTTGCCGCGTTGCCGGATCTCGAAGTGCAGCTTAGGCACGCCCGAGTCGGTCCTGCCAAGCTCCGCGATGTGCTGTCCGCGCTTCACCGCCTGCCCTTGCTTGACGAGGATCTGCCGGTTGTGCGCGTAGGCCGAGATGAAATCGTCCGTGTGTTTGATGATGACCAGGTTGCCATAGCCGCGCAAGCCGCTGCCGCTGTAGACGACTTGTCCGTCGCTCGCCGCGAACACCGGATCGCCTTCGTTGCCGGCGATACCGATGCCCTTGTTGCGCGCCTCGTCGAAGGTCGCGATCACGCTGCCCGCCGCCGGCCATTGCCACGCGAAGCCGGTGTCGATCGCCGCGACGGCAGCGGGTTTACCCGGTTCTGCCGCCTTCGTCGCCGCCGGACTCGCCGGCACGGCATTCGCCGCGGGAGGCAGTGGCGCGGGCGCCTCGACGCCCGGCGCCGATCCGAGCGCACGCGCCTGCGCCGTCGCGGTGGGAGCGACCGGAATCGCCGCGGCAACCTCGACCGTCGCGTCCCCTGCCGGCGGCGTCACTCGCAGCGCCTGACCGACCGCGAGCTTCGCCGGATCGTCCAGCGCGTTCCAGCGCGCAATGTCGCGGAAGTCCTGCCCGAAGGCGAGCGCAATGCTGTACAGCGTGTCGCCGCGCTGCACGACGTAAGTGCCGTCCTTCGCTTCGCGTTGCAGCGGCGCGACCGATGCGTCGAGCGCACGGGCCGCTTCGCTGCGAGCGCCGCCGCGATCGGACTTCTCGACGATGGGTGCCTCGCGAACCGACGTCACCGTGCACGCAGCGGTCAACAACGCGAGCAGCGGAAACGCGCGGCGTGCAAAGGTGCGCGGCGCACTGAGCGGCTGACGAGTCTTCATGCCTTATGCAGTCCCCGGTTTCAACGGAACGAAGCGGACGGTCTCGATCGCGCGGCGCGCAACGCGTCCGTCGCCGTCCTTCGTGATCAGCGTCAGCCGCTGCTCGGCCGACCCGAATGGCGCGATGATCCGGCCACCCGGCTTGAGCTGTTCGACCCACGCCTGCGGCACCTGTTCCCCGGCGGCGGCCGCGACAATCGCATCGTATGGCGCCTGCGCCGGAACACCGTCCGCGCCGTCGGCAAAGACCAGGCGCAGTTGTGCGAGCCGCAGCGCGCGCAGGTTCGCACGCGCCTTCTCGTGCAAGGGACGCACGCGTTCGACCGAGATGACGGTCCCGAATACCTGCGCCAGCACGGCGGCGCCATAACCGCATCCGGTGCCGATTTCCAGCACTTTCGCCGACTTCGGCGCGGCGATGCCCTCGAGCGCGAGTTCGATCGTGCGCGCGACGATGTATGGCCGCGAGATCGTCTGCCCGTGGCCGATCGGCAGCGCGCTGTCCTCGTAGGCGCGACTGGCGAGCGCCGGCTCGACGAACAGATGCCGCGGAACCGACGCCATCGCCGCCAGCACGCGCGGATCGCGAACGCCGTACGCGCGCAGCCGCTCGACCATGCGCGCGCGCACGCGCTCGGACGCCAGCCCCGCGTTGGCGTGCGTGCCGTCTCGACGCAGGCTTACTTGCGGTTTTGCTGCAGCCATGCGGACACGATCGGCATCTGTTCGTTATGCGTCAGATCGACCCGCAGCGGCGTCATCGAGACATAGCCGTTGGCGGTCGCATGAAAGTCGGTCCCGGGTCCGGCGTCGAGCGCGTCACCAGCCCCGCCCACCCAGTAGATCGTGTCGCCACGCGGGCTTTCACTGCGGATCACCGGCTCCGCGTGATGCCGCTTGCCCAGACGCGTCGCGATGATGCCGCGAATGGCCGCGTACGGCAGATTCGGGATGTTGACGTTCAGCAGGAGCGGACCGGGAATCGGGTCGGCCACATAGCGCGCGACCACGTCCGCGGCGATGCGCGCGGCGCTATCCAGATGCGCGTATCCGCGCTCGACGAGCGAGAACGCGATCGACGGCACGCCGAACAAGAAGCCTTCCATCGCGCCGGCCACGGTGCCCGAATAGATCGTGTCGTCGCCCATGTTCTGGCCGTTGTTGATGCCGGAAACGACCAGGTCCGGCGGCTGCGCGAGCAGACCGGTCAGCGCGATGTGTACGCAGTCGGTCGGTGTGCCATTGATGAACAAAAAGCCGTTGTCCGCGCGGTGCACCGTCAACGGCCGCGTCAAGGTCAGCGAATTGCTCGCACCGCTGTGGTTCTGCTCGGGTGCGACGACGGTGACCTCGCCGAACGGCCGCATCGCCTCGACGAGCGCCGCGAGGCCAGGAGCCAGATAGCCGTCGTCGTTGGAAACAAGGATCCGCATCAACGAAGAGGCCGGTTGACCGCGATGCGGGCAACCGGCCGGCTCCAGGTGTTCCGTGGTCGGGGCGGCGGGATTCGAACTCGCGACCCCTTGCACCCCATGCAAGTGCGCTACCAGGCTGCGCTACGCCCCGAACGGCGTGGATTGTACACGGCATTGCTGCGCCGTCCGCGGTGGCGTGCCTGCTGCGTGAACTGCGCGAAGCGACGGGCGCAGAGAGCCGCTGAAGAAAAACGACCTTCCACCGGCGCCTCTCCGCGCGCTA
>JBBIQI010000023.1:0-5580 GCA_037442465.1 Burkholderiales bacterium
ATGACGAAGCGTGGTCGGCTCGGAATGACGAGGACGGCGCGGCTCGGCATGACGTGCGCCTGTCATCCCGAGCGAATGCGAGGGATCTCAGCGGTGCGAGCGGCCGAGATTCCTCGCCTTGGGCTCGGAATGACGAAGAGTGGTCGGCTCGGAGTGACGACGACGGCGCGGCTCGGCATGAGGTGCGCCTGTCATCCCGAGCGAATGCGAGGGATCTCAGCGGTGCGAGTGGCTGAGATTCCTCGCCTTGGGCTCGGAATGACGAAGGGCGGCCGGATCGGAGTGATACGACAGAGCGCGGCTCGGAGTGACGAGGGGCGACGGGTGGGCACGCCGGGCGGTCGAAACGTGTCACGGAGATTCGTAGTGTTCGATGAAGCCATGGCTCTGCTCTTTGATGAAGAAGGGGCGCTGGGAGGGATCTCGTTCTTCGCTGCGAGACAAGGAATCCACGCAACCCCGCTTTGCGAAAGGGGGGTGTGGTCATGAAGCACCGCGTCGTCGTCGGCCTTTCGGGCGGCGTGGACTCCTCCGTCGCCGCGTACCTGCTCAAGCAGCAGGGCTTCGAGGTCGTCGGCCTGTTCATGAAGAACTGGGAGGACGACGATGACGACGAGTACTGCTCGACGCGGCAGGACTGGATCGACGCGGCCTCTGCGGCCGACGTGCTGGGCATCGATCTGGAAGCGGTGAACTTCGCCGCCGAATACCGGGAGCGCGTCTTCGCCGAGTTCCTGCGCGAGTACTCGGCTGGCCGCACGCCCAACCCCGACGTGCTGTGCAATGCGGAGATCAAGTTCAAGGCGTTCCTCGATCACGCGCTGCGGCTGGGCGCCGAACGCATCGCCACCGGCCACTACGCGCGCGTGCGACGGGTCACCGGCGACGGGCGCATCGCGCACGACGCGCAGCGCGCGCAAACGAATGCCCCCGGCGACCGTTACGAGCTGCTGCGCGGGCTCGACCCGAACAAGGACCAGAGCTACTTCCTGCACCGGCTGAACCAGGCGCAGCTCGCGAAGACGCTGTTCCCGGTGGGGCATCTGCGCAAGAGCCACGTGCGCGAGATCGCGCGCTCGATCGGATTGCCGAACGCCGCCAAGCGCGACTCGACCGGCATCTGCTTTATCGGCGAGCGGCCGTTCCGCGCGTTCCTCAATCGCTACCTGCCGATGCAGCCGGGGCCGATCAGGACGCCTGACGGCCGCACCATCGGCGAACACGTCGGGCTCGCCTTCTACACGATCGGTCAGCGCAAGGGCATCGGCGTGGGCGGAACGAAAGGCGGCTCGGGCGAGCCGTGGTTCGTCGCGCGCAAGGATGTCGCGACCAACACGCTGTGGGTCGTGCAGGGCCACGATCATCCGTGGCTGCTGAGCGATCGATTGCGGGCAGCCGATGCGTCGTGGATCGCGGGTGAACCGCCCGCAGTCGGCGCGCGCCTGACTGCGAAGACGCGCTACCGACAGGCCGATGCAGCATGCACGGTCACGCGCGTCGAGGGCGACACTTTTGAGCTCGTGTTCGACGAGCCGCAATGGGCCGTGACACCGGGGCAATCGGCCGTGCTCTACCAAGGCGAAGTTAGTCTCGGCGGCGGAGTGATCGCGGAGACGGCGGTCACTAGACTGCCTCGCAGCGAATCCCTCGCGGGAGTGCCGTCATGAACCGACTCGCCCTGCTGTTCACGTGTGCGCTGAGTGCGGCTGCAGCCGTGACCGCAGGCGGCTGTTCCGGCGGCAACGACTCCGCAAATACCGTACAGCCGCCCGCGCCTGTGCCTGCTCCGCCGCCGGGTGGTGCGGTCGCGCCGATGCTGTCGCGCTCGGTGTTCATGTCGGGGTTGAGCAACCCGTGGGACATGGCGTTCCTGCCGGACGGAACGATGTTCTTCACCGAGAAGTGCCGTGGTCTGTCGGTGCGGCTGCCCAACGGCAACGTCGTTCGTCTGTTCGGTACCGCGGGTTCAGCCTTGGTCGCGGACGACTTCTTCTGTGAGGGGCAGAGCGGCATGCACGGCGTGGCGCTCGACCCGGACTTTGCAGTCAATCGCGCCGTGTACGTTTACATGCCGTCCACGCGAAGCAACCCGAGAACAAACCGCATCGTTCGTTTGACGGTCAATGGGACGTTCACCAGCGTCGGAGATCGGGTCGACATCGTCCAGGACATCAGTTTCAAAAACAACTGGCTGAACGGCGACCCGAGCGGCGCCGGCGCCCACAGCGGCGGACGGATTCGCTTCGGTCCGGATCGATACTTGTACGTCACCACCGGAGACAATCACAGCGGCCCGCTGCCGCAGGACCTTTCGCGGTTGGGCGGCAAGGTCCTGCGCATCGATCGCAATGGTGCCGCTGCGCCCGGCAACAACACGCCCTCCGGCGGCGATCCGCGCATCTTTACCTACGGTCATCGCAACGTGCAGGGAATCACGTTCCGGCCCGGCACGGGTCAGCCGTTCGTCTCCGAACACGGCCCCGGTCACAGCGACGAAGTCACGCCGCTCGTCGCCGGTGGCAACGGCGGCTGGGACCCGCTGTGCACGAACGGCGTCAACTACTGCGGATACACGTCGAACCAGGCGAACGGCTCGCCCACGCCGATGACAGACACGGCCAAGTTTCCGAACGCAATGCGCCCGTCATGGAACAACAACGGACGATCGCAGGGCATGGGCCCGAGCACGTTTCTCAGCGGCACGCAGTGGAAGGCTTGGGACGGCCGGCTGGCGGTCGGCATCATGGGCGGCCAGCGGCTGGAGATCCTCGAGCTGGACGCCACCGGCATGACCACCGGAACGACCAACTTGACGAGCGCGCCGTTCAACCTCCCCGCCGCGCGCTACCGTTCGCTGGTGCAAGGCCCCGACGGCGCGCTCTATATCGCCACCGACGCCGGCGAGATCTGGCGGGTCGTGCCGAACTGACACGCACTCGCGCACGGTATCCGGTCGGGCTACGATCCCGGCTGCAACGCAGCCGGCCATGCCTTCCACATTGGACACGCAACCGTTGACCCCGCAGGAGCGGGCGCTCGTCAATCCGCGCGTGCGTCTGACCCCGCGCGAGCAACTTGCGCTGCGCGCCGCGTTCACCGAAGCCTTGCCGGCGGGGGCGGAGGTCTTTCTGTACGGATCGCGCACGGACCGCAACGCGGCGGGCGGCGACATCGATCTGCTCATCCACGTTCCGGACATCGACTTCGACGCCGAGCTGAAGCTCGAGCGCCGTCTGCGCGCAGCGCTTCAGGCTCGCTTGGGCGAGCGCAAGATCGACCTTCTTTTCACGCCCACCCTGTCGGAGTCCGCCAAGCCGTTCGTCCGTTTGGCGGCGCACGGAGCGATCAGACTCTACCCATGAGCGAGCCAAGGCGCGAACTGCTGCGAGGCCTGCTGCGCGACCGCCTGCAGGAATTGCAGCGCGCGCGCGATGCGCTGCAACTGAGCTATCGCCGTGTCGGCGGTCCCGACATGATCGACGTGTTGAGCGGCAGCGAGGACGGACTGATCGAGCTGGAGGCGTTCACCGCGCGCTTCGCGCGGCTGATCGACCTGTACGTACAGCAGGTGCTGCGCGCGGTCGACGAACTCGAAGGCCAGGACCCGGTGCCGCCGATCGACCGCATCCAGCGCGCCGAGAAGCGCGGCTGGGTGGCCAGCGCCGCGGAACTCGTCGCCGCACGCGACCTGCGCAACCGCATCGCCCACGAGTACGACGCCGAAGGCTGGCGTCTGATCGCGCGCGCCGCCTACGCGATCGTGCCGCAATTGTTGCTGTCGGTCGAGCGCACGCTGGGCGCGGCCGACCAGCTTTGATCGGCCCTGCGCCGTTCGACGGTCGGCGCCCGCCGTTTTGCCGGCGGAATTGAGCGGTCGCGTGCGCTTGTCCGGGCCGCTGCCGCGCGCCGCGTGCGCTCGCGCGGCAGCGGCCTCTTCCGACGGGGGGATGTCCGCGAACGCGGTCCCGAGCCGGCCGCATTGCGAAGGCGCATCCGCGCGCATGCGATGTCGGCGGCACTCGGCGCAGCCGGGCTCAGCGAAACCACCCGTGCGACCAGATGCGCGGATTGTCGACGACGTTGTGCACGATCTGCCCCCGCACACGGTCGACGTGCGCGTTGACATCGAGGATCTCGGGCCAGACGCCGCACCAGATCGCAATCTGACTGGCGACGCACAGCGCGACGATCGTCCAGCGCGCCGCGGGAGGCACGGCGATATCAGCGGCGGGCTCGCTCGGTGCGCTCGTCTGTCGCGCGTAGGCGAGCGCAAGTCCGATCGCAAACGCGATCCAAAGCTGCGACATCGGCATCACGAAATTGCCGGAGAACATTCCGTCTACGGCGATCGCGGCACCCGCGGCTACGAGGCTGAGACCGAGCGCGCGCTCCTCATCGGTCGTACTGGCCCTTGCCTTGCGCAGCAGGCGAAACCATCCCATCGCCGCAATCGCGACGACGAGCACCGCAAACGGCACGCCCCACTCGGCCGCGAGTTGCAGATAGACGTTGTGAGGGTGCGCCGCTTCGAGATTGACGCGATGCGCGTAGTGCATCGGCCCGATGCCAAGCAGCGGCGATTCGCGGATGTACTGCCAGGCGAGTCGCCACAGGTACTCGCGTGGCCCGCCGACGCCCGCCTCGGAGCGCGCGATCACGTCGGTCGCGAAGAAGTCGCGCGGCAGGCCCATTGCAATGGGCACGGCGTTGAACAGGATCAGGTAGAGCCCGCCCCCGGCCACCGCTGCCACGCCGAGCCGAACCAACCATGCACGGGCCGCTTGCCGAAACGCCACGGCGACGACCGCCGCCGCGATGCCGAGCGCCAACATCGTTGCGCGGCCGCCGGTGAAAAAGAGCAGACAGAACTCAAGCACGAGCGCAGCGCCGGCCCAGCGCCGGAGACCGTAACGGCGCGGCCCGACGACCGCAGCCGCCAGCAGCAGCGGGATCGTGACCGTCTGGACGTGATTGAAGAACCGATAGTTGCTGTAGGCCGGCAGCAGGTGTTCGCGCAGCAGCGGCGTCTGCGCCGACAGCGCCGCGGCGTATCGCACGGCGACCGCAAACGCGAACAACAGGCTCGCCGCGACCGGGATGATCAGCAACCGCTGCACGCCGAAGCGTCGTGCGGCGAGTGCGCTGCCGAGCGCGAACATCACCAGCGCTACGGCCAACCCCGCTTCGAGCGCAGCCGCACGGGTAACGGCCGCACTCCAAATCGACGAGACCGCAAGCGCGGCGAGCACCGTCAACACGACGACGAGCCGGCGTTGGAGTTCGAAGGCCGCGTCCAGCCGCAATACCGCGTACAAGGTGCCCATACCGGCCGTGACGGCGAGCAACATCAACTCGACGACGCGTTGCCCGTCGTGGTCGCGCACGTCGAACAAGACGACGCCGATCGGCGCCAGCGCAAGCGCCGCAAGGGTCGACGCCACGAGCGCGAGGCCAAACGCGCCCGCCGGCAAGGCGGCGTTCTCGCGCGACAACGGCGTGTACATGGTTTTCAGAAATGGCGGCGTGCGCGGACCAACAATGCAAGAAGGGCCGGACGAGCCGGCCCTTCCAGTCACGCTA
>JBBIQI010000023.1:5680-24142 GCA_037442465.1 Burkholderiales bacterium
ATGCCGATGATCGCCACAACGATCATCAACTCGATCAGGGTGAAGCCGCGTTGGGCGCGGGCGATTTGACGTTTGATCATTGACCACTCCTCTGAGGAAAAACCGGCGGGGGTGCCGATGCCCACAGTGTCTCCAAGTTCCGTGCCAGTCGAAATCGGGAGTTCGGGCGGGGACTTGCCCCATTTCCGGGGCGAAAACTGACGAGGCCCGTCAGTGACCGGTGACGAATCGCGTCACATCTGCCGTCCCCCGTGCGTTAGTCCGAACGGCCTAGGCCTTGGGTCGCCGTGGATCCGGTGCGCACGCGGACAGGCGCCTTACAGCAGCGCCCGAAACTGCTCGATCGTCAGCCCGGCGTCCTTGACGATTCCCGCATGGTGATGGCGTTTACGGGGCTGTGCCGGGGAATCGTCAAGATGCGCGCACCGTCGGTCATGACGATGCGACCGCTCTGACGCGCAATCTGTAAGCCCGCCTTCTGCAATGCGCGCACGGCATCGAGGTGATTGATGCCGGGCAGCCCGGGGGCGATCACCGGGCGATTTCGACTTCGCGGGTCTCTTCGCCCTTCGACAATTCTTCGACAACCGCGTGATAGTCCGCGATCGCCTGCCGGATGTTGGCGAGGGCTTCTTCCTCGGTGACGCCCTGCGACCAGCAACCGGGCAGGCCCGGCACCGATGCGGCGATGCCTTCCTCCGATCGATGCAACACGACGCGATACTTCATCGCGGACTCCGCGATCGCGGAATCAGCCCGCCGCTGCCGGATTCGAAAACTCCATCTTGACGCCCGCCAGCTCGATGATGTCCTTGTCCTTCAGCGGATGGGCGGCGGAGCCGAGGTTGGTGCCGTTGACGGTCGGGAAGGCTTCGCCTTCCACATGCGCGATGAAGTACCCGGTCGGCCGGCGGGTGATGACCGCGACCTGGTGGCCGGGGCGGCCGATCGTGGTCAGCGCCTTGACGAGCGCGAGTTCGCGCCCGGCGTTGGCGCCGGAAAGAATCTTGATCGTCGCGGCGGGCTGCCCGCCCTCTTCGGTGCCGCCGCCGGGCTGGCGCACCTGGATCGTCGCCGGGCCGGGGCCGTAGAACTCGCGGCGCAGCGGCTGCGAGGTATCGATGTCGACCTCGCTTTCGGAAGCGGTAGCGCCGTCGGCAAGGAACTTCAGCCGGTACTTGCCGATTTCGACGATGTCGCCGCTTTGCAGCAGGTGCTTCTTGATCGGCTGACCGTTGACGGTCGTGCCGTTGGTGGAGCCGAGGTCTTCCAGATAGAAGTCCGAACCGGAGGCGTAGACGACCGCGTGCTCGCCACTGACCGCGAGGTTGTCGATCACCACGTCGTTGTGGGAACGGCGGCCGATGGTCGTCCGCTCCTTCGAGAGGTTCACCTCTCGCAGGACCACGCCGTCCAGGCTCAACACCATCCTCGGCATCCTTGCTCCCTGTACTTCTGCTTACTTGCAGGATGTTCGCGCATTCTGCCAGCGCGCCGCCCGCCTTTCCAGTCTGAGCGGCGATCCGGGTACGGCGCCTATCGCTGGTCCGGGGGAACCTCCGCCGAGGCGGCTTCGCCCAGGCTCACGACGATCACCGACACGTTGTCGCGCCCGCCGGCTTCGTTGGCCATGTCGACCAGCCGACGGGCGGCTTCCTGGACATCGGGCGCACAGGCCGCGACCAGACCGCCGATCTCGTAGTGCGTGACCATCTCGGTCAGCCCGTCGGAGCAAAGCACAAGCAAGTCTCCGGCCTGCGCGTCGTACTCGTGGATTTCGGGCTCGACCTCGGCGCTCGCACCCAGTGCGCGGGTGACCAGGTTTTTTGCCGGCAGCAGGCGCGCTTCTTCCTCGGTCACCATGCCGGCGTCGAGCAGTTCCTGCGAGAACGAGTGGTCGCGCGTCAGTTGCTCCAGTTGCCCGCCGCGAAAGCGATACAGCCGCGAGTCGCCGGCATGCGCGGCCCAGAGCTTGCCGTCGAGCAGCCAGGCGATGACCACCGTCGTAGCCATGCCTTCGAAGGCGGTGCTGTTCAGGGCCGCCCGAAAGATCGCCGAATTCATGCTGACCATCGATTCGCGCAGCGCGGCGCGCGGATCGAACGAGCCGTTTTCGGCTCTGGCCTTGTCGCGCGCCGCCGTCAGCTCGGCCAGCAGCGTGCTGACGGCCATCGTGCTGGCGATCTCGCCGGCGTTGTAGCCGCCGAGCCCGTCGGCCAGGATGAACAGGCCCGCGTCGGGGTCGGCACCGAGGGCGTCCTCGTTCAACGGGCGCACGAGCCCCGCATGGGTTCTCAGGGCGAAGTCGAGCGCGTATGTCATTCGGTGGGCGCGAGCCTGCGCGCCGGATTATGTCGAAACGCGGCGTCGGCCGCGGGACCTTCAGTCCGCGGCCGCCGAACGGCGCCGTTCCAGCCACTTGGCCAGCGCGACGACGAAAACCGCGCCGAGCGCGCTGGCAACGTAACCGACGTACGCATCCGCGGGGACGACCGGCTGGAGGATCGGATCGCCGACGATCAACCCGCCCGCAATCCAGCCGAGCAGCCCGCCACCCAGCACCACGATGATCGGCAGGCGATCGAGCAGCTTGAGGATCAACTGGCTGCCGAACACGATGAACGGCACGCTGACCAGCAGGCCGAAGATGACGAGCCCCGTGCGCTGGCTCGGATCGGCCTGCTCCGCGGCGCCGGCGATCGCGATGACGTTGTCGAGCGACATCACGAAGTCGGCGACGATGATCGTCTTGATCGCCGCCAGGAGTTTGTCGCTTGCCTGGACGCCGGCGTGATCGTCGTGCTCGGGCGGCGGTGCGATCAGCTTCACGCCGATCCACAGCAGCAGCAGACCGCCGACGAGCTTGAGCAGCGGCACGGTCAGCAGCGCGACCGCGACCGTGATCAGGATGACCCGCAAAATGATCGCGCCGGCCGCGCCCCAGAAGATGCCGAGCCGGCGATGCCTGGGCGGCAGATTGCGGCAGGCGAGCGCGATGATGACGGCGTTGTCCCCCCCGAGCAGGATGTCGATGATGATGATCTGGACGACGGCGTCCCATTCCAGATTCAGCAGCCACTGCCACATGCGCCGTGTCTCCTCGTCAGCCGGCGTTGCCCGCTTGCGCGGCGCCGCGTCTCGTTACAGGACGCTCTTCAACAGCTTGCCGATCTCGGACGGGTTCTTCGTCGTCTTGATGCCGCAGGCTTCCATGACGGCCAACTTCTCCTGCGCGGTGCCCTTGCCGCCGGAAATGATCGCGCCGGCGTGGCCCATGCGCTTTCCGGGCGGCGCGGTCACGCCCGCGATGAAGCCGACCACGGGCTTTTTCATGTGCTGCTTGACCCAGTGGGCGGCCGTTTCCTCGTCGCTGCCGCCGATCTCGCCGATCATCACGACCGCGTCGGTGTCGGGATCGTCGTTGAACAGCTTCAACACGTCGATGTGCTTGAGCCCGTTGACCGGATCGCCGCCAATGCCGACCGCGCTCGACTGGCCGAGCCCGAGTTCGGTGATCTGCGCGACGGCCTCGTAGGTCAGCGTGCCGGAACGCGATACCACCCCGATACGGCCCCTGCGGTGGATGTGGCCCGGCATGATGCCGATCTTGATTTCGTCCGGCGTGATCACCCCGGGGCAATTGGGACCGACCAGGACCGTCTTCTTGTGCTGCTTACGCATGCGGTCGCGTACGACGATCATGTCGCGCACCGGGATGCCCTCGGTGATGCAGATGACCAGGTCGAGGTCGGCCTCGACCGCCTCCCAGATCGCGTCGGCGGCACCCGCCGGCGGCACGTAGATCACGCTGGCGTTCGCGCCCGTCTGGGCCTTGGCGTCCTTGACGGTGGCGAAGATCGGAATGCCTTCGAAATCCTCGCCGGCCTTTTTCGGGTTGACGCCGGCGACGAAGCAGTTCCTGCCGTTGGCGTATTCGCGGCAGGCGCGCGTGTGGAACTGCCCGGTCTTGCCGGTGATCCCCTGCGTGATCACGCGGGTGTCTTTGTTGATCAGGATGCTCATGCTTTGGTTCCTCGGGTAACGGCAGGCGATCCTCGCGTGTCATTCCCGCGCAAGCGGGAATCGCTCATTGTGCGATCTCCGAAAAGAGGTCGCGCCAGACGGGATTCGCCTTCTCAATCAACTCGACTTTCACGCGCGGTTCCACTTTTTGATCTGCTTTCCGCGTGCAATCGTGGCTTCGATGTTTTCCGTTCGTTCGAACCGGACCGGCGACTCGACGCGGTACTTTTTCGGTAAGCCTTCCACCCGTCCTTGTCTGCGTTCCCGGACGGCCTCACAAGATCCGACGTAACACCCGCGTACAGCGTGCCGTGCGGGCGGCGCGCCAACGGGTAGACCGCGCAGCTTCGATCCGGCATCGAGTGGATTCGCGCTCTCGCCGGAATGACACATGAACCGTCCGCGCATGCGTGGTGCCGTCTACCCCTTCGCCGCCGCCACCACCTTCTGCGCCGCCTCGGCCATCGTGTCGGCCGAGATGATCGGCAGGCCCGACTCCGCGAGCATCTTCTTGCCGAGATCCTCGTTCGTCCCTTTCATCCGCACGACCAGCGGCACCTTCAGATGCACCGCTTTCGAAGCCGCGATCACGCCTTCGGCGATCACGTCGCAGCGCATGATGCCGCCGAAGATGTTGACCAGGATCGCCTGCAGCTTCGGGTTGCGCAGCATCAGCTTGAATGCCTCGGTCACCTTCTCGGTGGTGGCACCGCCGCCGACGTCGAGGAAGTTGGCCGGCTCGCCGCCGAAGAGTTTGATCGTGTCCATCGTCGCCATCGCCAGCCCTGCGCCGTTGACCAGGCAGCCGATGTTGCCGTCGAGCTGGATGTAGGACAGATCGAAGCGGCTCGCCTCGACCTCGGCGGGATCCTCCTCGTCCAGATCGCGCATCGCGACGATGTCCGGGTGGCGGAACAGCGCGTTGGGATCGAAGTTCATCTTCGCGTCGAGCGCGACGACGCGGCCATCGCCGGTCAAGATCAGCGGATTGATCTCGGCGAGCGAGGCGTCGCACTCCCAGAACGCCTTGTACAGCCCCTGCAACACGGCGCGCGCCTGCGCAACGCTAGCCGCCGGAACGCCGATCTTGACGGCGATGTCGTCGGCTTCGCGCTCGGTCAGGCCGAGCTCGGGATCGACGAACACCTTGTGGATCTTCT
This sequence comes from Burkholderiales bacterium, assembly GCA_037442465.1. Lineage (GTDB taxonomy): Bacteria > Pseudomonadota > Gammaproteobacteria > Burkholderiales > Burkholderiaceae_F > DSNY01. Next base: position 10,864 of record JBBIQI010000023.1, read on the forward strand.
CGGGAGTCTTGGCGGCGACTTCCTCGATGTCCATGCCGCCCTCGCTCGAAGCCATCAGACACACGCGCTGCGTCGCGCGGTCGACGACCATCCCGACGTACAGCTCCTTGCGGATGTCGGCGCCCTCCTCGATCAGCAGACGGCGCACTTTCTGTCCCTGCGGGCCAGTCTGATGCGTGACCAGTTGCATGCCGAGGATGCTCGATGCGTGCGCCTTCACCTCGTCGATCGAACGCGCCAGCTTGACGCCGCCGCCCTTGCCACGGCCGCCCGCATGGATCTGCGCTTTCACGACCCACACGGGTCCGCCGAGCTTGCGGGCGGCGTCGACCGCTTCGTCGACGGAAAAGCACGGCATGCCGCGCGGCACCGGCACGCCGTACCTTGCGAGGATCTGCTTGCCTTGGTACTCGTGGATCTTCATCGGAGTCTCTATCGCGCTTGACTAAACCCTGTGACGCACAGGCGCCGGGTGGCTTCACGCCGGGCCCACACCGCTGATCGTTCCAAGCGAATATCCGGTCGTCGCTTCGGGCCCAGATCCCTTCTTGTCGGTCCGAGCCGAACGTGTACGAATGGGGCCGCTCGCGGCGCCCGCAGCATCGCATTGCGCCCACACATCTGTGTCGTTCCGCGCTCCGGAATCGAGCCGGAGCGAAAGGTCTCAGCCGTTCGCAACGCCAAGCTTCCTTGGATACGCCCGGGATGATGCCGCAGTGTCATTCCGCCCCGGTTTCGCCCCTTCGATCCAGGCCGAGCGTGGCTCGTCATGTCCGGCCAAAGGCGAAGGCGAAGAATCTCCCGTGGCCGCGCCGCGCCGACCGCCCGCGGCGCTCGAATCGACGCGAAGGTTCCTGCAAACGGCGGAAACAGCGCGCACGACGACACCGGCACCACGTCTAGCGAAGCCTCAATGGTTCGACTCCCGCACCGTCCGACGCGCACGGTACCAGCGCGGGTAATAGCGCGCCACCGCCGGTCCGTCGCTCTTCAGCGCATGGCAGCGATCGAGCTGCCATGGCTTGTCCTGCACCTCGTGGTGGTCCTCGCGCGCCGTGTCGTTCGGCTTGAACACTTCTCCGGCGAAAGCCTGGATCGCAGCCGTCGGCAGAATGCCGGCGAGTTCCGTCAGGTGCGAACAGCCGAGCGTGCCGCCGAGCCTTTCGCGCAGGTGACGGCGAAAGTCGCGCAGCAGGTTCAGCCCGATCAGCTTGCGGTAGTCGGCGGCGATGGTCTCGCAGTGGCCGGGATAAGGCGTGGCGTGCGCACGCGCGTGCACGTCGACGACGTTCAACTGCGTGTCGATGGTCAGCGTCACGCGCATTTCGTGCACGGGTTCGCCGGCCTTGCGAACGCCGGTCGCGAGCGGGAAATCGCGCGACTTGATGTCGATCAGCACGGCTTCCAGGTCCCACAGGCCGTCGTCACGCGCGTAGGCATCCACGCGCAGCGTGCGCGTGTGCACGTGGCGGCGGTTGGCGTTGACCTGGGCGATGGACATCCGCGTGCGGCGTGGCGCGGTTCGAAAAAAAGCCGGGCGCAGCGCTCCCGGCGCGGCGATGGTAACACGCGGTCGACGTCCGGCCGCTCGACGGGCGGCGCCCGGCGCGCCGTTCAGGGCCGAAAGCTGCGCAGAAAATCGAGAAACACCTGCGCGGCGAGCTCGGCGTCTTCGACCGTCATCGTCTCGCGCGGGTTGTGGCTGATGCCGCCGTTGCCGCAGCGGACGAACAGCATGCACACGTCGGTCACGCGCCGCAGGATCATCGCGTCGTGGCCCGCGCCGCTCGGCAGCCGCAGCGGCGCTGCGCCGGCGCGCCCGATGCACCGCTCGAGCAGATCCATCAGGCGCGGCGAACAGGGCGCGCACGGCACCCGCATCGTCTGCGCGAGGTCGAGTGCCACGCCGCGCCGGCGCGCGATCGCGTTCAACTCGCGCACGACTTCGTCCACCGCCGCGTCGCGCGTCGCGTCGTCGCCGGCGCGGATGTCGATCGAGAACTCGCAACGGCCGGCAATGACGTTGGCGGCCCCATTGGGCACGCCGACGATGCCGACCGTGCCGACCAGCGTCGGCGCCTGCGAACATCGGCGCTCGATCGCCAGGATCATCTCGGCGGCGGCCGCGGCCGCGTCGCGGCGCATCGGCATCGGCGTCGTTCCCGCGTGGCCCGCCGTTCCTACGACCGTCGCCGCCATGCGTACGCTGCCGGCGATCGACGTGACCACGCCCAGCGGCAGCCCCCGTTCCAGCAGCACGGGCCCCTGCTCGATGTGAACTTCGATGTAGCCGGCAAGCCGCTGTGGGTCGCGCGCCAGCGCAGCGATCGCCGCTTCGTCGCCCGGCAGTCCCGCTGCCCGCATTGCCGCGCGCATCGTCACGCCGTCGGCATCGGTCCGGTCTAGCAGCGTCGGGTCGAAGGCTCCGGCCAGCGCGCTCGAGGCGAGAAAACCCGACTGGAAGCGGACTCCCTCTTCGTCCGCGAATGCAACGATCTCGAGGTGATACGGCAACCGTTCGCCGCTACGGTGCAGATGTTCGGCGACGACGATCGGCAGCAGGACGCCAAGCCTGCCGTCGAAGCGGCCGCCGTTACGCACCGTGTCGAAGTGCGAACCCACGATCAGCGTCTTGGCTGCCGGATCCGCGGCGGCGTACCGACCGACGACGTTGCCGACCGCGTCGACGTGAACCCGCAGCCCCGCGTCGCGCATCCAGGCTTCAATCTGCGCGGCGGCCGCGCGATGCGCCGGCGTCAGATAGGTCACGGTCAGTGCGCCCGGCTGCTCGGAATGGGCGGCGAGAAGTTCGGCGCGCTCGACGATCGCGCGCCCGAAGGCGTTGCCCGTCTGCATGTGGATGCCCATTAAATCGAGGCCGGGTGTTGCGCGCGCCATTGGCGTCGCCGCGGTTGGACATTATGCCGAGCAGGCGACGCGCCTCGCCGCGGTGTTTCGATCAGCCTGAATCCTGCAGTCCACCGATGCAGTGTCGCGCAAGCGTGTTGTGCGACCGGGGTTTGCGGCTTCGACAACGCTCACCCAGCGGGTGAAACCGCGATCGCCAGGTCGTTGCGCGCAGACGTGAAGCGGAAGCTTGGAATGCCACGCCGCCATCGGCCCAAGCGCCGACACGACGACCGCGAGCGCCGACACGACGACCGCGAGCGCCGACACGACGACCCCAAGCGCCGACGGCGCCGTCGGCTGCGCCGTGGTTGTCATCCCGAGCGCAGCGAGGGATCTCGGCGTTGCGAGCGTGTGAGATTCCTCGCCTTCGGCTCGGAATGACGAGGACCCTCGGTTCGGAATGACGAGGACCCTCGGCTTGGAATAACGAGGAGTTCGGCTCGGAATGGCCGGATGCAGCGGTGCGACCGGACGACAAATGGTCAACTGCCGAACTTATCGAGGATTACGCAGCCCCGTGACACCGCCACCTTGCGAGTTCGCTTCGCGCTGGCTGTCGCCGGTTCCGTCATCCCGAGCGCAGCGAGGGATCTCGGCACTGCGGGCAGCCGAGATTCCTCGCCCTTGGCTCGGAATGACGAGGGCTCAGCGATGTAGACGCCAAGCGGTTGGCACGTGTCCCGAGGATAAGTAATGGTCAATAGGATCAGTCCTCGTCGGCGGCACCGCGTACGACCTGCAGGATCACCTCGGTCGAAAAGCCGCGCGCAGCGAGGAAACGCAACTGTTTGGCGCGCTCGGCCGCGTTGCGCGGCGCCGCGCCGAAGCGCTTGCGCCAGACTTCGCGGGCACGCGCCAGCTCCGAGCCCGCAAGTGCGGCGGTCGTCTGCGCGATCAACTGCGGCGCCAAGCCGTGCCGCTTCAGTTCGTGCCGGATGCGCTCGGCGCCGAAGCGACTGCCCCGGGTTCGCACGAGGCTCGCAGCAAAGCGCGTTTCGGAAAGCATGCCCTTGCGCATCAGCTCGTCGAGCACGCGGTCGATCTCCGACGGATCGGCGCCCTGCGGAAGATGCCTCTGCAGCTTGCGCGCCAGCTCAGCGCGGCTGTGCTCTCGCCGAGCCAGCGCCGCGACGGCTCGCTGCATCAGCGACGGCGGCTGTCGTGCGCGTTCGGTCACATCGGGAGCGGATCAGCGTGCGACAGTGCGGGAGGGCGGGTGCGTCAGCGGCGCAGGCGGGTTGGGCGGCGCCCATTCACCATCGCAACCGTCAGTCTCGAATCGCCGGTGCGCTGCGGCCCGCCAAACCGCCTTTCTCGCGGATGCGATCTTGGCTCCGGCCGCGGCGCGCCGCGCGCGCCGCCTGACCCGCTGCGCGGGTAGGCCGGCGCCGAAACCCGATCCGCGAACATCAGCCTTCGATGACCGGTGCGCTGCGGGCTGCCACGCCCACTTTCTCGCGGATCTTGTTTTCGATCTCCAGGGCGAGTTCGGGGTGCTCTCTGAGGTAGTCGCGCGCGTTGTCTTTGCCCTGGCCGATGCGGTCGCCGCCGTAGCTGTACCAGGCTCCGGACTTCTCGATGATCCCGTGCAGGGCACCGAGGTCGACGATCTCTCCCTCGCGCGAGATCCCCTCGCCGTACAGAATGTCGAACTCGGCCTGCTTGAACGGGGGCGCGACCTTGTTCTTGACGACCTTGACCTTGGTCTCGGAACCGATCACCTCTTCCCCCTTCTTGATCGAGCCGACGCGGCGGATGTCGAGCCGCACCGAAGCGTAGAACTTCAGCGCGTTACCGCCGGTGGTCGTCTCCGGGTTGCCGAACATCACGCCGATCTTCATCCGGATCTGGTTGATGAAGATGACCAGGCAGTTGGTGCGCTTGATCGTCGCCGTGAGCTTGCGCAACGCCTGGCTCATCAGGCGCGCCTGCAGCCCCGGGAGCGCGTCGCCCATCTCGCCTTCGATTTCGGCCTTGGGCGTCAGCGCCGCGACCGAGTCGATGACGATCAGGTCGACCGAACCCGAGCGCACCAGCGCGTCGGCGATCTCGAGCGCCTGCTCGCCCGTGTCGGGCTGAGAAATCAGGAGATCCTGCAAGTTCACGCCGAGCTTCTGCGCGTACTGAACGTCGAGCGCGTGCTCGGCGTCGATGAACGCGCAGGTGCCGCCGATCTTCTGCATCTCGGCGATGACCTGCAGCGTCAACGTCGTCTTACCCGACGACTCCGGTCCGTAGATTTCGACCACGCGGCCGCGCGGCAGCCCGCCAATGCCCAGCGCGATGTCGAGCCCGAGCGAACCGGTGGACACGACGTCGATGTCCTCGGCCACCTCGCCGTCGGCCAGTCGCATGATCGAGCCCTTGCCGAACTGCTTTTCGATCTGCGCCAGCGCCGCTGCCAGGGCCTTCTGCCGCTCTTTGGAATCCGCCACCAACCCGCTCCTTCCGTCGTCCATGCTCGCCTCCGCTCGCGCCGCCGAATCGAAGTGGCGCACCGCGCGCCACCCACTGAATGGAATGACAGTGTCACTGTAGTTCCATTCAGTATCAGCGTCAAGCGCCCCGCGGGCGCCGGATCCGGTCGCGGCTCCCGCTCCCGCCCCTGCCGCTTGCGACGGGCAGAGCCGCTGCCTAGACTGCCACGACAAGGCAGAGAACCCGCTCGCGCGAGAACCTCGGCGTGCGCGCAGAGGTGGCTCGCAGCATATCAAGTGCGCATCCTGATCGCCGAAGACGACCCCGTGCTGGCCGACGGCCTGTCGCGCTCGCTGCGCGCCGGAGGTTACGCCGTCGACGTCGTGACCACGGGCGACGAGGCCGACGCGGCGCTCGCCGCACAGGGCTTCGACCTGCTGATCCTCGATCTGGGCTTGCCCAAGCTCTCCGGCCTCGAAGTCCTGCGCCGGCTGCGCGCGCGAAATTCCCCGGTGCCGGTGCTGATCTTGACCGCGGCCGACAGCGTCGAACAGCGCGTGCGCGGGCTGGACTTCGGCGCCGACGACTATATGGCCAAGCCCTTCGCGCTGTCCGAGCTCGAGGCACGCGTGCGCGCGTTGACGCGCCGAGCGCTCGGGGCCAGTCAGAGCCTGCTGCGCAACGGCGCGCTGGTGCTCGACCAGGCCGGCCGCGTCGCAATGATCAACGAGCAGCCGCTCGAGCTTTCGGCCCGCGAACTGGGACTGCTCGAAGTCCTGTTGCAGCGCGCCGGCCGCGTCGTCAGCAAGGAGCAGCTCGTCGACCACCTGTGCGAGTGGGGCGAAGAGGTCAGCAACAACGCCATCGAGGTCTACGTTCACCGCTTGCGCAAGAAGCTGGAGCCCGGGGGCATACGCATCGCCACGGTGCGCGGCCTCGGCTATTGCCTCGAACGCGTTGCCCCCGAGGCGGCCAACGACACGCCGACCGCCGGCGCAGTGCAGCCGGGCATCGTGCCGCCGGGCGCGGCGTAACGCCCCCGCCGCCGCGCGCCCCGGTCGCGGCGCCGATAATCCGACCGACGATGCCCGACGAAACCGTCGATCCCGCGGCACTGCCTGCGCCGCAACCGCCGTCGGCCCGGCCCGGCTGGCGCGCCAACATGCGCGCGCTCGCGTCTGCGCTGACACCGGGTGCGGCGCGCCGTACCGCGGCGAGCGACAGCGCGCCGACCGGCTTCAACCCGCTGCGACGGACCGGCGAGCAGCGCTCGCTGTTCGGCGAAATCCTGGACTGGATGCTCGCGCCGCTGCTGCTGCTGTGGCCCATGAGCGTCACCGTCACCTATCTGGTCGCGCAGTCGATCGCCAACGGGCCGTTCGACCGCACGCTGGGCGAGCGCCTCGAATTGCTGGCCGACCATGTCAAGGAGTTCAAGGGGCAGGTCGCGCTGCAACTTCCGCTTCCGGCGCACGAAATCCTGCGCGCCGATGCGATCGACAGCACCTACTACATGGTGCTCGGGCTGCGTGGCGAGTTCGTCGCCGGCGACCGCGATTTGCCGATCCCCGACGAGCACGACGCTCCCACGCCGGGGCGGATCAAGCTGCGCTCCGACCGGATTCGCGGCACAGAGGTGCGTATCGCCTACACCTGGGTCGAGTTCCGCAACGCCAAGGGCGGCCAACCCGTACTGGTGCAGGTTGCCGAGACACTCGAGAAGCGCTCGCAGCTCGCCAACGAGATCATCCGCGGGGTCATCGTGCCGCAATTCGTCGTGCTACCAATCGCGGTGATCCTGGTCTGGTTCGGACTTTCGCGTGGACTGGCGCCGCTGAACGCGCTGCAGGCGCGCATCCGAGCGCGGCGGCCCGATGATCTGTCGCCGATCGATCCGCAGGCTGCACCCGAGGAACTGGCGCCGCTGGTGAACTCGTTCAACGAGCTGCTGGAACGCATGGCGCAGAACCTGCAGGCGCAGCGGCGGTTCACCGCGGACGCGGCGCATCAGATGAAGACGCCGCTCGCAGGGCTGCGCACACAAGCCGAACTTGCGCTGCGCGAAACCGATCCGCAGCAACTGAAGCACAGCCTGCGTCAGATCGCCGCGTCGACCGAACGCGCAACGCACCTGATCAACCAGCTGCTGGCGCTGGCCAAGGCCGAGCACCATGCGACCGATCTGCGTGCTTTTGAGGCGATCGACCTCGTCCCGCTGGCGCGCGAGCTGGTGCGTGAGTGCTATCCGCTGGCGCAGCGGCGGCGCATCGACCTCGGCTTCGAAGGGCCGGAGCGGCCGGTGCGCATCATCGGGGTGGCGATGCTGGTGCGCGAGCTGCTGAAAAATCTCGTCGACAACGCGCTGCGCTACACGCCCGAGCGCGGGCACGTCACGGTGCGCGTGCGCACCGCGCCCGACTCGGGGTCGGCTTTCCTCGAAGTCGAGGACACCGGACCGGGGATTGCCGAGCATGAGCGCCAGCTCGTGTTCGAGCGCTTCTATCGCGTGCTCGGCACGAACGTCGACGGCAGCGGCCTCGGGCTGGCGATCGTCCGCGAAATCGCCGAGCAGCATGACGCGCTGCTGCGCATCGGCGAGAACCCGCGCTCGACCGAACCCGGTCTGCCTGGCACGGCGATCAGCGTGGAGTTCACGCACACGCTCAGCGGCCCGCCGACGCTGAGAATCGCCTGAGGGGCGCCGGTTTCGCGTTCTCGCGACCCTGCCGTGACGCCTGCCATTCCGACGCAGTCCCGCACCCGACGACGTCGCGCCTGACTCTAATTTCCGGCAGTTGACTATTTGTCGTCCGTTCGCTCTGCTGCCTCGCGGCGTTTTGAGCCGAAGCCTCTCGTCATTCCGAGCCGAAGGCGAGGAATCTCACCCGCTCGTCGCGCCGAGATCCCTCGCTGCGCTCGGGATGACGACCTCGGCGCTGCGGACAGCACCGTCGGCGCCAGGGTCGTCGCATCGGCGCATGGGCCGTTGCCGACGCGGCGTTCCAGGCTTGCGCCTTGCGCCGGCGCGAGACAACCCGACCGGTCGCGGCTTCACCCGCTGGATGAGCGCAGTCGAAGCCGCGAGCTCCGGTCGCACAACGCAGTTGCGCAAAACTGCACGAGTGAACTGCCGGATTTGGGCTGACTGGATCTTCGCCGCCCGCCCCCGCGCGGTTGGCGGCCGGGATGAGGCGGCAGCGGTCGTTCGCCACGCACCGCGCGCCGTCGCCTTCTTTCTGCGGCCGGATGGGAGTCGCCAGGAACACCGACTCCCGCTCGTCGCTTTGCGACACCGGGATGGCGCGGCTGTTGGCGTTGGCCGCTTCGCCGCTTCGCGTATGCCCTGCTTGACCCGCACGTCAGCTTTCGCCGCAACTCGCCATCTCGTCGCAAGTTGTCGGCGCGCGCCTACGGCGCGTGCGCACGAACCCGTATGGCTCGGCGCCTTCGCGAGGACGACGCGGCTGCCTGTTCGCAGACCGCCCCGCAGACCGCCCGCGGCCCCTGCTCACGGACATCCGCGTCATTTGACCGCGCCGCGGGCAGCACCGATAATTCGCGCCCTCCGCCGCGCGGCGGAGTTCGCTTCGGCAGGCGGATTAGCTCAGCTGGTTAGAGCAGAGGAATCATAATCCTTGTGTCCGGGGTTCGAGTCCCTGATCCGCCACCACCTTTCATTCGGAGTTGCATGATCGCGCGCCTGCTTTCGCTGCTGGTCGCCCTGCTGTTTGCGGGCGGCGTCGCCGCGCAGGCCGCGCGCAGGATTCCGGCCGACGCGCCCAAGGGACGTTTCACCGCGTTGCAGCTTCCGCTGGTGGCGATCGACGGCCGGCAGTTCCGCCTTGCGCCCGGCGCGCGCATCTTCACCGCGAACAATCTGACCGTGACGCCCAACCTCGTGCCCGACGGCACGCCGGTGCGCTACGAGCTCGACGCGCAGGGGCTGGTGCGAACGGTCTGGATCGTCGACGCGGCGCCGGGGCTCGAACGCAGCGGACCGCAGCGCTGAAGCCGCCGTCGCGATGAACCGCAAGGTCTACATCCGCACCTTCGGCTGCCAGATGAACGAGTACGACTCGGCCAAGATGGCCGACGTGCTCGCCGCCGCCGAAGGCATGACGCCGACCGAGGATCCGGCCGAGGCCGACGTGATCCTGTTCAACACCTGCTCGGTGCGCGAAAAAGCGCAAGAGAAAGTGTTCTCGGACCTCGGTCGGGTCAAGCACCTGAAGCGGCGCAACCCGAACCTCGTCATCGGCGTCGGCGGCTGCGTGGCGAGCCAGGAGGGTGCCGCCATCGTTGCGCGTGCACCCTACGTGGACATCGTCTTCGGCCCGCAGACCCTGCACCGCCTGCCGGCGCTGATCGAGCGGCGCCGCGCAACCGGCGCACCGCAGGTCGACGTGTCGTTCCCGGAGATCGAGAAGTTTGACCATCTGCCGCCGCCGCGTGTCGAGGGGGCGAGCGCGTTCGTGTCGATCATGGAAGGCTGCAGCAAGTACTGCAGCTTCTGCGTGGTGCCGTACACGCGCGGCGAGGAAGTGTCGCGCGCGCTCGACGACGTGCTGACCGAGATCGCCGACCTCGCCGACCAGGGCGTCCGCGAAGTGACACTGCTCGGACAGAACGTCAACGCCTACCGCGGGCGCATGAGCACGGGCGAGCGCGCCGACTTTGCGCTGCTGCTCGAATTCGTGCACGAGATTCCCGGCATCGAGCGCATCCGCTACACGACTTCGCATCCGAAGGAATTCACGCAGCGGCTGATCGACGCCTACGCGCGACTGCCGAAGCTCGTCAGCCACCTGCACCTGCCGGTGCAGGCGGGCTCGGACCGAGTACTGGCGGCGATGAAGCGCGGCTACACGACGCTCGAATACAAGTCGATCGTGCGCCGGCTGCGCGCGGTGCGACCGCAGATTTCGCTGTCGTCGGACTTCATCGTCGGCTTTCCGGGCGAAACCGAAGAAGACTTCGCCAGGACGCTGGCGCTCGTCGACGACGTCGGCTTCGACGCGAGTTTCTCGTTCGTCTACAGCCGCCGCCCTGGCACACCGGCCGCCGAGCTGCGCGACGACACCCCGCACGAAGTCAAGCTCGAGCGGCTGCAGCGACTGCAGGCACGGCTCAACGAACACGTCGCGCGCATCGGCGCGGCGATGGTGGGGTCCACCCAGCGCATCCTGGTCGAAGGCCCGTCCCGGAGGGACGAGCGCGAGCTGATGGGCCGCACCGAGAACAACCGTATCGTGAACTTCGCCGGCGGGCCGCGCGCGCAGCGGCTCGTCGGAAAGATGATCGACGTGCGCATCACGCAGGCGCTGCCGCACTCGCTGCGCGGCGAGATCGAGCTGCGCGAGTCGGCGCTTGTCGCCTGAGCGAAGCGTGGCACGCAAAGCCGCCGCCAAGGTGCTGGCCTACTCGGCCGATGCCGACAACTCGCAACTGGCGAACCTGACCGGCGCGCTCGACGGCAATTTGCGGCAGATCGAGACCGAGCTGGATGTCTCGATCAGGCGGCGCGGCCACCGGTTCCGCATCGAGGGCACGCAGGAGCACGCGCAGCAGGCGGTCGCCGTGCTCGAGCACTTTCTGGCGCGCGCGCAGAGGCCGATCTCGGTCGACGACATTCAGTTGTACTTCGTCGAGAACCGGGGCCGCAGGCGCCCGGCGCCGCGCGCGGCCGAGGCCGAGGACGAGGCGCCGGACACGGCGCTGCCCGCGCTGCACACGCGCCGGCGCGACCTGCACGGCCGCACCCCGCGGCAGCGCGAATACATCCAGGCGATCCTCGGACACGACATCGCCTTTGCGATCGGCCCGGCCGGCACCGGCAAGACGTATCTGGCCGTCGCTTGCGCGGTCGACGCGCTCGAGCGCGACGTGGTCAAACGCATCGTGCTGACGCGGCCGGCGGTCGAGGCCGGCGAGCGGCTCGGTTTTCTGCCGGGCGATCTCGCGCAGAAGGTCGATCCCTACCTGCGTCCGCTGTACGACGCACTGTTCGACCTGCTCGGCTTCGACAAGACCCAGCGGCTGCTCGAGCGGCAGACGATCGAAATCGCGCCGCTCGCCTACATGCGCGGCAGAACTCTCAACCAGGCGTTCGTGATCCTGGACGAGGCGCAGAACACGACGCCCGAACAGATGAAGATGTTCCTGACGCGCATTGGCTTCGGCAGCAAGGCCGTCGTCACCGGCGACGTCACGCAGATCGATCTGCCGCGCGGCAGCTCCTCCGGGCTGATCGAGGCGCAGCACATCCTGCGCGAGGTGCGCGGCATCGCGTTCACCTACTTCACCGCGGCCGACGTGGTGCGGCACCCGCTCGTGGCGCGCATCGTCGAGGCCTACGAAAAGGCCGAAAGCCTCAACCCGCCCGCGCCGCGCCGGCCGCGCGCGGCGCCGTGAGCCCGCGCCGCCGTTCGCGGGACCCGGCGCGGCATCTGTCGCTGTCGGTTCATGGGCTCGACGCGTTCGTCGGGCTGCCGACACGCCGCACGCTGCGCCGCTGGGTTGCGCTCGCGCTGGAACGCGATGCCGACATCGCGCTGGCGTTCGTCGATGCCCGCGCAGGCCGGCGGCTGAACCGCGCGTTCCGCGGCCGTGACCATGCGACCAACGTGCTGACCTTCGACTATGCGCAGCGGCCGCGGGTCGTCGCCGACATCGCGATCTGCGTGCCGGTGGTCCGGCGCGAAGCCCGCGAACAACGCAAGACCCTGCGCGCGCATCTTGCGCACCTGGTGATCCACGGCACGCTGCACGCGCAGGGTTACGACCATCGGCGGCGTGACCAAGCCCGCGCAATGCAGGCGCGTGAGGTCGAACTTCTGGCCAAGCTACGGATTGCAGACCCGTACGCGTAAGTTAGCGCAGGCTCACCGAATGGCAGATCGCTCGCCGGCCGCCACGTGCCGCTGCGCGAGTACGAAAAAGCCGTCATTGCCAGCGTGGGCGCATCCGATATGCTCGCCGCGTCCCAACAGCCGGGCCGATCGCCGCGCCCGACGAAAATGTCCGAACCTCCCCGAGGCCGCCCGTCGACCTCCCAGAAGCAACGCTCCCTGATCGAACGCCTGATCGCGTTCATCACCCGAGAACCCGAAAACCGCGAAGACCTGCTCAAGGCGCTGCACGACGCGCACGAGCGCGACCTGCTCGATGCCGATGCGCTGTCGATGATCGAAGGCGTGCTGCAGGTCTCCGAACTGCGCGCGCGCGACCTGATGGTGCCCGCGCCGCAGATGGACGTGATCGACATCGCCGAGGACCCGAAGCGCTGGATCCCGCGCGTGATCGCGACGGCGCATTCGCGCTTCCCGGTGATCGAGGGCAACCGCGACCATGTGATCGGGATCCTGCTCGCCAAGGACCTGCTGCGCTACTACCATGATCAGCACTTCGACGTCCGCGCGATGCTGCGGCCGGCCGTGTTCGTACCGGAGAGCAAGCCGCTGAACGTGCTGCTGAAGGAGTTCCGCGCCAACCGCAACCATATGGCGATCGTCGTCGACGAGTTCGGGGGCGTGGCCGGGCTGATCACGATCGAGGACATCCTCGAGCAGATCGTCGGTGATATCGAGGACGAATACGACCTCGACGAGGGTGCCGACAACATCGTTGCCGAACGCGACGGCCGCTTCCGCGTCAAGGCGCTGACCGAAATCGCCGCGTTCAACGAAGCCTTCGGCACGCACTTTCCAGACCAGGACTTCGACACGATCGGCGGCTTTGTCACCGACCAGTTCGGCCGCGTGCCGCGCCGCGGCGACACGCTCGAACTCGACGGCTTGCGCTTCGAAGTGCTGCGAGCCGACGCGCGCCAGGTGCACCTGTTCCAGGTCACTCGCATGCCGAAGACCGTCGCGCGCGAGTTCGAGGAAGCCGAGACGGCGCGGTAAGTATCCCCCGGCAGAGCCGGGGGCTTTAGTTTGTGAGCCGCTCGAAG
>JBBIQI010000024.1:0-24123 GCA_037442465.1 Burkholderiales bacterium
ACCGATGCTGTCTTGCGCAAGGGCGTCGTGCGACCGGGGCTTGCGGCTTGGACTGCGCTCACCCAGCGGGTGAGGCCGCGATCGGCCCGGTCATCTCGCGCTGACGCGAGGCGCAAGCTCAGAATGCCGCGTCGGCGACGACCCGACCGCCGACGCGACGACCCCGAGCGCCGACGCGACGACCCCGAGCGTCGACGGTGCCGTCCGCAGCGCAGAGGTTGTCATCCCGAGCGCAGCGAGGGATCTCGGCGCGGCGAACGGCTGAGATTCCTCGCTTTCGGCTCGGAATGACGAGGAACACGGGCTCGGAATGACGAGGAACTGGGCTCGGAAGGCCGAGGGACTTCGGCTCGGAGTGCCCCGAGGCGGCGCAGCGAACGCACAACCAATGGCCGGCTGCCCGATCCAGGGTGAGTCGCGTTGCGCGCGCGGCCCGCCGCACGTTTTCAGGGCGGAGGCGGGGCGGCGGATTGGGACGCGCGCTGCCCCGGGTCCCGGCTGCGCTCGATCCAGGTGTTCCACAAGCGCCAAGTCAGCGCGAGCAGCGTCGGTCCCAGAAAGATGCCGACGAAGCCGAACGCGAGCAAGCCGCCGATCACGCCGACGAACACCAGCGCGAACGACAGACTGGCTCCGCGCGAGATCAGCAGCGGCCGCAGCACGTTGTCGATGCTCGAGACCAGCAGCGCGCCCCAGAGCACCATGAAGATTGCCCAGCCGAGTTGCTGGTGCGCGAGCAGCCAGATCGTCGCACCGAGCCAGACGACGACCGGACCGCCGGGAATCAGCGACAGCAGCGCGGTCAACCCGCCGAGCAGAAACGCTGCCGGTACACCGGCGATCAGGAAGCCGACGGTCGCGAGCGCGCCCTGCGCCAGCGCCGTGCCGACGATCCCGATCACCACGCCGCGCACGGTGTCGCGCACGATCGCGAGCAGCTCGTCGGCCATCGTCCCGGCGATGCGCGCCGTGCCCGCGCGCAGGCTGCGCACCAGCAGCTCGCCGTCGCGATAGAAAAAGAACGCGACGAAGGTCGCCAGCAGAAGCTGCAGCACGCCGCCGGCGATCAGCCGACCGGCAAGGATCAGCGGCTCGCGTCCGATCTCGATTAATCGCGCGCCAACCGTGCGCAGCGCGCCGGGGTCGGACGCCAGTTCGCGCCAGTACCCGTCGAGATAGTCGCCGACCAGCGGGATGCGCCGCAGCCATGCGGGCGGCGCCGGCGGCCCGTCGGCCAGCCACGCCTGCACGGCCGCAATCCAGCCGGGCACGCGCTCGATCGCGTTGTCGACGAGCCAGGCGAACGGCACGATCACGAGCACGATCGCCAGCACGGTCATGATGGCTGCCGCGGCCGTGTCGCTCGCGCGCACCGCGCGCCGCACGGCCAGATGCAGCGGCCAGGTCGCGAGCACGAACACGGCCGCAAACAGGCCGGCGGCGAGAAACGGCTCGACCACGACCGCCGCGCCGATCACCAGCAGCGCGGCGGCGGCGATCTTGACGATGCGCGTGATCAGCGCCTGCTCGTCGGGATGCTCCATCGGCGGTCGATTCCCGGTGGGTCGCGGCGGGCCGCGCGCTGCGGCGAGCGACGCTTCCGGCGGCGACGATTCGTGAGACCGTTTGTATGATAGGCGCGCGTGATGGCTGCGCTTGTACTCGACATGCCCGGCGCGACATGAACGAATCCATCCATGCGGGCGACTTGAGCGCACCCTCGCGGCGCGCGTGTGCGCTGACCGCTGTGCTGACGGCGTTGCTGCTGTCCGCGGCGCCCGCGCAGGCGCAGCGGCGCGACGCCGCCGATGCGGTTGCGCTCAGCGGCTGCCTGCTGGATGCGGACCTGCGCGTGGCGGCGATCCAACAGATGGCGCGCGGCGAGAAGCGCGAAGACGTGCTCGCTGCCGCAAACAAGGCACTCGAGGCCGCGCCGCTCGACTACCGGATGCGAATCGAGCGCATCGTCGACGAGGTGTACCGCGAGCGACCGACTGCGCAGCGGCCGTACGTCGCCGACCGGCTGCGCCAATGCGCCGCCGCGGTCGGACCGCGCATGCGCGCGGAACTTGCCGACGACTGCTACCAGATCACGCGCTTCGCGCGCGACTTCTTCGCCGCGCGCGCCGCCGGCGTGACGCTCGAACAAACGCAGCAGTCGATCCGTGCGCTCGCCGAGCGGCAGGCGATGCCGGCCGCCTTCGGCGAGCGGCTCGGCAAGCTCGCCGCGAGTGTGTACGCGTCGCAGGACGAGGCGCCGAAGTTCCGCGCGGGGCTGTTTTATCACTGCGTCGTCGAGCCGCGGGCGCCCCGCTGATGGCCGCGATGACGCAGACAAGCGGGCGCGTCTGGAAGCTGGGCGCCGATGTCGACACCGACGCGCTGGCGCCGGGGCGCTGGATGAAGCTCGCGCTGCCGGAACTGGCGACGCATTGCCTCGAAGCGGTGCGCCCCGAGTTCGCGCGCGAAGTGCGCGCGGGCGACGTGATCGCCGCGGGACCGAACTTCGGCGTCGGCTCTTCGCGCGAGCAGGCGGCGGCGGCGCTCAAGCACCTGGGCATCGCCGCGGTGCTGGCGCCGTCGTTCGCGGGCATCTTCTTTCGCAACGCGATCAATCTGGGGCTGCCTGCGCTCGTCTGCGCGCGCGCGCAGGAGCTCGCCGACGGCGAGGGGATCGCGCTGGACTCGCGCCAGGGCATCGTCACGCGCGCCGATGGCGGTAGGCTCGCATGCGAGCCGCTGCCGCCGTTTCTGTGGGACATCGTCGCTGCCGGCGGGCTGCTGCCGAGCCTGAAGAACCGATTCGCATCGAAAGGAGTGCAGGCATGAGAGAGCCGTTGCACCGGCTGTCGGCGACGAAGCTGGCGCAGATGATCGCTGCCGGGGACGTCACATCCGAAGTGGTCACGCGTTCGTTCGTCGACGCGATCCACGACCGCAATGCGACGATCGAGGCGTTCGCCTGGTTCGAGGCCGATCGCGCGCTCGAGACTGCGCGCGAGCTGGACCGCCTGCTCGCCAACGATCGCCGCCGCGGCCCGCTGCACGGCGTTCCGGTCGCCGTCAAGGACAACATCGACACGGCCGACATGCCGACCGGCTACGGCTCGGCGATCTTCGCGACCCACAAGCCGAACGTCGATGCGGCGTGCGTCGGCCTGCTCAAGGACGCGGGTGCCTTCGTCATCGGCAAGACGGTGACCGCGGAGCTGGCCAACTTCACGCCCGGGCCGACGCGCAATCCGCACAACCTCGCGCACACGCCGGGGGGTTCGTCCAGCGGAAGCGCGGCGGCGGTGGCTGCGCACTTCGTTCCGCTCGCGCTCGGCACGCAGACGGCGGGCTCGGTGATCCGGCCCGCGGCGTTCTGCGGCGTGTTCGCGTACAAGCCGTCGCCACGGCTGGTGCCGCGCTGCGGGGTCAAGCCGAACTCCGACACGATGGACGAGGTCGGCGCCTTCGCGCGCGGCGTCGAGGACCTTGCGCTGGTCGCCTCGGTGCTCGCGTTCAAGCCCGCCTGGAAGGACGTGCCGACGCAGTATCTGGCAAGCGGCGCCGTACCGACGATCGGCTGGACCGCGACACCGCACGCGAACGCGGCGTCGGCGTCGATGCTCGCCGCCCTCGAGTCCGCGGCGCAGAAGCTCGTGCAGCGCGGGGCGCGGCACACCGAGATCACCTGGCCGCGCGTGTTCGACGGCCTGTTCGAAGCGCAGAAATCGGTGCAACTGTACGAGACCGCACGCGCGCTCGCGCCCGAGTACACCTACCGGCGCGACCTGCTGTCGGCGCGGCTGGTGGAGCTGATCGAGCAGGGGCGCGCGGTCGACACACGCACCTATATCGAGGCGTTGCAGCTCGGCCGTGCCTGCGCCGCCGCGATCGACAGTCTGTTCGGCGCGGCCGACGTCGTGCTGTGTCCGTCCGCACCGGGCGAGGCGCCGCGCGGGCTGGGCTCCACGGGTGACCCGATCTTCAATCGGCCGTGGCACCTGATCGGCTGTCCCGCGCTGAACATTCCCTGCGGGCGCGGCGAAGCCGGACTGCCGCTCGGCCTGCAAGTGATCGCGCGCCCCGGCGACGACGCCAAGCTGCTCGCCGCCGGCGCGTGGATCGAAGAGAAGCTGAAGGATTGAGCCGGCGACGCCTCCTGCGCGAACGCCCCTTTGAAAAGGCGGCAGGGCGTGCTGTCGTCGATGCGCCCTTGCGCGGTCGCTGCGAGACGCCGCCTTTGAAAGAGGGGGCAGGGGGGAATTGAGAACCTTCGTGTGAGAAAAAAGCGGGCGAACGGCAGACGCTGTGTCCGCGTGCGCCACGGCGTCGAAATCCCCCTCTGTCCTCCTGTTTCAAAGGGGAAAGATCGGCCGCAACCGTGGCGCCCCAATCGATGACTGGCCCATTTTCGCGCGCTAACTATTGACCATTGCTTATCCTCGGGACACGTGCCGGCCGCTTGGCGTGCGCATGGCTGAGCCCTCGTCACTCCGAGCCAACGGCGAGGAATCTCCGCTGCTCGCCGTGCCGAGATCCCTCGCCGCGCTTGGGATGACGGAACCGGCGACAGCCAGCGCGAAGCGAACTCGCAAGTTGGCAGTGTCACGAGGCTGCGTAATCCTCGATAACAGGAGCAGTCGCATGAAGCAGAAAGCGCCACGCGCACGCTACGACCTGATCGTCAAGAACGTCCGCGTCGTCCGTCCGCACGGCAACGCGCTGCACGAGGCCGACATCGCGATCGCGAACGGCCGCTTCGCGCGCGTCGCGCCGGGCATCGATGTCGCGCTGGCCAAGGAGGTCTACGACGGCCGCGGCCGGCTCGCCTTTCCGGGCGCGGTCGACGCGCACATGCACACCGGCATCTATTCGCCGCTCGAGGAAGACGCGGTCACCGAAAGCCGCGCGGCGGCCAGCGGCGGCGTGACTTCGAGCCTGAACTACTTCCGCACCGGCCGGTACTACCTGAACAAGGGCGGGCCGTACGCGAAGTTCTTCCCCGAGGTGCTCAAGCTGTCGAAGGGGCGCTTCCACGTCGACTACGGCTATCACCTCGCACCGATGGACTCGACGCACATCCGCGAGATCCCGGAGTTGATCGACAAGCACGGCGTCGCGAGCTTCAAGATCTTCATGTTCTACGGCTCGCACGGGCTGCACGGTGCGTCCGACAAGCAGCGCGAGTTCCTGATGATCGGCCCGGAGGACCGCTACGACTACGCGCACTTCGAATTCATCATGCGCGCGGTCGAGGACGCGCGCCGGCGCTACCCGCGCAAGGCGAACCAGATCAGCCTGTCGCTGCACTGCGAGACCGCCGAGATCATGACCGCGTACACGAAACTGGTCGAGCGCGAAGGGCGGCTCAAGGGGCTCGCCGCGTATCACGCGGCGCGGCCGCCGCATTCGGAGGGACTCGCGGTGTTCATCGCCGCGTATCTGGCGGACGAGACGCGGCTCGCCAACATCAACCTGCTGCATCTGTCATCGCGCAAGGCGCTGACCGCCGCGCTGCAGATGGCGGAGCTGTTTCCGCACATCGACTTCCGGCGCGAGGTGACGATCGGTCACCTGATGCTCGACGTCACGAGCCGCGCCGGCGTGTTGGCGAAGGTCAACCCGCCGATCCGTCCGCGCGAGGACGTCGAATTCCTGTGGGACAAGCTGCTCGAAGGCAAGATCGACTGGGTCGTCAGCGATCACGCCTGCTGCCGGCACGAGACGAAGATCCCGAAGCAGTACTTCGGCAACATCTGGATGGCCAAGTCCGGCTTCGGCGGCACCGAGTACCTGCTGCCCGCGCTCGTCTCCGAAGGCAGCCGGCGCGGGTTGAGTTACAACCACATCGCGCGGCTGACGAGCTACAACCCGGCGCGACGGTTCGGACTGAACCGCAAGGGCGACATCGACGTCGGACTCGACGCCGACGTCGCGCTGATCGATCCGGCGAAGACCTGGACGATCCGCGCGCGCGACGCCGAGTCGTCGCAGGGCTACACGCCGTTCGAAGGCATCGAGCTGTCGGCCCGCGTCGATGCGACCTTCCTGCGCGGCGCGCTGATCTTTGAGGACGGCCGCGTGCTCGGCAAGCCGCGCGGGGAGTACCTTTTCCGGCCGACGGAGTGAACGTTCGGGAAACCTGCAGCGTGGCTGTACCCCTTTCCGCCGCCCTGTGCCGCGCGCAGAAGAGCGGGAGTCTCGGCGGCGCCCGGTTCCCTCTCCCCGGACACCGGGAGCAGTTTGGGGTGAGGGGCCATTCCCGGGGCTGAAGGCACTGCCGAACGTACGAGCCGAGCCGTGCCCATCCACGTCGATCCCGACCGCCGTTTCGCGACCCACGTGCCGATCGTCATCGTTGGCGCGGGTGCCTGCGGCGCGGTCGCGGCACTTGCCGCGCGCAAACGCGGCATCGACGTGCTGATCCTCGAACGCGATGCCGCGCCGGCGGGCTCGACCGCGTTGTCGTCGGGTTTCGTTCCCGCCGGCGGCACGGCGCAGCAGAAAGCGCGCGGCATCGACGATTCGCCCGAGCGATTCGCCGCCGACATCGTGGCCAAGGCGCGCGGCCGCGCCGACGTGACGCTGGTCAAGGCGTATACCGAAGCGATCCCGCAGGCGCTCGACTGGCTGGCGAACACGCATGCAATTCCGTTCGAACTGCTCGAAGGCTTTCTGTATCCCGGTCACGCGGTCGAGCGCATGCACTGCGTTCCTGAGAAAACGGGTGCCGCATTGCTCGCGCGCCTGCACCGCGCGGTGGCCGCGTCCGGCGCCGATCTGCTGTGCTCGGCGCGCGCCACCGACCTCGTCGTCGACGATGCTCGGCGCGTCCTCGGCCTTCGCTTCGTGCGGCCCGACGGCAGCGCGGACGAGGTCGGCTGCGACGCGCTGGTGCTGGCCTGCAACGGCTTCGGCGGCGATCGCGAACTCGTCGCGCGCTACATCCCGGAGATGGCCGACGCCGAGTACTTCGGCCATCGCGGCAACGACGGCGACGCGCTGCGCTGGGCGATCGCGCTCGGCGCGCTGACCGCGGATCTGGCCGGTTACCAGGGACACGGGTCGGTGGCCACGCCGCACGGCGTGCTGGTCACCTGGGCGCTGATGATGCAGGGTGCGATCCAGGTCAACGCGCGCGGCGAGCGCTTCGCCAACGAGCACGAGGGCTACTCGGAGGCGGCGGTGCACGTACTGCGGCAGCCCGGGCACGTCGCGTTCGACATCTACGACGAGCGGCTGCACGCGATCGGCCTGCAGTTCCCCGATTACGCGCAGGCGGTCGCCGCGGGCGCGATCAAGCGCGGCGCAACGCTCGCCGAACTCGCGGCGGCGCTGGGCATCGACGCGGCGGGGCTGGAGCGCACGGTGATCGGCGTCAACGCGCTGGCGCACGACAACGCGACCGACGCGTTCGACCGCACGTTCCGCGCCGAGGAGATGCTGCGGCCGCCGTACTACGGCGTGAAGGTCGCCGCTGCGATGTTTCACACGCAGGGCGGCGCGGTGATCGATGCGCGATGCCGCGTGCTCGTCGCGCGCAACACGCCGCTGCCGAACCTGTACGCCGCCGGCGGCGCCGCGCGCGGCGTCTCCGGCGATGCGGTGTGGGGCTACCTGTCGGGCAACGGACTGCTGTCGGCGGTGGCGGGCGGATTCATCGCGGGGCGCGCGGCGGCCGAAGCGCGTTGAGGCATGGACAAATTCGACCGCATCTACGCCCTGCATCGGATCCTCGCGGCGCGTCGCACGCCGATCGGCGAAGCGGAGCTGTGCGAGCGGCTGCAGTGTTCGCGCGCGACGATGTACCGGCTGGTCGGCGCGCTGCGCGATCGGCTGGGCGCGCCCCTGGAGCGCGTGGACGATCCCGCGGGCTTCCGCTATGCGCCCGACGCCCAAGCCGCGTACGAGTTGCCGGGGCTGTGGTTCACCGAGCAGGAGCTGCAATCGCTGCTGGTGTTTCATCGGCTGCTGGCGACGCTCGAGCCCGGCTTGCTCGAAGAGCACCTCGCGCCGCTGCGGCGGCGGATCGACTCGCTCGTCGCGCACAAGCGGCTGGGCTTGGCGGAAGCCGCGCGCCGCGTGCGCGTGCTGCCGATCGGCGCTCGGCCCGCAGGCCCTTGGTTTCGGGTGCTTGCCGGGGCGACGCTGGCGCGCCGGCGGCTGCGCATCTCGTATCACGCGCGCAGCACCGACCGGCTGACCGAACGCGAAGTCGACCCGCAGCGCATCACGCACTACCGCGACAACTGGTACCTCGATGCCTGGGATCATCTGCGTGGCGAGCTGCGCAGCTTCGCCGTCGATCGCGTGCGGCGCGCGGAGCAACTGGAGCAGGCCGCGCGCGACGTGCCGGAGGCGGAACTCGATGAACACTTCGCCAGCAGCTACGGCATCTTCGCCGGCCGCGCCAACAAGACCGCGGTGCTGCTGTTTTCGCGCGAACGCGCACGCTGGGTCGCCGACGAGCGCTGGCATCCCAAGCAGGTGGGGCAATTCCGCACCGACGGCGCCTACGAACTGCGTATCCCCTATCGCGACCCGCGCGAACTGGTGATGGACATCCTGCGCCACGGACCCGAGGTCGAAGTGCTGGCGCCGGACAGTCTGCGCGCCGCGGTGGCCGAAGCGCTGCGCGCCGCAGTCGCGAAGTACTCTGCGACCGCGACGAAGCCTTGAAACCCCCTCTCCCCACGGGAGAGGGGTTGGGGTGAGGGCAACGGATGACGGCCGACTGCGGCCACGACGAAGGACGAACGATGAAACCCGGACGCAACGACCCCTGCCCGTGCGGCAGCGGCAAGAAGTACAAGCACTGCTGCCTCGCGCAGGCCGAAGCGATCGCGCCCGAAGAGCTGGCCTGGCGCCGCGTGCGGCGCGCGATCGACCCGCTGTCGGACGAGCTGCTGCGCGAATCCGCGCGCCGCTTCGGCGAAACCGGACTGCAGGAGGCTTGGGAGGAGTTCAACCTGTGGGAGTTCGAAGACGACGCGTTCGACGCCGACTCCCCGTACGTGCAACTGTTCTTGTCCTGGTTTGTCCACGACTGGCTGCCCGATCCGCAGGCAACGGAGCTGCCGGAAGCGGCGCGCGGGCAGACAGCCGCGCAAGCCTATCTGGCGCGCGCCGGCCACCGGCTCGACCCGATCGCGCGCGCCTACGTCGAGGCGTGCCGCGCCACGCCGTTCAGCTTTCACGAAGTGATCGACTGCCGCCCCGGGGAGGCGCTGCGGCTGCGCGACGTGCTGCTCGGCACCGAGCGCGACGTGATCGAGCGCGCCGGATCGAGGACCTTGCGCGCCGGCGACCTGCTCTTTGCCAAGGTCGTGCCGATCGAAGGCATGTACTTGATCGAGGGCATGGGGCCGGTGGCGGTGCCGCCCGCCGACAAGCCCGGCATCATCGAGCTGCGCAAGAAGATCGGATCGCAAGGAGATCTGTTCGCCGCCGAGCTACTGCGCGACTGGGACCTCGAGCTGCGCGAGCTGTATTTCGCGCTCGCCGACCGGCAGCTTGCTCCGCAACTGCCCGAGCTGCGCAACACCGACGGCGATCTGCTGGAGATGCACACGCTGGTTTTCGACCTCGATGAGCCGGAGGCGGCGTTCGAGTCGTTGAAGAGTCTCGCCGCCGGCATGTCCGACGAAGAGATCGAAGCAGGTGCCGAGCGCAGCGCCGCAGGCAGCCTCGTGCGCGCCGAGATAAGCTGGCGCAAGCTCGGCAACGAAATGCACAAGGGCTGGGACAACACCGTCCTGGGCACGCTTCGCATCGAAGGCAAGCGGCTGACCGCCGAGGTCAACTCGGCCCGACGCGCCGCGGCACTACGCAAGCTGATCGAGCAGCGGCTGGGCGGCGCCGCGCACGCAAAGCCGAGCATCGTCCGGTCGGTGCAGTCGATGCTCGGCC
Source organism: Burkholderiales bacterium (assembly GCA_037442465.1). Lineage (GTDB taxonomy): Bacteria > Pseudomonadota > Gammaproteobacteria > Burkholderiales > Burkholderiaceae_F > DSNY01. Next base: position 9,901 of record JBBIQI010000024.1, read on the forward strand.
GTCAGCCGACGCCACAGGAGCAGGCACGCCGCGAGAAGGAGCGCGCCGAATTCGCCGCGCAACCGGAAGTGCAGGCGACGATACGCGAGACCCTGCGCAAGCACTACCGCGCGTGGGTCGACGACAAGATCCCCGCACTGGGCGACCGCACGCCGCGCGAAGCCGTGCGCGACCCCGACGGCCGCGAGGCGGTCGACGCGCTGATCGACCAGATCGAACGCGACGGGCCGAAGATGAACCCGCCGCTCGACTTGGAAATCGTGCGCGAGCTGCGCGAGACGTTGGGACTGAAACGCGGCTGAGGCGCTCGGGTTGTGCTCCTGCGGGAGCCTGCGCGCGGAAAGGCGCGGCCGAGGAATCTCAAGCATCGCAGCGGCCGAGACCCTCGATCGAGGTCAATCTGCCACCCGCCATAGCGTTCGCTGAAGCTTCCCCTTCCGGCGGCCGGCACCCCGCGAATCAGCTCGCTTGCATAGACTGCATGCCGAGCGTTCGGGCAGCGGCATCGAGGCGGCGATCGAAGGCGGCGAGCCGAAAGCTGTCCGGTGCCTGGCGCCAGACTGTTTCTGCAGCAGCCAGATGCACGCCGTCGTAGCCGCGCAACTCGAAGCGCTCGACAAGCTCCGCGGCGCGTCGAATCAGCGGATCGTCGACCGCGATGACGAACAGCGCAGCCCAGTCCGCTTCAAAGCGCTCCCTCTGCACTTTGCGCTGTGCCTCGGTCAAGCGCTTCATTCGTACCGCCTGGGCGAAGCCGGCACGCATCTCTGCGTAGGTGATGACATGCGTGAATACGGCTGTCGCTTCGGCAACGAGAAGCCCGACTTGATCCGAACCCGCTTCCTTCAGGTACAGCTTCAGAAAGGCAGACGTATCCAGGTACACGATCATTCGCCGCGCACCCAGCGCAGAATTTCCTCCGTGGTTCCGGGGGCGACGACGACCGGGCGGTCCGATCCCCGGAGCTTCTTGCCATTGCCCGGGCGCACGAAAGGCAGGGCCCGCAGGCGAGTCAACGCGTCCTCGTCTGCAGACCGCCGCCGCTTCTGCGGTCCCAGCAGGCGCCCGACCGGGCGCCCGCGGGAGGTGATTGCGATTTCCTCACCCGCCTGTGCACGGCGCAGATACTCCGACAGTCGATTCTTCAGTTCCCGGACCGAGACTTCCATACACGCGCACTCCACGTGGCCACAACGGGACATTATGGCCACGTCAAGCAGTGGCAGCAATCGAGCCGGCCGGTGCGGCCGCGCGGACGGAGCACCCGCCTCGCATCAGCAAGGGCTGAGTGCGTGCACTGGCGCCGGCCTTTGTTGCGACGGGGCAGACAGCGTCTCGCGTTTTGCGACGGCGTCCCCTTATGCTCGCTTCAACGCCGAGGGGGCGAATATGAACAAGCGAAACTTCCTGCAGGGCCTGCTCGCCGCACTCGGCGCGGGCATTGCTTCGAGCGCGAGCGCCGCATCGCGGCGCCGCGTTCTGGTCCGGCGCTCGCCGCTGGCGGGCTTCCAGTACCACGCGGGCGAGGAACTGTGGCCGCAACTGGCCGTCGGCCAGCCGCTCGCGCCGGTGCGCGAACCCGCCAACCCGCACGACGAACGCGCGGTGCGCATCGACTGGCGTGGTCGCAAGCTCGGCTATCTTCCACGCAGCGACAACGCCGCGGTGGCGCAGATGCTGAATCGCGGCGAGCGGTTCGATGCGCGGATTGCGGAGCTGTGGGACTCGCCCGATCCTTGGGAGCGGGTGGTGGTGGCGGTGGAACTGACGATCTGAGCGAGGAGGGGATGCAGTTCGACGATTTCTTCAAGCTAGCAACAGAATTTGACAGGTCCCCGTACGACTATCAGCGTCGTCTCGCAGTCGAGCCCTGGCCCGACCTGCTCGATGTGCCCACGGGGCTTGGCAAGACGGCGGCGGTGATACTGGCTTGGCTCTGGAAGCGCGGCTGGCGGCACGGCGATCGAAGCATTGAACCGGACGGCGAGACCCCGCGGCGCCTCGTCTACTGCCTGCCGATGCGCGTGCTCGTCGAGCAGACGCAGCGCAATGTCGCGGCGTGGCTGTCGAACCTGAGGATCGATGGCGAGGCGGGCGCGGGCAAAGTCTCGGTGCACGTTCTGATGGGCGGCGCCGATGACATCAAGCGCGCCTCGTGGGCGGAGCACCCGGAGGAAGACGCGATCCTGATCGGCACGCAGGACATGCTGCTGTCACGCGCGCTGATGCGCGGCTACGCGATGAGCCGGTATCAGTGGCCGGTGCATTTCGCGTGGCTGCACAACGATGCGTTCTGGGTGTTTGACGAAGTGCAGCTGATGGGACCCGGTTTGCCGACCAGCGCGCAACTGGAAGCCTTTCGCCGAGCCCTGCCCTTGACCGCGCGCAGCCGCAGCCTCTGGGTCTCGGCGACGTTGAACCGCGACTGGCTCGCTACCGTGGATCTGGATGCGGCGTCCTTGGTCGTTCATTCGTTGTCGCCGCAGGAGCGCAAGAGCGACGAAGTGCGCAAGCGCCGCGAAGCGGTCAAGCGCTTGCAGCGCTGCGATCTGGCGCTGGTTTCTGCAGCGAAGAAGGACATTCCCGACTACGCCCAGTCGCTCGCCGAACGGATCAGCAAGGCGCACAAACCTGGCACGACGACCTTGGTGATATTGAACACCGTCGAGCGGGCGCAGGCGATCTATCGTGCCCTGCGGCCCGCTGCGCTGGCCGGCAAGAGCAAAAAGGCGGTCGCATCAACACGTGTGGAAGAACTGGTCCTCGTGCACTCGCGCTTCCGCGGCCCGGACCGGCGCGCGCAGGAAGCCAGACTCTCTGCGCCCGTCCCGGCGGCGGGACGCATCGTCGTCGCCACGCAAGCGGCCGAGGCCGGCGTCGACATGACGAGCCGGACGCTTTTCACCGAGCTTGCCCCGTGGGCGTCGCTCGTGCAGCGCTTTGGCCGCTGCAACCGCTACGGCGAGTGCAACGACAGCGGCGGCGCAGACATCTTCTGGATCGACGTGGCCGATGAAAAGGATGCCGCGCGGCCGTACGAGCCGACGGCGCTGAGCGCCGCGCGCGTCAAGCTCGAAAAGCTCGCGAGCGCTAGCCCCGCTGATCTGCCGCCGAGCGACGAGCCGGCGCCGTTGCACCCGGTCATCCGGCGCAAAGACTTCCTCGATCTTTTTAACACCGACCCAGATCTTTCCGGCTTCGACGTGGACATCGCGCCCTACGTGCGCGATGCTGAAGACGCCGACGTGCTGATTTTCTGGCGCGACTTCCACGACGATCCGAACCGGCCGCCGCAGCCGGCGCCCGAGCGCGACGAACTGTGCCGCGCCGGACTGAGCGCGGCGGCAGAGTTGCTCAAGCGGCTCGATCCGGGTCAGGCGTGGCGCTGGAATCCGCTGGCGCGCCGCTGGCAGTCGCACGGCAAGAGCGACAGGCTGCGCCCGGGAATGACCTTGATGCTCGCCGCAGACGCGGGCGGCTATCTTGCCGACCTCGGCCTGTCTGCGGACGAGAGAGAGCACGTCGCCCCGATTCGGCCACAGGTCTCCGACGCCGAAGATTCGGAAGCCTACGACGACGACCATCGCAGCCTGCTGCAATGGCCGGTCGACCTGCCATTGCATCTGGCCGATGTCGAAGGCGAGGCGCGCAGTCTGTGCCAGCGTCTTCCGAGTCTGGAAAGCGGAGCGATCGTCCGCGCGGCGCGCTGGCATGACCTCGGCAAAGCGCATCAGGCGTTCCAGAACATGCTCCGAGAAGCTCACCAGCAGGGAACAGGGCAAGCGCTGGGCGAGGGGCTCTGGGCCAAGGCAGGTGGCAATCCGGATGCTGAGCGTGCGCGCCCGCGCTATTTCCTGCAGACCGCGGATGGTGAAGTCGAACGGCCGCGCTTCCGACACGAACTCGCCTCCGCACTCGCTTGGCTGCAAACGCAGGGCTTCGCGAACGACGAAGCGACCAACCTGATCGCGTACCTGATCGCTGCTCACCACGGGAAGGTCCGGTTGTCGGTGCGCTCGCTGCCAGAGGAAAACGAAGCACCCGATGGAAGACTTTTCGCGCGCGGCATCTGGGACGGCGACCCGCTGCCCGAGATCACCTTCGCCGACGGCGAGACGGTGCCCGGCCTCACCTTGCATCTCGATCTGATGAAGCTCGGCGAAGGTCCGCAAGGGCCGTCCTGGACCACACGCACCCGGCGCCTGCTGAACTCGCTCGGCCCGTTCCGCATGGCCTGGTGCGAAGCCGCCGTGCGCATCGCCGACTGGCGCGCGTCGCGGGCCGAGCAGGAGACCGCCAAATGAGGCACGAACTCGTGTTGCGTGGCTGCACGCCGACGCCGCTCGCCTCGTATCTGAAAGCACTGGCGGTGCTGCGGCTCGTCGCCGAGCAAGGCGGCGACCCCGATGCCACCGGTTGCTGGCGCAACGACGAGTTCGTGCTGCGCACGCGGCTGCAGAACGATCAGCTACTGCAGTTCTTTCTGGAGAAGTACGAGCCGGCGCCGCTGGTGGCGCCGTGGAATGCGGGTAGCGGCTTCTACTACCAAGAAGGGAAGCTGAACGAAAAGGACCCGGCAACCGGCAAGAAGCTCAAGACCGGCAGGCGCGATCAGCCGACTGAAGCAACGAGGGCACTGGAGGCCATCGAACGTTCGTCGGCCAAACGGTTGACTGCGTATCGTGAGGCGATAAAGGTAGCTCGATCAGCGGTCGCGCACTACAAGCTGGTCAAAGCCCCGGACGACGAGAAGGACGAGTTCATCGCGCACGTGAGAAACATTGCCCCTGATCGGGTGCTGAGATGGTTTGATTCAGCGATCGTTCTCGCGGACGGGGGACCAGAGTTCCCGCCGCTGCTGGGCACGGGCGGCAATGACGGAAATCTCGATTTCACGACGAACTTCATGCAGAACCTGGCTGTCGTTCTGCCGCTCGATGGCGGGGAGATCACGGCTGCCGCCACGGAGTTGCTGCAAACGGCGCTGTTCGCTGCTCCAACGACTGCACTATCCGATCGGGCCATCGGCCAGTTCTCACCCGGCAGCGCAGGCGGCCCGAATGCGGCTTCAGGGTTCGAAGGCGATGCCAGAATGAATCCGTGGGACTTCATCCTGATGCTTGAAGGGGCGTTGCTGTTTGCCGCTTCCGCAGCGCGCCGACTTGAGTCCAGCAGCGCAGCCGTGCTTTCCGCACCGTTCACGGTTCGCAGCCGACTCGGCACCGAGGGTGCTGCGGCGTTGACCGACGACGGTGACGCTCGCGGCGAGATCTGGATGCCGATCTGGGACGCGCACTTCACGCTGGAGGAGGTTCTGGCTCTGTTCACCGAAGGGCGCGCCGCGCTCGGCGCGCGCCCTGTGCGCGACGGCTTGGACTTCGCACGCGCCGTCGCCCAATTGGGCGTGGATCGCGGCATCGGCGCGTTTCAACGTTATGGCTTCCTGATGCGCTCGGGCAAGGCTTTCCTCGCCACGCCGCTTTCGCGCGTCGCCGTGCGGCGCAATCCGCAGGCCGATCTCATCGACGAGCTGGAGCGGCGCGAATGGTTGGGGCGGGTTCAGCGTCTGGCGCGAGACGACAAGGCACCCGGCACGTTTCGCGCCGCTGAGGCGCGGCTCGACGCCGCGCTCTTTGCGCTGACTCAGCGCTCGGACAAGGCGGCGGTCGAGAAGGTGCTCCGGCAGGTGGGTCGCATCGATGCGCTGTGCGCCAGCAGCCCCAAGCTCCGCGAGGCGCTCGTTCCGGTGCCTACGCTCTCCTATGAATGGATCCACCGAGCCCACGACGGCAGCGCCGAGTTTCAAATCGCTCTCGCGTTGGCGGGACTGTCGCTACCAGGCGAGCGGGAAGGCAGGCGCGTATACGTCAGCATTCGCCCGCACCTTGCGCGGGTGAACCCCGACGGGACGGATTGGGACGAGAACGACTACCTGATCTGTTGGGGCGCTGGCGCGCTGGAGCACAACCTCGCGGCGGTTCTCCATCGCCGCCGCCTCGAAGCTGCCCGCATGAATACCGAAGGCGAGGTCTTGCGCAGCCGCAGCGGCGCCCGAATCGAAGATGTGCAGCGCTTTCTCGCTGGGGAAACCGACGATCGGCGGATCGCCGAGCTCCTGTCGGGTCTGGCCTGCGTGGATCTGGATCATTTCGTTGCACCCGAGGTACAAGACTTCGCGATGCCCCTGCCCGCCTATGCAGTGCTCAAGCCCTTCTTCGCGTCCGAATCGATGCTGCGCGATCTCGGCTGGCTTCCGCCCGACCGCAGCCTGCGACTGCCGGCGCAGGTTTCCGCGCGCCTGGTCGCCGACGACGTCGGAGCCGCGCTCGAGCTCGCCTGGCAGCGATTGCGCGCGCTTGGCGTAAAGCTGCCGGGGCGGCAGCCACCGTGCGCGGCGGGCGTCCCAGGCCCCCGGCTGTTGGCTGCGCTCACGATCCCGCTGACGTTCGCAGAGACCGGCCGGCTGCTGCGCTGGCTCGATCTCGCACCCGAGTCCGATGTACCCGAAGAAGCTCTCGACCAACCTGCCTGAGGAGTGATCCGATGCCCCTCGACTTCACCGCGCTCGCCAACGCTCCCCGCTTGTTGCTGGAGGCGCAGCTCAAGCCCATTCAAGGCACGCGCTTTCAGCCGACCGGTTTTCCGCACCTCGGCGCGGCGACCTACGACGGACCGGACGGCACGCGCATGCTGCTCGTGGAATCGGCGCAAAGCATGGCGAACCGACTGGAGACGGTGTGTTGGGACACGGTCGGCGACGATTGGGTCAAGCCGCTGAAGGGCCTGCCGGTCATCAAGGTGCTTGACAAGCAGGGCCAACCGCTGACCAACACGGTGCTCGAGGCACACCGCACCAACTCGCCGTACATCCTCGAAGGCAAGGACACCGCGGTGCTCGATCTGCTCAAGAAAGAACTGGCCGACATGGAGGAAGGCCCGGTGGATATCCGCAAGCTGGCATCCGTGCTGCTGCGGTTGGACAGCAACGCACTGCTGCATGGCGTCTTCCTTGCGAAGTCTGATCTGGCCGGCGGTCGCCTGAGATTGCCGCGAGCACTGTCCGCCTTCATCGAGGCCGAGGACGTTCGAGAGGCACAAAGCGGCGGCGTCAAGAACGACCACGTCAACCCATCGGGCGATACGGCGAGGGGCTTCGGCAACGTCCCCTTCGCCCGCTCGGAGTTCAGTTCGCCGAAGATCACGGCCTACTTCAACCTCGATCTGGCGCAGATCCGTGGCTATGGCTTGGGCGACGCCGTCACGCAACTCCTGATCGCGATCGCGCTGTTCAAGATCCGCGCGTTCCTGGAGGACGGCCTGCGATTGCGCACGGCTTGCGACTTAGAGTGCAGCGCGCTGTCGGTGACACGTCCGGAGGGGTTCGCAGTGCCGGACCGTGCCACGCTGGAGGCCGAGCTTCCCGCCCTGATCGACAAGGTCGCCACAGAGAAGAAGTGGCCCGCGCCCGATAAGCGTGCGACGACGGTTCGGTGGGAGGCATCAGCAAGGGCTTCCAGGAAATAAGGGTCGAGTCCGCGCCCATGCTCGCGATCGCTCTCACCTTCCCGGCCGGGCGCTACCACGCGACCCCGTGGGGTCGGCACGTCAACGAGGCCGACATCGCCTGGCCGCCCGATCCGTGGCGGCTCGCGCGCGCCCTGATCGCCACCTGGCATCGCAAGCTCGATCCGCAGCGCTACTCGCGCGCTTGCCTGGAGTCGCTGTTGGGTCGCATCGCCGCGGCTCCGTTGCCGCGGATTCGCCTGCCCGAAGACGTAATCCACGCTCATACGCGGCACTACATGCCCACGAAGGGCGACAAACGGACGCTGATCTTCGACGCGTTCGCGCGGCTGTTGCCCGACGACCCGGTTGTCATGGCGTGGCCTGAACTACAACTGCCGGCCGCTGAGCAGGAGCTCTTGGATGCGCTGCTCGAAGCCATGGGCTACTTCGGTCGCGCCGAATCCTGGGTTCAAGCCGAACGCATCGACTGGAACAACTGCTACAACTGCACGCCGTCCGAAGATCACTTAGATATAGACACAGGCGAGATCGGTGAGGTCGTTCGCCTGTTGGCACCGCGATCGCCTGACGACTACGCGGCCTTCCGCAGCAAACAGCTCACGGCGAGCAACGGTGCGCCGAGAAGGAGGCTGGCGCTGATTGAAAAGACTTTGCCGGAGAGCTGGCTCGACGCGGTGAGCATCGATACGGCCGACCTACAGGCTGCCGGGTGGAGCCAACCACCTGCCGCGCGGGTCGTAAGTTATCGCCGCCCGCTGGATGCTCTTAAGGCGGTTTCGACCCGCGTGGTGCCGCGCGTCAGGCGCGCCGAACGGTCAGGCGTCGTCACGACTGCTCGCTTCGCGCTTTACGGCAGGCCGCTGCCGCGCATCGAGGACGCGCTGCGCGTCGGCGAAGCGCTGCGGCTGGCAGCGATGGGAACGGCGCGGCGCCTGCTCGTAGGTGACCGCATCCCCGGCGAATTGTCCGGCCACGAGCTGGGTGACGACAATCGCCATGCGCATGCCTTCTGGCTGCCGGAAGCGGACGAGCGCGGCGAAATCGCGCATGTATTGGTCCACGCACCCGGCGGGCTTGGCAGCGAGGCGATTCGCGTGCTCGCTGCGATGCAGACAGTGAAGCGCGACGAGGGCGAGCCGCTGCGACTGATGCTCGAGGGTATCGGCGCCGCACGTCTGTTCGCCGACGTATCCGACTTGGTTGGCGCTTCCGACGTCTGGCTCAGCATTACGCCGTACCTACATCCGTGGCATCTGAAGCGCCCTCAGCTGCGGTCGCCTCAGGCGCTGCACGCGGCGCTGCTGGAGCAGCTGCGTCGCGAATGGAACGCGCGCAGCGACGGGCGACCGGACATCATCGGTCTGCGTCCGCTGCCTGAAGTACGCATCGGCGGGCGGTCCTTGCGCCCCGTGCACTTCCATCGCTTCCGCCGCAAGCGCGGACTCGTTCAGCCCGACACACTTGGCAGACTGCTCGAGGTGCGGTTTGCAGCTCCGATTCGCGGTCCGCTGGCGCTCGGCTTTGGCTGTCATTTCGGCCTCGGGTTGTTCCGACCAGTCGCTGCACATTACGCCGGGCAGCAAGGTTGAGTTAAACATCGATCGCGACGCGCGCTCAGCGGAAGGCCGGTGCCGCTCGGTGCCGACTCCGCTCAGAACATCCCCAGCACGATGCGGAGACTGCGCTCGACGGCCGCGAGTTCCTCGGGCGTCAGCGTCGTCAACGGTCCGTCGCCGAAGCGGGCGCGGTCGAGTGCGCGCGGTTGATCGACCATGACTTGGCAGTCTTGCAGCAGTCGGTCGCGCGCCGGGATCGTCACCCGCCACAGCCGGAAAGCCGGCCTGACCTGCGTCGTCAGCGGCAGCACGATCACGAGCGGCGTGACCGACGCGTCCAGCTCGTTGGCCTGTACCACCAGCACCGGGCGCACCTTGCCGGTCTCTCGGCCGCGCGGGGGATTCAGGTTGGCGACCCAGATCTCGCCGCGCTTCATCGCCGCCCGGGCTTGCGTCTCGTCGGCACGCGACGGCGCGCGGCGCGCGCGTTTGCCTCGGCCCGGTCCAGCGCTTCGCTTTCTGCGAGCGCGAACTCGTTCGCCGCGGCGAGCGCCTCGCGGCGCACGTCCGTGTCGCCGTAGCCGGCGCGCGCCTCGGCGACCAGCGTGGCAACCAGCCGCTCGCGCTCCTGCCGATCGAGATACTCGACGATCGCGCGCCGTGCGATCTCGGCGCGCGCCGTGTTGGCGAGCTTCGCCTCGCGCGCGAGGCGCTCGTCGACTTCATCGGGCAGTCTGAGGCTGACGACGGACACAGCGCCCCCTGTAACGTTCGCGTAGTGCGTTTTGTAGTTCGCATTGTAGCTGCAGGCAGCCGCTCGGCCGGTCAGGCGAGCCCGACCGCGGGGCTCAAGCCGACCGCCCGATCGGCCGACATCCTGATCAGTGGTCCCGTCGTTCCTCCCGGCTATGTCGGACGCCCCAGCCTCCCAACCCGAGCTGCCGCTGCCGTTCCCGGAGCTGGCGCGCGATCTGCCGTTGCTGCCGGCGCGCATGCTCGATGCGCTGCGGGCGCGCGCGGCGCTTTGCAAGTCGCCAAGGTCCGATGTCAGCGCGGTCGGACGACCAAGGCTTGCGAACCGACGCGGCACGCGCTCGATGCGCCGGCTCGCGTCATTCCCACAGGCACGCAATCGGACCCGCCCAGAGTCTTTCCCCGAAGGGCACGACCGCTTCGCCGTCGTAGAGGACAACCCCGAGCCGAAAGTCGTTGCCGCTGGCGGCGGCGAGCTTGCGCAAGCCTCTGAAGTCGCCGGCCGTGACCGTGGCCGCCGCCTTGACCTCGACGCCGACGACGGCGCCATCGCCGGCCTCGATCACGAAGTCGACCTCGTGTTGGTCCTTGTCGCGATAGTGATGCAGAGCGAACGGGCGGTCGAGCCAGGCGATCTGCTTGGCGATTTCGGAGAAGACGAAAGTCTCCAGCAGCGCGCCGAAGGCGGAACGCTGCTGCGCGATCCGCTCGGCCGACATGCCGAGGATCGCGGCCAGCAGGCCGGAGTCGAGGAAGTGCAGCTTCGGCGTCTTGACCAGGCGCTTGGCGCGGTTCAGCGACCATGCCTCGAGACGCTGCACCAGAAACAACTGCTCGAGGATGGCGACGTACTTTCGGGTGGTCTTGTCGTCGAGACCGATCTTGCCGCCGAGCTGGGCGAAATTGGTCAACTGTCCCGCGTGGTGCGCGAGCAGCCGCACCAGCCGCGGCAGGCGGTCGAGTTTTTCGACGTCGGCCACGTCGCGCACGTCTCGCTGCACGATCGCGTTCACATACTCGCGCGCCCACACCTGACGCCGCTGCGGCTGCGGCCGTGCCAGCATCTCCGGATAGCCGCCAGCAAGAACGGCGTCCACCAACTCGTCTGCAACGAGGCGCCGGCGCGGTTTGGCCAGCGTGCCAGCGAACGCCTTCTCGATGAACGCGGGACGCCTACCGTGCACTTCCGCGCGCGACAAGGGCAGCAGGCGGACCACTTCCATCCGCCCCGCCAGACTTTCGCTGACTGTCGGCAGGGTCAGCACGTTTGCCGAGCCGGTGAGCAGGTAGCGACCGGGGCGCCGGTCATGGTCGATCGCAAGCTTGATCGCGCGCAGCAGCTCCGGCGCCCGCTGCACTTCATCGACAACGGCCTGATCGTGGCCGCGTATGAATCCGGCCGGATCGCTGCGCGCCGCGGCCAGAACAGTCGCGTCGTCCAGGCTCATGTATACGCGCTCGGCGCCGGCGAAGGTGCGCACCAGCGTGGTCTTGCCGCTCTGGCGCGGGCCGTTGACCATCACCGCGGGCGTGTCCGCCAGCGCGGCCGCCACCCGCGCGGCGGCAAAGCGTGGGAAGAGTGCGGCGTCTTGGTCATCCATTTCGGAATATCCGTTCGTCCAGTTCGGATCATAGCCCCGTCTGATTCGGATCTTGCGGTCGTCCATCGCGGAGCGACCGCCGCGCCAAGCCGGATCTCGTGGCCGTGCCCGCCGCGTCAGACGGTCCCCGGTTTCCGTCGCCGTGGGGGCACGCCCCGCTGGGGTACGGCCCCGCCGCACAGGCCCGCTGCGTGTCATGACGTACGAGCACGACTCTGAGGCGAACGCGCAGCCCGAATTGCCGCTGCCGTTCCCGGAGCTGGCGCGCGACTTGCCGCTGCTGCCGGCGCGCATGCTCAACGAGTACCAGTATTGCCCGCGGCTCGCATACCTGGAGTGGGTGCAGGGCGAGTGGGCCGATTCGGCCGATACCGTCGAAGGCCGGCGCATTCACCGACGCGTGGACAAGCCGGCGGGCGAGCTGCCGCCGGCGGACGAGCTGCCTGCCGAAGAGAAGTTGCACGCGCGTTCGATCACGCTTGCGAGCAACCGGCTCGGCCTGATCGCCAAGATGGATCTGGTGGAAGCCGAAGACGGCTTCGTCGTTCCCGTGGACTACAAGCGCGGCAAGCGGCCGCATGTGGCCGGCGGCGCGTACGACCCCGAGCGCGTGCAGCTCTGCGCGCAGGCGCTGATCCTGGAGGAGCACGGCTACCGCGTGCGCGAAGGGGTCCTGTACTTCGCCGCCGGCCGCGAACGCGTGCGCGTGCAATTCGACGACGATCTGCGCAAGCTGACACGCAACGCGATCGACGGCCTGCGCCTGGTGGCCGCCGGCGGCACGGTGCCGCCGCCGCTGGTGGACAGCCCCAAATGCCCGCGCTGCTCGCTCGTGGGCATCTGCCTGCCGGACGAAGTGAACTTCCTGAAGCGCGAGCAAACGCCGCCGCGCCCGCTGGCCGTTGGGCGCGACGAGGCGATGCCCGTGTATGTGCAGGCCAACCGCGCCAAGGTGAGCAAGAACGGCGAGACGCTCGAGGTCTCCGTCGAGGACAAGGTCACCGCGACCGCTCGGCTTGCAGAAGTCTCACAGCTCGCGCTGATGGGCAACGTATACGTCACCACGCCGACGCTGCACGCGTTGATGGAGCGCGAAATCCCGGTGACCTGGATGAGCTACGGCGGTTGGTTCATCGGCCACACGTTCGGCACCGGGCACAAGAACGTAGAACTTCGCACCGCCCAGTACCGTGCCAGCTTTGATGACGCGCGCTGCCTGCGCATCGCCCGCGGCCTTGTGGTGGCCAAGATCCAGAACGCGCGCACGCTGCTGCGGCGCAACTGGAAGGAGGGGGATGCACCCGAGACGCTGCTCGACGAGTTCAAGCGCGACATCGACCAGGCGCGGCGCGTGGGCACAATGGCCGAGCTGCTCGGCGTCGAAGGCAACGCGGCGGCGCGCTACTTTCGCAACTTCAAGAAAATGCTGGCGACCGAGGGCGACGCCGCCAGCTTTGCGTTCGATTTTGAGAAGCGCAACCGTCGGCCGCCGGCGGATCCGGTCAATGCGTTGCTGTCGTTTGCATACGCGCTGCTCGTGCGCGCGTGGACCGTAACGCTGAGCGCCGTGGGCTTCGATCCGTATCGGGGCTTCTACCACCAGCCGCGCTACGGGCGGCCGGCGCTGGCGCTCGACCTGATGGAGCCGTTCCGGCCGCTGATTGCGGAGTCGAGTGTGATCCAGGCGATCAACAACGGCGAGGTGAAAGCATCGGACTTCGTCAGCGCCGCCGGCAGCGTGGCGCTGGACGCGGACGGCCGCAAGCGTTTCATCGCCGCATTCGAGCGCCGGCTCGGGCACGAGATCACACATCCGCTGTTCGGCTACCGCGTCAGCTATCGCCGGCTGCTCGAATTGCAGGCGCGGCTGTTTGGCCGCTATCTGCTGGGCGAGCTGGACGAATACCCGAACTTCGTCACCCGCTGAAGCGAGTTGGCCATGGACGAGCGGCTTTACATCGTCACCTACGACATCGGCGACCCGAAGCGCTGGCGCGCAGTCTTCAGGCTGATGCACGGCTACGGCGAGTGGGCGCAGCTTTCGGTGTTCCAGTGCAGGCTGTCGGCGCGGCGGCACGCGGAGATGGTTGCGACGCTTGACCAGATCATTCACCACGCGGACGATCACGTGCTGGTGATCGACCTCGGCCCGGCCGATCGGGTTCAGCCGCGGGTGGTCAGCCTCGGCAAGCGCGGCTTCGAGCCGGTGGCGCGCGAGCCGGTGATCGTGTGAATACTGCGCCGTCGCGGCGCGAGCGGTCGGGTGCGGCAAACCGCCGTCACGAGCGCTCGCGCGGCGCAAGTTCTTTGACAACCTGGAGAATTTGCGAACGACGCACCGGGCGGCGTCGTTCTTGTCTACACTTGCCGAGCCCTTTGCGCCAGCGCTCGCACGAAGGCTCGCGGGCCCACGTCGGATGCGGATCGGCACGTGAGCAGTTTTCCGCGGCGAAGAGCCGCGGCCTCATTGAAGCGAGAGGGCAAAATGAAGAAGCTGCTAGACGCGATATCGGTTTTCAGCGGCGAAGAGCCGCGGCCTCATTGAAGCTGGATCGACCAAATCTACTTCCAATGGTATCCAAACCGTTTTCCGCGGCGAAGAGCCGCGGCCTCATTGAAGCTTCTCGGTCCGCAGGACGGCAAGCATTGCGTCTCTGAGTTTTCCGCGGCGAAGAGCCGCGGCCTCATAGAAGCCTGCAGGCGATGCATACGCGCAGGGGGCACGAGATCGTTTTCCGCGGCGAAGAGCCGCGGCCTCATTGAAGCTCGCTCGGAACGTGGGAATA
>JBBIQI010000025.1:0-23824 GCA_037442465.1 Burkholderiales bacterium
CGCCGCCGCTTTGGCGCACGCGGCCACGCTGCCGGGCGCGCAGATCGTGGTGGCGGCGATCGTCGGAGCGGCCGGGCTCGTGCCGGCGCTGGCCGCAGCGCGTGCCGGCAAACGCCTGCTGCTGGCTAACAAGGAAGCGGTGGTCTGCGCCGGCGCGCTGCTGACCGATGCCGTGCGCGCCAGCGGCGCCACGCTGCTGCCGGTCGACAGCGAGCACAGCGCCATTCATCAATGCCTGGCAGGCGCGCGCCAGCTCGAGCGCGACGTGCGCCGGCTCATCCTGACCGCCTCCGGCGGGCCGTTCCGACGGCAGCAAGACCTGTCGTCGGTCACGCCCGCGCAAGCGTGCGCGCACCCCAACTGGGTCATGGGGCGCAAGATTTCGGTCGACTCCGCGACGCTGATGAACAAGGGACTCGAAGTCATCGAGGCGAGCCGCCTGTTCGGCTTCGATGCGGAGCGCATCGCCGTGGTCGTGCACCCGCAGAGCGTGATTCATTCGATGGTCGAGTTCAGCGATGGCTCGGTGGTCGCGCAGCTCGGCACGCCCGACATGCGCACGCCGATTGCTTACGCGCTCGGCTGGCCGGACCGCATTGAGAGCGGCTCGGCGGCGCTGGATCTTGCGCGCCTCGGCGAACTGAGCTTCGAAGCGCCCGACCTCGCGCGTTTTCCCTGCCTGGCGCTCGCGTACCGCGCGCTGCGGGCCGGCCCGAGCGCTTGCATCGTATTGAACGCCGCCAACGAGATCGCGGTCGAAGCGTTTCTGGACACGCGCCTGTCCTTCGTCGCCATCGCCGCCGTGATCGAAGAGACGCTCGCGCGGCTCGCGCCGGCCGCGCCGAAGTCGGTCGACGAAGTACTGGCGATCGACGGCGAGGCGCGGCGCACGGCCATGCGCGCCGTCGCCAATCTGGGGATCCGATGAGCTTCGTCACTACGGTTTTCGCTTTTCTGGTCACGCTCGGCGTGCTGATCGTGATCCATGAGTACGGGCACTACTGGGTCGCGCGCCGCTGCGGTGTCAAGGTGCTGCGGTTCTCGATCGGATTCGGTCGGCCGCTCGTGCGCGCGGTCCGCGGACCCGATCGCACCGAGTGGGTGATCGCCGCCATCCCGCTCGGCGGCTACGTGCGCATGCTCGACGAACGCGACAACGACATCGGCCCGATCGCGCCGGCGGATCTGCCGCGCGCCTTCAACCGCCAGAGCGTCGGCCGGCGCATCGCGATCGTGTTGGCCGGGCCGCTCGCCAACCTGTTGCTTGCCGTCGGCGTGTACTGGGGACTGAACGTCGTCGGCGTGATGGAGCCCCGCGCGATCGTCGCCGCGCCGGCGGCGGACTTGCCGGCCGCGCGCGCGGGGTTCGCGCGCGGCGACCTCGTGCTGGCGATCGAAGATGAGCGTGTGCGCTCGTGGAACGAACTGAACTGGCTGCTGCTGCAGCGCGCGGTCGATCGGCGCGCCTTCGAAGTGCAGGTGCAAGGCGCCAACGGTGTCACACGCACACTGCGGCTCGACCTCTCGGAACTCACGAAGGAGGACACCGAAGGCAACCCGATGGCGCGCATCGGGCTGGCACCCTATGGTGGACCGCCGCGCGTGGGGCGACTCGTCGACGGCGGCGCCGCGCAGCGCGCGGGTCTGCAACCCGGCGACCGCGTACTGGAGATCGACCGTCGCCCGCTCGCTTCGGCGCGCGAACTGATCGAGACGATTCGCCGTTCGCCGGGCCGCCCACTCGAGCTGCTGATCGAGCGCGACGGGCAAACACGCACCCTGACGGTGACACCCGCGCCGGTGGTCGACGACGGCGGGCAGTCCGTCGGGCGCATCGGTGCGGAGATCGCCGAGCGGCCCGAACTGGTCAAGGTGCGCTACGGGCCGATCGAAAGCGCGGGGCTGGCGCTGGAACGCACATGGGACACGGCGATCTTCTCGCTGCGCATGCTGGGCAAGATGATCACCGGCGAGGCATCGTGGAAGAACCTGTCGGGGCCGGTGACGATCGCCGACTACGCCGGCAAGTCGGCGGCGATCGGCGTCGTCGCGTATCTGAGCTTTCTCGCGCTCGTATCGATCAGCCTCGGCGTGCTCAACCTGTTGCCGATCCCGATGCTCGATGGCGGACACTTGCTGTACTATCTGGTCGAGATTCTGAAGGGCAGCCCGCCGGCCGAGTGGGTGGTGGAGTGGGGGCAACGCGCCGGCATCGGCGTGCTGATCCTGCTGACGGCGCTGGCGCTATACAACGATCTGACCCGACTGCTCCTCTGAGGCCGTGAAGATTTCGTCGCGAGCGACCCGCGCAGCGGATAGATCCACGGCCTCCGAAGTCCCGCCGCCTCCTCTCCCAGCACCGATCCGACCTTGAAGCACGCATTCCGCCGTCGAACGCGACGCGGCGTCGGCACGACGTTGCACGGCGTGACCGCCGCCGTCCTTTCGGTCTTTTCCGCCGGCATCGCCGCGCAGGAGTTCGTGGTCAAGGACATCCGCGTCGAGGGCATCCAGCGTACCGAAGCCGGCACGGTTTTCAGCTACCTGCCGCTGCGCGTCGGCGATCGTTTCGATCCCGAAAAAGGCGTGGCCGCGATCCGCGCGCTGTACGCGACGGGACTGTTCAAGGACGTTCGGCTCGAGGCAGACGGCGACGTGCTCGTCGTCGTGGTCGAGGAACGGCCGGCGATCGCGTCAATCGAATTCACCGGCATCAAGGAGTTCGACAAGGACGCGGTCAAGAAGTCGCTGCGCGAGGTCGGTCTCGCCGAGGCGCGCGTGTTCGACCGCTCGCTGCTGGAGCGCGCAGAGCAGGAACTGAAGCGCCAGTATCTCGGCCGCGGCCTGTACGCGGTGCGGGTCACGACGACGGTCACGCCGGTCGAGCGCAATCGCGTCAACATCGTGATGGCGGTCGACGAAGGCGAGGCGGCGCGCATCCGCTCGATCCGCTTCACCGGCAACAAGGCGTTCACCGACCGCCAGCTATTGCGCGAGATCGAACTGTCCACGCCCGGCTGGTTCACCTGGTACACGAAGCGCGACCAGTACGCGCGCCAGAAACTGCAGGGCGATCTGGAGACGCTGCGCAGCTTCTATCTGAACCGCGGCTACCTCGACTTCAATGTCGAATCAACGCAGGTTTCGATCAGCCCGGACAAGCAGGACATCTACATCACGATCAACCTGGTCGAGGGCGAGCGCTACACGATCTCGGAAGTCAAGCTCGCCGGCGAGCTGCTCGGGCTCGAAGACGAGCTGCGCGCGCTGATCGACGTCAAGCCTGGCGAAACCTTCAACGCCGAGCGGCTGAACAACGTGTCCAAGCGCATCACCGACCGCTTCAGCCAGCTCGGCTACGCGTTCGCGTCGGCCAACCCGGTGCCCGAGGCCAACCGCGACAAGCGCGAGGTCGCCTTCACGATCCTGGTCGATCCGGGCCGCCGCGTGTACGTGCGGCGCGTCAACATCACCGGCAACGCACGCACGCGCGACGAGATCATCCGCCGCGAGGTGCGCCAGTTCGAGAATGCCTGGTTCGACTCGGACAAGGTGCGCCTGTCGCGCGACCGTATCGATCGACTGGGATACTTCGAAAAGGTCGAGGTCGAAACGCCGGCGGTTCCCGGTTCGCTCGATCAGATCGACGTCAACTTCAACATCAAGGAGCGGCCCACCGGCAACATCCAGGCGGGCGCGGGCTACTCGAGCACCGAAAAGCTCGTTCTGCAGGCCGCTTACACGCAGCAGAACGTGCTTGGCTCGGGCCACGCGATCTCGTTCGAAGTCAATACGAGCCGCGCCAATCGCACGCTGGCGCTGACGCATGTCGACCCGTATGTGACGATCGACGGCATCAGCCGCACGACCGAGATCTTCGAGCGCAAGTCCGATCTGGCGCGCCTGCGTCTCGGCAGCGTCGACTTCACGCAGCGCGGCGGCGCGGTTCGTTTCGGCGTGCCCTTCACCGAGTTCGACACCGTGTTCTTCGGGCTGGGCTACGAAGGAACCCGCATCGGACTGACCGCGTTCAGCCCACTGCGTTACGTCGACTACGTCAACCGTTTCGGGACGGAGACGCAGGCGCTGATCGGCACCGTCGGCTGGGCGCGCGATAGCCGCGACAACATCCTGGTGCCCACGCGCGGCCGCTACCAGCGCGCCTTCCTCGAGGTCGGCACGCCGGCGCTCGACCTGCAGTACTACCGGTTAACCTATCAGTACCAGCAGTTCATGCCGCTGACCACCCGCTTCACGCTCGCCTTCAACGGCGAGGTCGGGTTGGGCGCCGGCTACGGCGGCAAGTCCTATCCGCTGTTCAAGAACTTCTACGCGGGCGGCATCGGCAGCGTGCGCGGGTTCGACGGCGGCTCGCTGGGACCGCATGACGCGCTCGGCGACCCGCTCGGCGGCACGCGCCGGATCAACGGCTCGGTCGAAGCGCTGCTGCCGCTGCCGGGCGCGGACCGCACGCTGCGTGCGCTCGCGTTCGTCGACGCCGGTCAGGTGTGGGGCGCGGGCGAGCCAGTGCGCTTGGGCGATTTGCGCTACTCGGCGGGTATCGGTATCGCGTGGATTTCGCCGATCGGTCCGTTGAAACTCAGCTACGCCTATCCGCTGAAGACCGAGCCGTTCGATCGCACGCAGCGGTTCCAGTTCCAGATCGGTACGGGCTTTTGAAAGGACCGTGTACCCGCGAATGTGCGGGGTCGCTGTGGCAGAATACCCGCCCCCGGTGATGACGAGGCTCTCGATGAAAGGCTGGCTGAGACTCGCGTCTGCTCTTCTGCCGTTGGCGCTGACGATGGCGCCGGTGGCGGCGCACGCGCAGGAACTGAAGCTCGGCTACGTGAACTCGGAGCGCATCCTGCGCGACTCGGCGCCCGCGCGCGCAGCCGCGCAAAAGCTGGAGACCGAGTTCGCCAAGCGCGATCGCGAGCTGCAGGACATGGGGCAGAAGCTGAAGGCCGCGGCCGAGCGTTTCGAGAAGGACGCGCCTGTGCTCGCCGAGGCGGAGCGCAACAAGCGGCAGCGCGAGCTCACGGAGATGGACCGCGAGCTGCAGCGCCGTCAGCGCGAGTTTCGCGAGGATCTCAATCAGCGTCGCAACGAAGAGCTGCAGGCGCTGCTGGACCGGGCGCAGCGCATCGTGCGCCAGATCGCCGAGCAGGAAAAGTTCGATCTGATCGTGCAGGACGCCGTGTACTTCAGCCCGCGCGTCGACATTACCGAAAAGGTCTTGCGCGCGCTGAACAACGGCAAGTGAGCCGATGGCCGGATCCGGCCTGACGGTCGCGCAGCTCGCCGCCGCGATCGAACGCAGCACCGCAGGCCGCCTCGTCGCCGAGATCCGCGGCGACCCCGAGCGGCGCATCGTCGCGGTCGCGCCGCTCGCTGCCGCCGACGCCGCCCATCTCGCCTTTCTCGCAAACCCGCGCTATCGCGCCGCGGCACTGGCAAGCCGCGCGGGCGCGATCGTTCTGGACGCGGCCAGCGCCGCCGCCGTGTTTCCCGCCGGCCGCGCTGAAGGCGCCATGATCGTGTGCGCGACGCCGTACGCCTGGTTTGCGCTTGCCGCGCAACAGCTGGCGCCACCGCCGCCTTTTGAGCCGCAGCGCGCGGCCAGCGCGTGCATCGCCGAAGGCGCGCACGTGGCCGCCGACGCGCGTGTCGACGACTTCGCCGTGATCGAAGCGGGTGCACGCATCGGGCCGCGCGCCTGGATCGGCGCCGGCTGCTACGTCGGCGCCGACGCTGTGGTCGGCGCGGAGACTCGATTGCATCCAGGCGCGCGGCTGCTCGCCGGCTGCGTGATCGGCGCGCGCGGCATCGTTCACAGCGGCGCGGTGATCGGCGCCGACGGCTTCGGCTTCGCGCCGCTGGACGGCCGCTGGATCAAGATCCCGCAGACTGGCCGTGTCGTCATCGGCGACGACGTCGAGATCGGGGCCAACACCACGATCGACCGCGGCACGATGGGCGACACCGTGGTCGAGGACGGCGTCAAGATGGACAACCAGATCCAGGTCGGACACAACTGCCGCATTGGCGCGCATACGGTGATCGCCGGCTGCGTCGGAATCGCCGGCAGCGCCACGATCGGCCGCGGCTGCCAGCTCGGCGGCGCGGCGATGATCCTCGGCCACCTGTCGATCGCCGACGGCACGATCGTCTCGGCCGGTACGCTGGTGTCGCGTACGATCGGTGAGGCGGGTTTCTACACGGGCTTTTTCCCGCTGATGAACAACCGCGACTGGGAGCGCAACGCCGCCGCGCTGCGGCGCCTCGACCAACTGCGCGAGCGCATTCGCAGGCTCGAAGCACGACTGCAAGGAAGCGACGACGCATGATGGACATCCACGAGATCCTGCGCCACCTGCCGCACCGCTATCCGATCATCCTGGTCGACCGCATCCTCGAGCTCGACCCGGGCAAGCGCGTCGTTGCGCTGAAAAACGTCAGCATCAACGAGCCGGTCTTCATGGGGCACTTCCCGCACTATCCGGTGATGCCCGGCGTGCTGATCGTCGAAGCGATGGCGCAGGCCGCCGCGGTGCTGTCCTTCGTCTCCATGGGCAAGAAGCCGGACGAGGATTCCGTCTACTACTTCGCCGGCATCGACGGGGCGCGCTTCAAGCGCCCGGTCGGCCCGGGCGACCAGTTGCGCCTCGAAGTCGAGATCCTGCGTGAGATGCGCGGCGTCGTGAAGTTCGGCGGCAAGGCGCTCGTCGACGGTCAGATCGCCGCCGAAGCCGAGCTACTGTGCACCTACCGGCGGATCGACGCGAGCGGGGCGCGCTGATGGCGCGGATCCATCCAACCGCGATCGTCGATCCGAAGGCTGAGCTCGCGGCCGACGTCGAGGTCGGACCCTATGCGGTGATCGGGCCGCGCGTGCAGATCGGTGCGCGCACGACGATCGGCGCGCACGCGGTCATCGACGGCCGCACGCGTATCGGCCGCGACAATCAAATCTTTCCTTTTTGCGCCATCGGCGGCATCCCGCAGGACAAGAAGTACGCGGGCGAGGACACGGCACTGGAGATCGGCGACGGCAACACGATCCGCGAATACTGCACGCTGAACACCGGAACCGCACAGGACGCCGGCGTGACGCGCGTCGGCTCCGGCAACTGGATCATGGCCTACGTGCATATCGCGCACGATTGCCGCGTCGGCGATCGGACGATCTTCGCCAACGGCGTTCAGCTTGCCGGCCACGTTCATGTCGGCGACTGGGCCATCCTCGGCGGGCTCACCGGCGTGCACCAGTTCGTCCGCATCGGTGCGCACGCGATGACCGGCGCCGGTACGACGCTGCTGCAAGATCTGCCGCCGTTCGTGATCTGCAATGGCAATCCGGCCACGCCGCACGGGATCAACGTCGAGGGACTGAAGCGCCGAGGCTTCGACGCCGAGTCGATCGGCGCGCTGCGACGGGCGTACAAGGCAATCTACAAGGAAGGGCGCACCGTCGCCGACGCGTGCACGGCGATCGAGGCGATCGCCGCTGCGGCGCCCGGGGCGGCCGCGCATCTGCACGCGCTGCGGGCCTTCGTGCAGGACTCCCGCCGCGGCATCGTCCGCTGAAGGCGATGGCCGACGAGCTGTTCGCCTTCGTCGCGGGGGAGGCGTCCGGCGACCTGCTGGCTGCCCCCGTGCTGGGCGCGCTTCGCGCGCGCGCTCCGCAGGCACGTTTCGCCGGCATCGCGGGCGAGCGGATGATCGCGCAAGGCTGCGCAGCCTGGTGGCACATCCGCGAGCTGTCGGTGCGCGGGTACGCAGAAGTCATCGGCGAGTTGCCGCGCCTGCTCGCGCTGCGTGCCCGCCTGCGCGAGCGCATCCTGCGCGAGCAGCCGCGCGCCTTCGTCGGTGTCGACGCGCCTGACTTCAATCTGCGTCTCGAGGCGCAACTGCGGGCGGGCGGCGTGCCGACCGTGCACTACGTGAGCCCTTCGATCTGGGCGTGGCGTCGCAGCCGCCTCGACAAGATCCGCCGCGCAGCCGACCGGGTGTTGCTGGTGTTTCCGTTCGAGCAGGCGATCTACGACCGCGCCAATATCGCCGCAACGTACGTCGGACACCCGCTTGCGAGCGAAATACCGCTCGCGCCCGACACGCGCGCGGCGCGCACGCGACTCGGCGTCGACGGCGATCCGCTGATCGCAGCATTGCCCGGCAGCCGCCGCGCCGAAGTCGAGCACATCGCACCCGCGTTCCTCGGGGCGCTCGCACAAATCGCCCGCCGGCATCCGCACGCACGCTTCGTCGTCCCCGCGGCCAACCCCGATCTGCAGGCGCGCCTGGCGGCACTGCTTGCGGCCGTGCCGCAGGCGGCGCCGAACACGACACTGTTCGCCGGCCGCTCTCACGACTGCCTCGAAGCGGCCGATGGCGTGCTCGTGGCCAGCGGCACCGCCACCCTCGAAGCCGCCCTGTTCAAGAAGCCGATGGTCATCGCATATCGCATGCCGCGGCTTTCCTGGTGGATCATGCGACGCATGGGCTACCTGCCGTGGGTCGGACTGCCGAACATCCTTGCCAACGAATCGCTGGTTCCCGAGCTGCTGCAGGACAACGCGCACCCCGCAGCGATCGCCGAGGCGCTGCTGCGCCAGCTAGACGCGCCGGCCCGCTGCACATGGCTGCGCGAACGCTTCGCCGCCATGCACGAGACCCTGCGCCGCGACACCCCCGCGCTCGCGGCCGAAGCGATTCTGGCGACTGCGAAGCGATGAAACGCGGCGGTGCGCCACCGTTGGGTCCATTTTCAGCGTCCGCGCCATCGCAGCGTGGCGCGATCTGCGGCGTCGACGAGGCAGGCCGCGGACCGCTCGCGGGTCCCGTGGTGGCGGCAGCGGTGATCCTCGACGCGCGTTTTCCAATCGACGGGCTGCGCGACTCGAAAAAGCTGTCGGCCGCGCGGCGCGCGGCACTCGCGTCCGTGATCCGCACACGCGCGCGCGCCTGCGCGATTGGCGTGGCCAGCGTCGAGGAGATCGACGCGCTGAACATCCTGCAGGCGAGCCTGCTGGCCATGCGGCGCGCGGTCGAAGCACTCGATCCGCCGGCGACCCAGGCACTGATCGACGGCGACCGGCTGCCGCCGCTGGCGATTCCCGCGCGCGCGATCATCGGCGGCGACGCCACCGAACCGGCGATCTGCGCTGCGTCGATCCTAGCAAAGGTGCATCGCGACACGCTGATGCGATCTCTCGACGTGCTGTACCCCGGCTACGGCTTTGCCGAGCACTTTGGCTACCCGACGCCGGAACACCTGCGACGCCTGCGCGCGCTGGGACCGAGCAGCGTGCATCGTCGGTCCTTCGCGCCGGTGCGGGCGCTGCTGAGTGCGGATGCATGAAGAGCATTGCGTCCGAGGCCAATCCGCGCTTCCGCGCATGGCTGCGGCTGGCCGCTTCGCCGCGCCAGATCCGGCTCGCCGGGCGCACCCTTGCCGAAGGCGTGCACGTGATCGAGGCGGCGCGGGCGGCGGCGCATCCGATCGAGGCGTTGCTCGTGCGGCGCGGCGCGCAGGGCGAGGCCATCGAGAAACTGCAGGCGCAGCTTGCGGGCAGCGGCGTCGACTGTTATGAACTGGCCGCCCCGCTGTTCGATCGGCTGTCGCCGGTCGAACGTGGCGCCGGGCTGATCGCGGTCATCGGCGTCGCATACGGCCCGGTCCCGCACAAACTCGGTGCCGATGCGCTGTATTTGGACGGCGTGCAGGATCCGGGCAATGTCGGCGCGCTGCTGCGCGTAGCGGCCGCAGCCGGCGTGCGGCACGTGCTGGCCGGCCCCGGCACGGCCGCATTATGGGCGCCCAAGGTCGTGCGGGCCGGGCAGGGCGCCCACTTCGGCCTCGTACTGCACGAAGCGGTCGCTGCCGCGGATCTAAGGCGCGCGCTGCCCGGACCCTGGTTCGGTGCCGACGCGCATGCGGCAACGTCGCTCTGGGAGGCGACGTTGCCGGCCGCCCCGATCGGTTGGCTGTTCGGGGCCGAGGGCCGCGGGTTGTCGCCGGGCGCGCGTGCGGCCTGCGATGCGTACGTAGCCATCCCGATGGAATCCGCCGTCGAGTCGCTGAACGTCGTTTCCGCCGCAGCCGTGTGCCTGTTCGAGCGCCGCCGACGCCTGCTGCACGCCGAGCGGCCGCCGCGCCCTATTGGCGATGCGGGCGCCTTCGGTAAGAATGCACCGTCGCAATCCGACGGAGGCGATGATGTGGGATGACAGTCTGCTGGCGCGGGCGACGCGCAAGGTGGTCAACAGGGCGGTCGGGCAAGGCCTGGAGCGGCTCGCCGACACGATCCGTGCGAGCGGCGGCCAGCCGCTCGCGCTGGTGTTGCCCGACGGATCGCGCGTAAGTTTCGGCCTGCAGCCGCGTGTCACGATGACGATCCGCGATCCGGACGTGCTGCCGGCGCTGGCGCATCCGACGCTCGCCACGCTGGGCGAAGCCTTCGTCGAAGGGCGCATCGACGTCGACGGCGACATCATGGATATCGTCGTCATCGCCGAGCGTCTGGCCGCGGCCGGCGGCGCCCCCGTCACGGCGCGCGTGGCCGCGGCATTTGCGCGGCACTCGCCGAAGCAGGACCGGGCGGACATCAAGCACCACTACGACGTCGGCAACGAGTTCTATCGCCTGTGGCTCGACGAGCAGATGGTCTACTCGTGCGCTTATTTTCCGACCGGCGAGGAGACGATCGAAGCGGCGCAGGTCGCCAAGCTCGATCACATCTGCCGCAAGCTGCGTCTGCAACCGGGCGAACGACTGCTCGACATCGGCTGCGGCTGGGGCGGCCTGATCCTGCACGCGGCGCGCAACTATGGCGTGCGCGCCGTGGGCATCACGCTGTCGGACAACCAATACGCACGGGCGCGCGAACAGATCGCGGCGTGCGGGCTGGAGGGCCGGGCCGAGGCGCTGCTGCTCGACTACCGCGAAGCGCCGGCGCGCTTCGGCGAAGGCGCGTTCGACAAGGTCTCGAGCATCGGCATGTTCGAGCACGTCGGGCTGCGCAACCTGCCGACCTACTTCGGCACCGTGCGGCGCCTGCTGCGCGACCGCGGGCTGTTCCTGAATCACGGCATCACGTCGGCCGACGTCGACAACCGGCCGGTCGGCTCGGGCGCGAGCGAGTTCATCGACAAGTACGTGTTTCCGAACGGCGAGCTGCCGCACCTGCATTTGGTGGTGCGCGAGATGTCCGCGCAGAACTTCGAGGTGTTCGACGTCGAGAGCCTGCGCCCGCACTATGCGAAGACGCTCGCACACTGGTCGCGCCGGCTCGAGGCGCAGCTGGAGGCCGCACGCCGGCTGGTCAGCGAGAAGACGCTGCGCGTCTGGCGGGCGTATCTCGCCGGCTGCTCATATGGCTTCGCGCAGGGCTGGATGAACATCTACCAGGTGCTCGCCAGCAAACAGGAGGCTGCGGGGCCCACCGAGTTGCCGCTGACGCGCGCCTGGCTGTATCGCTGATCAGAACGAGCGCCGCTCCAGGCGGATCTCGTGCATGATCGTGGCGGCGATCTCCTCGATCGACTTGGTCGTCGAAGACAGCCAGCGGATGCCCTCGCGCCGCATCAGCCGTTCGGCCGCGGCGACTTCGTAGCGGCAGTTCTCCAGCGACGCGTAACGGCTGTTGGGCCGCCGCTCGTGGCGCACTTCGGCGAGCCGCTCGGGCGCGATCGACAGCCCGAACAGCTTGTGCCGGTGCGGCGGTAACGCCGACGGCAGCGCGTCGCGCTCGAAGTCCTCCGGAATCAGCGGATAGTTGGCGGCCTTAACCCCGTACTGCATCGCCAGGTACAGGCTCGTGGGCGTCTTGCCGCTGCGCGATACCCCCACCAGGATCACGTCGGCGGCCGCCAGCCCCTTCGCCGACTGACCGTCGTCGTGCGCGAGCGCGAAATTGATCGCCTCGATGCGGTGCTTGTAGCTCTCCGAGTCGGAGATGTTGTGCGAGCGACCGATCGTGTGCGTCGACTTGATGCCGAGTTCCTGTTCCAGGGGCTCGACGAAGGACTGAAACAGATCGAGGATCAGCGCATCGGCCTGGCGCAACTCGGCGTTGCACGCGGGGTCCACCAGGGTCGAGAACACGATCGGCCGTTTGCCGTCGCGCCGACCGATTTCGTTGATGCGCGCGGCGGCCTCGCGCGCCTTGTCCGGCGTGTTGACGAACGGCAGCCGCATCTGCCGGTAGTTGAGCGACTCGAACTGCGTCATGACGCTGTGCCCGAGCGTCTCGGCGGTGATACCGGTGCCGTCGGAAACGAAAAGAACCGTGCGTTCGTACGCTCCGGCGTGACGATCGGGCATGAGAGTCCGTGCAGACGAGGTCGGTAGAATCCGCGCGATTCTGTCACAGCGCAGCGGCGACTTTCTGCAGCGCCGCCGCGCATCGGGGAGAGGCGATGCAACGCGGGAAGTACGTCGTTCCGTTCAGTCAGTTGCGCATGACCGATGTCGACATGGTCGGCGGCAAGAACGCTTCGCTGGGCGAAATGCTCAGCCAACTGGCCGAGGAGGGCATCCGCGTCCCGGACGGTTTCGCCACCACCGCCGCGGCGTTTCGCGAGTTCCTGCGCGCCAACGACCTCGAACGGCGGATCGCCGAGCGGTTGCGGCAGCTCGACGTCGACGACGTCGCCGAACTCGCACGCGCCGGCGCACAGATCCGCGGCTGGGTCGTGTCGGCGCCGTTGCCCGATGCGCTCGATCGGGAAATACGTGCCTTTTATCAGTGGCTTAAAGGCGACTCCTCAAGCGAAATCTCGGTCGCCGTGCGCTCCAGTGCGACGGCCGAGGACCTGCCGGATGCGTCCTTCGCCGGCCAGCAGGAAACGTTCCTGAATGTCACCGGGGTCGACGCCGTCGTCGCTCGCGTCAAGGAGGTCTTCGCCTCCTTGTACAACGATCGGGCGATCGCCTACCGCGTGCACAAGGGATTCGCGCACGAGAACGTCGCGCTGTCGGCCGGCGTGCAGCGCATGGTGCGCAGCGACCGCGGCGCCTCGGGGGTGATGTTCACGATCGATACCGAGTCGGGCTTCGCCGATGTCGTGTTCATCACCGCGAGCTACGGTCTGGGCGAAACCGTGGTGCAGGGTGCGGTCAACCCCGACGAGTTCTACGTGCACAAGCCGATGCTTGCGGCGGGCAAGTACCCGATCATCCGCCGTTCGCTCGGCTCGAAGCTCATCAAGATGGAGTTCGATCCGGCCGCGGCCAACGGCCGCACGGTGCGAACGGTCGACGTGCCGGACGCCGAGCGGCATCGCTTCTCGCTGACCGACGATGACGTACTGGAGCTGGCCCGCTACGCCGTGGCGATCGAACGGCACTACGGCCGCCCGATGGACATCGAGTGGGGCAAGGACGGCGTCGATGGCCGCATCTACATCCTGCAGGCGCGGCCGGAGACGGTGAAGTCGCAGGCGCACGCGCAGTCGCAACAGCGCTTCAAACTGAAGAGCCGCTCGACCGTACTCGCAGCCGGCCGCGCGATCGGGCAGAAGATCGGCATCGGCCCGGTGCGCGTGGTCCGCGACGCATCGGAGATGGAACGAGTGCAGCCGGGCGACGTGTTGGTCACCGACATGACCGACCCGAACTGGGAGCCGGTGATGAAGCGCGCCGCCGCGATCGTCACCAACCGGGGCGGCCGCACCTGCCATGCGGCGATCATCGCACGCGAGCTCGGCATCCCGGCCGTCGTCGGCTGCGGCGATGCGACCGCGAAGCTGCGCGACGGCGCGACCGTCACCGTGTCGTGCGCCGAGGGCGACACCGGCCACATCTACGAAGGCGCGCTCGAGACCGAGGTCGAGACCGTGCAGCCGGGCGCGCTGCCCGCGCTGCCCGTCAAGATCATGATGAATGTCGGCAACCCGCAGCTCGCGTTCGACTTCCAGTCACTGCCGAACAGCGGCGTCGGGCTGGCGCGGCTCGAGTTCATCATCAACAACAACATCGGCGTGCACCCGAAGGCGGTGCTGGACTATCCGAACGTCGATGCCGAGCTCAAGCGCGCCGTCGAGGCGCTCGCCTACGGCTATGCCAGCCCGCGCGCGTTCTTCGAGAACAAGCTCGCCGAGGGCATCGCGACGATCGCCGCGGCGTTCTGGCCCAAGCCGGTCATCGTCCGCCTGTCCGACTTCAAGAGCAACGAGTACAAGAAGCTGATCGGCGGCGGCCGCTACGAGCCCGACGAGGAAAATCCGATGCTCGGTTTCCGCGGTGCCGCGCGCTACATCGCCGAGAGCTTCCGCGAGCCGTTCCGCATGGAGTGCGCCGCGCTCAAGCGCGTGCGCGAAGTCATGGGGCTGACCAACGTCGAGATCATGGTGCCGTTCGTGCGGACGCTTCACGAGGCCAGGCGCGTGACCGAGCTGCTCGCCGAAAACGGGCTGCGGCGCGGCGAAGGTGGCGCGCCGGACGGCTCGGGCGGGCTGCGGCTGATCATGATGTGCGAAGTGCCGTCCAACGCCGTGCTGGCGGAGGAGTTCCTGCAGTATTTCGACGGCTTCTCGATCGGCTCGAACGATCTGACGCAGCTCACGCTCGGCCTCGACCGCGATTCAGGTCTGGTGGCCGAGGGTTTCGACGAGCGCGACCCGGCCGTCAAGCGACTGCTCGAACAGGCGATCCGCGCCTGTCGCGCGCACGGCAAGTACGTCGGCATCTGCGGCCAGGGGCCGTCGGACCACGTCGACTTCGCGCAGTGGCTGATGGAGCAGGGCATCGAGTCGATCTCGCTGAACCCGGACACCGTCGTCGAGACCTGGCGTCGCCTGGCACAGGCGGCATGACGGCGACGGGGAGCGCTCGATGAGCGGCTACGTCTGGTGGTTCGTGCTGGCCTTCGGGCTGGTGATCGCCGAGCTGGTCACCGGCACGTTCTACCTGCTGGTGCTGGCGCTCGCGTTGGCCAGCGCCGGAGTGGCGCATCTGCTGGGCGCGGTACTCGCCGTTCAACTCGTCGTCGCCGCGGCGATCGGATTCGGCGGGTCGCTCTGGCTGCGGCACGTGCGCCTGGGACGGCGGGGTCGCAGGGAAGCCGCCGACACCGTGCAGAACATGGACGTAGGGCAGGTCGTTCGCGTCGACCACTGGTCGCCGGCGCGCACCGCGCGCGCGAGCTATCGCGGCGCGCTGTGGGATGTCGAGCTGGCCGCCGGCGAAGATGCCGTGCCGGGTGAGTTCGTGATCCGGGAGATCCACGCCAACCGACTGATCGTCGCCGCCCGCCGCGCGCACTGAACGCGGCCACCCTTCGAATCGACAAGGAGAAGCGAATGTTCGGTCCGTTCCTGCCCGACGGTGTCACGATCGTTGCGCTGGTCGCGCTCGCGGTGGCGATCACCTTCGTCGTCAAGGCGGTGCGCATCGTGCCGCAGCAGCATGCGTGGGTCGTCGAGCGGCTCGGCAAGTATCACGCGACGCTTTCGCCGGGACTGAACATCGTCATTCCGTTCATCGACCGCGTCGCTTACAAACACAGCCTGAAAGAAGTGCCGCTGGACACGCCGAGCCAGGTGTGCATCACGCGCGACAACACGCAGCTGGCGGTCGACGGCGTGCTGTTCTTCCAGGTCACCGATCCGCAGCGCGCCAGCTACGGCTCGAGCAACTACATCGTCGCGATCACCCAGCTCGCGCAGACTACGTTGCGCTCCGTGATCGGCCGGCTCGAACTCGACAAGACCTTCGAGGAGCGCGAGTTCATCAACCACAGCGTGGTGTCGGCGATCGACGAAGCGGCGATGAACTGGGGCGTCAAGGTGCTGCGCTACGAGATCAAGGACCTGACGCCGCCGGCCGAGATCCTGCGTGCGATGCAGGCGCAGATCACCGCCGAGCGCGAAAAACGCGCGTTGATCGCCAGTTCAGAAGGCCGCAAGCAGGAGCAGATCAACATCGCCACCGGTCAGAAGGAGGCGGCCATCGCCAAGTCCGAGGGCGACAAGCAGGCGGCGATCAACAACGCGCAGGGCGAGGCCGCCGCGGTGCTGGCGATCGCGGAGGCCACGGCCGAGGCGATCCGCAAGGTCGCCGCGGCCATCGTCGCCCCCGGCGGCATGGAAGCGGTCAACCTCAAGGTCGCCGAGAAGTACGTCGAGGCGTTTGCCGGGCTCGCACGAACCAACAATACGCTGATCGTGCCGGCGAACCTCGCCGACGTGAGCGCGCTCGTCAGCGCGGCGATGGCGATCGTGCGCAGCCGCGATGCGTGAACGCCCGCTGGCGCACACCGCGCCCGGCCACACCGTGCAGGCGCAACGGCGCGCGCCTCACAGGTGGTAGTCCATCGCCAGCCGCGACTGCATGTCGCGTTCGAGCCGAAACGCCTCTTTCAGCGTGCGGCGGTCCAGTTCGTTGAGGCGATTCGGGTCGATGCGATTGGCGTTGTCCTCGGTCAGATTCTCCAGTGCGGCCTGGTGGCGCAGCCGAACCTGCTGGACGAACAGGAACGCGGCGACGGTGGCTTCGCCATCGCCCCTGGGTAGGGCGCCTGCGGCAACCGCGGCGCGAAAGCGCGCGGCCGTGCCGGTGGGCGGCAATCCGTGCGCGAGCGCAACGATGCGCGCGCAGTCGACGAACGGCCGCACACCGTACAGCTTCAGATTGATCGTGCCGTCGCCCTCGGTGACGAAGTCGCGCCACTTGGCCAGTGGCGGCCGCGCTTGCAGCGCGTTCTCGGCCATCAGCCGCAGGAAGTTCGGCCGCACGCGCGTGCGGGCGAGAAACCAGTCGCGCAGCGCCTCGGCCAGCCGCGCGTCGCCGGCAAGCGCGCGAAAGTCGAAACAGATCGAGGCATCGAGCAGCGCCTTCGGGTCCGAGTTGGCGAGCCAGCCCTCCAGCTTCGCCCGCCACTCGGTCGACGACAGGCACAGGTCCGGGTTGGACGCCATCACGTTGCCTTTGCACAGCGGATAGCCGCAGGCATCGAGCGCTTCGTTGACGGCGCGCGCGAACGGCAGCAGTTGCGTCCGGGCGGCCTGCGCGTCGGCGTCGGCCTCGAACAGCAGACCGTTGTCCTGGTCCGTCGCGAAAGTCTGTTCGAGCCGCCCTTCGCTGCCGAACGCCAGCCAGCACCACGCGATGCGGTCCCACGCATGGCGCTTGCGGACGAGTTCGATGACGCGCTGGCAGATGCGGTCGTTCAGAAGCGAAACGTACAACGTCAACTGCTCCGCGGCGACCCCCTGGTCGACCAGCAGTCGCGTCAGGCGCCGCACGCGCGCGGCGAGCGCGGCGAGCGTGTCGATCTCGCGCGCCAGGCGGATCTCCATCGTCAGTTCGCCCAGCCCGAGCCGCTGCAGCGAGAACAGATCGCGTTCGGAGACGACGCCGACGAGTGCCTGCCCGTCGGTCACCAGAACGTGCCGGATGCGCAGTTCGATCATCGCCAGCGCCGCTTCGTAGGCCGGTGTGTCGGCATCGAGCGTGAGCGGATCGCGCGACATCACCGCGCCGACCGGCCCGTCCAGCGCGCCGTCGAGCGCGACGTGGATCAGATCGCGTTCGGTGAAGATGCCGATCGGCCGCCGGCGCTCGTCGATGACGACGATGCTGCCGACGCCTTCCGCGCGCATGCGGTGCGCGGCAACGCGCACCGAATCGGTCTCGCCGCACACCACCGGCGCCCGCCGCAGCAGGGTGCGCAGCGCGAACGCGAGCGCCTTTTGCTCGCCGGCGAGGCGGCGTTCGATCGATGCGTCACTATCTGCCATCGCCGCCTTTCGCTTCAGTACTGCAACCGTGCGAGGTAGGTCGCACGCGACGCTTCGAGCGCCTGGCCGAGCGTGACGATACCGCGCTCGGCCAGCAGCGGCAGCAGCCGCAGGAACACTTCGCCCGTGACGAGCGCGTCGCCGAGCGCGGTGTGGCGGCCGATCACGCGCACGCCGAGCCGCTCGGCGATCGCATCGAGATTGTGATTGTCCTGGCTCGGATGAACGATGGCCGACAGCAGCAGCGTATCGAGCACCGGCTGCACGAAGCGAATGCCCGTTTTCGCCTCTTTCATCTCCAGAAAGCGCATGTCGAATGCCGCATTGTGCGCCACGAGCACGGTGTCCTCGCAAAAACGATGGAAGCGCGGCAGCACTTCCTCGATCGTCGGCTCGGTCGCCAGCGCGCGCGCGTCGATGCCGTGCACCTGCGTCGACTCGCGGCTGATCGGTCGGCGCGGATTGACGAGCTGCTCGAACACCTCGTGCTTCAGCAGCCGGCCGTTGACGATGCGCACCGCGCCGATCGAGATGATCTCGTCGCCGGCCGAGGGCTCCAGCCCCGTGGTCTCGGTGTCGAAGACCGTGTACGCGAGGGCGGCGAGGCGGCGTTCGGCGAGGTCGCCACGCGCATCGACGCGCTCGAACAGGTCGAAGTCGTAGTACTCGGGCCGCGCCGTGACCGCGGCCGCGCGCGGCGCGGCGACGGCGGTCGGCTCCCCCAGCGGCAGCAGGAAGCGGAACCAGGCCGTCTGGCGCGGCCGGTCGGTCTGATACCAGACTTCCCCGCCGTGGCGCTCCAGCACGTCCTTGAGCGTCAGCGGCGATTCGTCGGCGCCGCTCGCCAGCGGCTCGTCTTCCCACAGCAGCAGCACGTCGCTCGCGACCATCGTGCCGAGCCAGACCAGGTCGACTTCGGCGAAGCGGCCTTGCGCAGCCGCGCGCAAGCGAAACGCGCGCACGCCGTAGTCGGCATGCACGCGCGCGGCGAGCGAGCAGATTGCATGCACGATGGCAAAGCTGTCGATGCGCACCCAAAGCTCGGACGCCAAAGGCTCAATGTCGGCGGCGATTCCGGCTGTATCCGCGAGCCGGCGTCGTACGACCGACAGCAGGTCGGCGACCCGCATGTCTTCGAGTGTCAGACTGCTTTTCAACGCTTCGGCGTAGTCGGCCAGCGCCGCGTTGAGGCGTTCTGTCAGCACGCGTGCCTCGGCTGCGATGATGTCGACGAACTGCGCGCGCTGCGGCTCGGGCATGTCGGGGGATGCGACCAGGCTTTCGGCGGCCGCGCGCAGATTGGCGACCGGCGCGCGCACGCCCGTGGCGATCGACTGCAGCAGCTTGAGCCGCTGGCCCTCGCGTCCGAGCAGCCCGCCGACGTCGTCCAGCGTGAACACCATGCCGGCGACGTGACGGTCCGCGCCGGACAGGAACGGCGTCACCTGCACGCGCAGCGCCCGCCCGCCCGCGGCGGCGGTGACGAAACTCGTGCGCGGCCGCTCGACGGCGCCGGCGAACTGCTGGTGGATCTTGTCCAGCGCGTGGGCGACCTGCTCGCGGTCGATCAACCCGAAGACGGAGCGACCGAGCCCGATCGGCGCGTAGGACCCCTTGCCTTCGGTGGTGCGGCCGAGCAGGGCGGCGGCGCGGGCGTTGTACAGCAGGATGCGGCCGTCGACATTGCACACGAGCACGCCTTCGGTCAGCTCCGACATCAGCGCCGCAAAACGGTCGCGTTCCTCCTCGACGCGTGTGCGCGCCTCCGCACTCCGGGCGTCGAGTTCGCTTTCGCTCTGCCGGAAGCGAGTCGCGAGCTGGTTGATGGCCGCGGCGACCTCGCCGAGCGCCGGCGCGCCGCCGGCGAGGACGCGGTGGTCCGGATTGGCCGCCAGCAGCACGCGCGTCTGTTCGGCCAGGCGGCGTGCGGCCAGCGGATAGCGTCGATAAAGCCAGCGCGCCGCGGCGCCGACGGCAACCAGCAGGGTCGCCGTGCCATACGCGAGCGCCGGTGCGGCGTCGGCCGCCATCGCCCGCAGCACCGCGCGCTCGGCAGCCGACAGGCTGATGCCGAACAGCACCGCCGCGATCGACAGCAGCGCCAGCGCGGCGGCGCAAGCCGCCGCGATCCACAACAGCGGACCGAAGGCGGCTCTCATGCGACATCGGCGAGCAGTCGGTCGACCGCTGCGATCAGCTCCTGCGTGGAGAACGGTTTCGTCACATACAGGTCGGCGCCGAGCGACATGCCCTTGCTGATCTCGGCCTCCCGGCCCTTGGCCGTCACCATCACGATCTTGATGTGACGCCACTCCGGCCGTTCGCGCATGCGCTGGCAAACCTCGTAACCGCTCTTGCCCGGCATCATGATGTCGATCAGAACCAGATCGGGTGCGTACGACTCCACCAGGGCCAGCGCTTCATCGCCGTTGGTGGCCGCGCGCACGTCGTAGCCGGCCCGCTTGAGCAGGAACTCCAGCGCCATGACGATGTTCGGCTCGTCGTCGGCGATCAGAACCTTGCGCTTGCGCTCATTCACTGGACCTCCCTTCCACCCTGCGCTGCGGCGGGCGCGGCGGCCCGCGGCAGCGTGAAGGAAAAACACGCGCCTGCGCCGTACGTGCTTTCGACCCACAGTCGGCCGCCGAAGTGCTCGATGATCTGGCGGCTGATGTGCAGGCCCAACCCGGTCCCCGCCGGTTTGTTCGTCAGCGTATCGCCGACCTGGCGGAACTTGTCGAAGATCACGGCCTGGTCTTCCGGGCGAATCCCGGGGCCGTTGTCGCGAACGTCGACGCGCACGCTGCCGTCCAGCGGCGCGACGGCGACGTCGACCCGACCGGTGCCAGCGGGGCTGAACTTCAGCGCGTTGGACAACAGGTTCAGCAGCACCTGCAGCAGCCGATCCTCGTCGACGTCCACCCACATCGCGTCCGGCGGCAGTCGCAGGGTCAGCGCAACGTCCTTTTCCTTGAACACCTGGCTCATTTGTGTCACGACGTCGTTGACGGTGGCGCACAGGTCCACTCGCGTGATCCGCCACTCGGCGCGCCCGGATTCGATCTTCGCCAGATCCAGAACCTGATTGATGAGCCGGGTCAAACGTTCCGTTTCGCGCGTGATGATGCCGAGGAACTTCTTGCGCTCGGCCAGATCGACCTTCGGGTCGGCAAGCAGGATTTCCGAGAATGCGCGAATCGAGGTCAGCGGCGTGCGCAGCTCGTGCGTGATGGTGGACATGAAGTCGTCCTTGAGGCGGTCCAGTTCCTTCAACCGCTCGTTGGCGGCGCGCAGTTCGGCGGTCGCCGCCTCGAGCTCGCGCGATTTTTGTTCCAGCTTGTGACTGTAGACGACGACCTGCGAGGCTTCGTCGAGCAGCTCGCCGACCTCGTCCAGCGTCAGCACCTCCTCCTTCGCAACCGAAGCGACCATGATGCGCGCGGAGGCCGCGCCGATCGCGCCGGCCAGTTGCGTCTCGACGAAGTGCACGAACTCGGCGTCGGCGACGAGCTCCTGTTCGGGCCACCTCGCACCGATCGCCCGTGCGTATTCGGCGAACGCGGCGTCCGCGCCAGCTGCGCCGATGAAGCGCGCGAGCAGGCTGTAGAGGTCGCGCGCCGAGGCGGTCCCGCGCCAGAAGCGGGCGCCGCCACCTTCGTGCCTGAACACGTCGACGAACACGCTCGCCTGCCGGCGCTCGGCCGCGCCGGGCGTGCCCGCCAACGACACGCCGACATACAGGCCGACATTGGCGATCATGCTCCACAGCATCGAGTGCGTGATCTGATCCAGTCCCGCCAGGCCGAACAACGCCACCGGTTTCAGCAGCTCGACGCCGAACGGTCCGTGCTCGAGCAACGAAAGCGGCAGCCAGCCCGAGCGCGCAAACGCCGGCAGCAGCAGCGTGTAGAGCCAGACGCCGAAGCCCGCCAGCAGCCCGGCGAGCGCGCCGCGCCGCGTTCCGCCCTTCCAGAAGATGCCGCCGAGCACGGCCGGTGCGAACTGCGCCACCGCCGCGAACGAAATCAGCCCGATCGACACCAGCGCGTAGGCCTCGCCGGCCAGGCGAAAGTACAGGTAGCCCAGAAGCAGCACCAGGATGATCGCGCCGCGGCGGATGCCGAGCAGCAAGCCGGTCAGATCCTGACGTTCATTCAGCCGCAGCCGCTTCAGACGCAGCAGCACCGGCATCACCAGGTCGTTGCACACCATCGTGGACAGCGCGATCGTCTCCACGATCACCATGCCGGTGGCGGCCGACAGGCCGCCGATGAACACCAGCAGCGCCAGCAGCTCCTGTCTTTCCACCATCGGCAGGGTCAGCACGAAGGTGTCGGCGTCGACGTCGCCTGCCGGAAAGTGCAGCCGGCCACCGAATGCGAGCGGCAGCACGAAGATGTTGATCGCCAGCATGTACGCGGGGAACAGCCAGATCGCCTTCTTCAAGTGCCTTTCGTCGAGGTTCTCGATGACGGCGACCTGGAACTGGCGCGGCAGGAACACGATCGCCAGCATCGACAGGATGGTCAGCCACACCCAGCTTGCGTAGCCGCCGGCTACGCCCTCCAGCGGCGTGAGCAGCGGCAGCAGCTTGGGGTCGGCCGCGGCGCGTGCGAACACGTCGCCGAAACCGTCGTAGATGCCGAAAGTGACGAACGCGCCGACCGCCAGAAACGCCAGCAGCTTGACCAGCGATTCGAACGCGATCGCTGCCACCATACCCTGATGATGCTCGGCGGCGTCGAGGTGCCGGGTGCCGAACGCGATCGTGAACAGCGCCAGGATGAGCGCCACCCAGAGCGCCGTGTCCGCCAGCACCGGCTGCGCGGCCACCTTGGCCGGCATGACGATCTCGGGGTACTGCACGAGGATCGCGAAACTGTTCGAGACCGCCTTCAGTTGCAGCGAGATGTACGGGATGATGCCGATCACCGCGATGATGGTGACCACGCCGCCCAGCAAGGCGCTCTTGCCGTAGCGCGAGGCGACGAAGTCCGCCAGCGACGTGATGCGATTGCGCTTGGAGATGCGCAGCATCTTGCGCAGCACGATCCACCACAGAGCGATCATCAGCGTCGGCCCGATGTAGATCGGCAGGAAGCCGACGCCGTCGCCCGCCGCGCGGCCGACGCTGCCGTAGAAGGTCCAGGCCGTTGCATAGACGGCGAGCGACAGGCTGTAGATATAGGGATTGGCGATGACCGGCCGGCCGGCGTCGGCCCGCTGGTCGGCGTAATACGCGATCGCGAACAACAGTCCGAGATAGGCGAACGACGTGACGACGATGACCCAACCCTGGAGCATCGTTCGGCTGGCGGCGCGTCAGTCGCTGCCGCGTTCCACCGTCAGCGCCATCAGCACGATGAGCAGCGCCCAGGCGATGAAGATGTAAACGTAAAGGACCGGAATGCCAAACACGGCGCGCGGCACGTTGAACAGCGCCAGGATCGGATAGTTGAACAGCAGGCAGCCCAGCATGCACAGGGCGACCAGACGCGGTGCGCGTTTCTCCGGCTCGACCATCGACGCGGCCCCTTCGCGATTGCGGTCACCGCTAAGGTAAGCGGCTGCGCGCGGCGTTGTCAAACGAACCGCGTCAGCGCACGCGCCGCTTCAGCAACCGCTGCTGCTCGCGCTTCCAGTCCTTTTCCGACTCGGCCGCGCGCTTCTCGTACTGCCGCTTGCCCTTGGCCAGGCCGACCTCCAGCTTGATGCGGCCCGCCTTGTAGTGCAGGTCCAGCGGCACCAGCGCATAGCCGGCGCGCTCGACCTTGCCGATCAGCTTGCGGATCTCGGCCGCGTGCAGCAGCAGCTTGCGCGTGCGCGTCGGATCCGGCGTCACGTGCGTCGACGCCGTCTTCAGCGGCGTGATGTGCGCGTTTAGCAGGAACAGCTCCGCGTCCCGCACGATTACGTACGCCTCCTTCAGGTTCACCTGACCGGCGCGGATCGCCTTGACTTCCCAGCCCTCGAGCGCGAGCCCCGCCTCGAAGCGCTCCTCGATCGTGTAGTCGTGAAACGCCTTCTTGTTCTGGACGATCGACATGGACGGCGGGCCTCGTCTTGCGGATGCCTCTTA
>JBBIQI010000026.1:0-23666 GCA_037442465.1 Burkholderiales bacterium
CAGGGTCACGGCCGTCCGTGCGCTGTGCCCCATGCATCGGTCACTGCCGTCCCTAGCCGAGTTCCTTCACCAGTTGCGGAACGACTTCGAACAGATCGCCGACGATGCCGTAGTCGGCGACCGAAAAGATCGGCGCTTCGGGGTCCTTGTTGATCGCGACGATGACCTTCGAGTCCTTCATGCCCGCGAGATGCTGGATCGCGCCCGAGATGCCGACGGCGATGTAAAGCTGGGGGGCCACGACCTTGCCGGTCTGTCCGACCTGCCAGTCGTTCGGCGCATACCCGGCGTCGACGGCCGCGCGCGAGGCACCCAACGCCGCGTTGAGCTTGTCGGCGAGTTGCTCGAGCAGCTTGAAGTTCTCCGCGGATCCGAGGCCGCGGCCGCCCGAAACGACGATCTTCGCCCCCTGCAGCTCGGGCCGGTCGCTCTTGGCGACTTCGCGCCCCACGAACTTCGACAGCCCTGCATCGGCCACCGGCGTGACGTTCTCGATCGTCGCGCTGCCGCCTTCGGCCGGCGCCGCTTCGAAGCTGGTCGGCCGCACGGTGACCACCTTGATCGCGTCGCCCGACTGCACGGTCGCGATCGCGTTGCCGGCATAGATCGGCCGCGTGAAGGTATCCGGCGACTCGACACCGATGATGTCCGACACCTGTGCGCTGTCGAGCTTGGCCGCCACCCGCGGCAGCACGTTCTTGCCGAAGCTGGTGGCCGGCGCGAACACATGGCTGTATCCCTTGGCCAGCGCAAGCACCTGCTCGGCGACGTTCTCGGCCAGCCCGTCGGCCAGATGGGCAGCATCGGCCACCAGCACCTTGGTCACGCCCCGGATCTGCGCCGCCTGCTGCGCCGCCGCCGCACATGGATGGCCGGCGACGAGCACGTGCACCTCGCCCGCCGCCTTAGCCGCCGCAGTGACGGTGTTCAGCGTGGCGCTCTTCAGGTGCTGGTTGTCGTGTTCCGCAAGTACGAGTGCTGGCATGAAAGCTCTCCGGGATTCTTGTTCGACCGTGCGCCGGTGCTCACAGCACCTTGGCTTCGTTCCTCAACTTGGCGACGAGCGTGGCGGCGTCCGGCACCTTGACGCCGGCCTTGCGCGTCGGCGGCTCGGTGACCTTCAGCGTCTTCAGCCGCGGCGTCACGTCCACGCCGAGGTCCGCCGGCTTGACCGTTTCGAGCGGTTTTTTCTTCGCTTTCATGATGTTCGGCAGCGTCACGTAGCGCGGCTCGTTCATGCGCAGGTCGACGGTGACGACTGCGGGCAGCGTGACCGACACCGTCTCCAGACCGCCGTCGACCTCGCGCACGACTTCCGCGCGGCCATCGGCGATCTTGAGCTTGGACGCAAACGTCGCCTGCGGCAGCCCCGCGAGCGCAGCGAGCATCTGACCCGTCTGGTTGGCGTCGTCGTCGATCGCTTGTTTGCCGAGCAGCACGAGCTGCGGCTTCTCCTTGTCGACCAGCGCCTTCAGCAGCTTGGCCACCGCCAGCGGCTGCAACTCGACGTCGGTCTCGACCAGGATCGCCCGGTCGGCGCCGATCGCCATCGCGGTGCGCAGCGTTTCCTGACACTGCGTCACGCCGCAGGAGACGGCGACGATCTCGGTGGCCACGCCCGCTTCTTTAAGGCGCACCGCTTCCTCGACGGCGATCTCGTCGAACGGGTTCATCGACATCTTGACGTTGGCGATGTCCACACCGGTCTGGTCCGACTTGACCCGGACCTTGACGTTGTAATCGACGACGCGCTTGACGGGGACGAGGATTTTCATCGGCAGGAGGCTCGCAGCGAGCGATGCGGAGGGATGTGGAGAACCGGTGAACCGGCGAACGCGCCGCATTATACGAAGGCGCGCTTGCGGTCCCTTCGTGCGCAGCGTCTGTCGAGCGCCGCCTCTATTGCGCCAGTCCCGGCGGCAGCACGGCAGCGAGCCATTGCCACCCGCCGGCAACGAGCGCGTAGCGCACCAGTTTGCCGATGCCAAACAGCAGCAGCGCGAGCCAGGGGTTGAAGCGCAGCCAGCCGGCGGCGACTGCCAGCGCATCGCCGACCAGCGGCACCCACGAAAACAGCAGCGACCAGTAGCCGTACTTGTGCAGGTAGATGATCGCCTTGTGCTGCGCGCGGTTCGGGATCAATCGGCCGACGAGATAGGAGGTCATTCCGCCGAGCGTGTTGCCGGCGGTGGCTACCCCCACCGCCTGCCAGACGGCCTCGGGGTGCTTGTGGATGACGGCGATCAGTACGAACTCCGAGCCGCCCGGCAGCACCGTCGCGGCCACGAAGCTCGCGACAAACAGCCCGATGAATCCGGCTTCGGCTGAAAAGTCGAACATGCGCGGCGGCGACGGCGGCGGAGCGCGATTGTATCGGCGCATGTCGCACGGCCGCCGTGCTGGCGGTGCTAGAGTCCCGCGGCAAGAAACGGCTGCCGCTGGGAGGTTGTCCCGATGGCCTGGACCGATCGACTCCTGCAACTGCCCGCGCTCGGCGATCCGTATCGAAGCGAGCGCGACGCGATCGCCGCGCTGCTCGCCACGCCGACCGCTCCCGCGCTGCATGCGACCGCGCGCGCAGCGGCACGGCGCTGGATCGAAGCGGTGCGCGCCACGCCACCCGGCGTGCTCAGCGCGCAGAACCTGCTTGCAACCTTTCCGCTGGCGAGCACCGAAGGCGTGGCGCTGCTGCGTCTTGCCGAAGCGCTGCTGCGCGCGCCCGATCCCGAAACGCAGAGCTGGCTGATCGCCGAGAAGCTCGCCGCCTTTCGCGGCGCTGCGCCGTCGGCTGCTGGCGAGGGGCTCGTCGCCCGCGTGCTGGCGGGCGCGTTGCGCATCGCCGGCGAGGTCAGCGCGCCGGTCGATTTGCGCGCGAGCGATGCGCCGGGTATCCGCGAATGGCTCGCGCGCAGCGCACTGCGGCCTATGGTGATCGAGGGCATTCGCCGCTTCGGCGAGCAGTTCGTCTTCGCCGCCACGCTCGAAGAAGCGCTCGAGCGTGCGACGCACCGCTCCGACGTGCGCGTCACGCATTCGTTCGACATGCTCGGCGAGGGCGCACGCACGGCCGCGGACGCCGAGCGCAGCTTCGCCGGCTACCGCGCCGCGATCGCGTCGCTCGCGGCGACCGGTCGGATCGGCCACTTCAGCCAGCGCGACGGCATCTCGATCAAGCTGAGCGCGATCCATCCGCGCTTCGAGACCGCGCAGCTCGAGCGCGTCGAAAGCGAGCTGTACGAGAAGCTGCGCGCGCTCGCGCTGGCGGCGTGCGAAGCCGACATCAACTTCACGATCGACGCCGAGGAGTCCGAGCGTCTCGTGCTGCACGTGGCGCTGCTCGAGCGGCTGATGCGCGAGCCGCGGCTGGCAGGCTGGGAGGGACTCGGGCTCGCGGTGCAGGCGTACCAGACGCGCGCGGCGGCGACGGTCGACTACCTGCTCGCAAAGATCGTGGAACTCAATCGGCCGCTCGCGATCCGGCTTACGAAGGGCGCGTACTGGGACGCCGAGATCAAGCGCGCGCAGGAACTGGGCGCACCCGGCTGTCCGGTCTTCACGCGCAAGTGGGCAACCGACGTGTCGTACGCGACGATCGCGCAGCGGCTGCTGACTGCAGACGTTCCGGTGTTCCCGCAGTTCGCCACCCACAACGCGCTGACCGCCGCGTGGGTATGCGCCGTGGCCGATGCGGCCGCACCGAAACGGCGCGTCGAGTTCCAGCGGCTGCACGGCATGGGCGAGGCATTTTTCCGCGCGCTGCTCGCCGAGCGTCCAAACGCTGCGGTGCGCATCTACGCGCCGGTGGGCAGCTTTCGCGATCTGCTCGCCTATCTGGTGCGGCGCCTGCTGGAAAACGGCGCCAACAGCTCGTTCGTTCACCAGATCGCCGACCCAGGCACGCCGATCGACGCGCTGCTCGTCGATCCGTTCGAGCAGGCGCGCCAGGAAGCGGCGGCCGAACCGGCGCTCGCCACCGGCACGAGTCTATTTCCCAATCGGCGCAATTCGGCCGGCCGCGATCTGGCCGAGCCGCGCACGCTCGCCGCGCTCGTCGCCGCGGTGAATTCGCCGCTCGACGGCGAAAACGCCACGCCGTTGATCGCCGGCCTCGCGCGACCGAGCGGCACCACGCGCGCGGTGCTCTGTCCGGCTGACCTGCGCGAGACGGTCGGCGCGGCGATCGACGCGGCCGCAGCCGAGGTGGACGCGGCGATCAACGCCGCAGCCGCCGCCTACCCTGCGTGGGATGCGCGCGGGGTCGCCGCACGTGCCGACCTTCTCGAGCGCGCCGCCGACGCATACGAGCGCGAGCACGACGCGCTCGTGCGACTGCTGGTGCGCGAGGCCGGCAAGACCTATCTCGATTCGCACCTGGAGGTGCGCGAGGCGGTCGACTTCCTGCGCTACTACGCCGCCAGCGCCCGCACGACACTGGCGCGCCGCACGTTGCCCGGGCCCGTCGGCGAATCGAACGAGCTCGACCTGCACGGGCGCGGCGTCTTCGTGTGCATCAGCCCCTGGAACTTTCCGCTCGCCATTTTCACGGGACAGATCGCGGCCGCACTCGTCGCCGGCAACGCGGTGATCGCCAAGCCGGCCGAGCAGACGCCGCTCATCGCCCACCGTGCGATCAAACTGATGCACGCCGCAGGCATTCCGCTCGACGTGCTGCAACTCGCGCTTGGCGCGGGCGAAACCGTCGGCCGGCAACTGACGAGCGATCCGCGCATCGCCGGCGTGGCGTTCACCGGCTCGACCGACACGGCGCGCGCGATCAACCGCGCGCTCGCCGCGCGCGACGCGCCGCTGGCGGCGCTGGTCGCCGAAACGGGCGGGCAGAACGCGATGATCGTCGATTCGACCGCGCTGCCCGAGCAGGTCACCGACGCGGTGATCGCAAGCAGCTTCCGCTCCTGCGGACAGCGTTGCAGCGCGCTGCGCGTGCTGTACGTTCAGCACGAGATCGCCGATGCGGTGCTCGCGATGATCGCCGGTGCGATGCGCGAACTGAAGATCGGCAATCCGCGCGATCCGGCGACCGACGTCGGCCCGGTGATCGACGCCGCCGCGCTCGCGGCGCTGCGCGCGCACCGCGACTGGCTGCGGGCCAACGCGAAGAAGCTGCACGAGTGCGAATTGCCCGCAGGGCTGCCAGGCCACTACTTTGCGCCGATCGCCTACGAAATCGAGTCGATGCGCCAGCTCGAGCGCGAGAACTTCGGGCCGATCCTGCACGTCGTGCGCTTCGACAAGCGTGCGCTCGACCGCGTGCTCGACGAGATCAACGGCAGCGGCTACGGGCTGACGATGGGGTTGCACACGCGG
The DNA here is from genome assembly GCA_037442465.1 of Burkholderiales bacterium. Lineage (GTDB taxonomy): Bacteria > Pseudomonadota > Gammaproteobacteria > Burkholderiales > Burkholderiaceae_F > DSNY01. Next base: position 5,326 of record JBBIQI010000026.1, read on the forward strand.
CTCGATGCGCGCGTCGCGCACGTGCGCGCGCGTGCGCGCGTCGGCAACCTGTACGTGAACCGCAACATCATCGGCGCGGTCGTCGAATCGCAGCCTTTCGGCGGCGAAGGGCTGTCGGGCACCGGCCCCAAAGCCGGCGGCCCGCACTACCTGCTGCGTTTCGTCACCGAACGCACGGTGACGATCAACACCGCGGCCGCCGGCGGCAACGTCGAACTGGCCGCCGGGTTCGTCGCGCGCGGCGGCTGATCAACTCAGGTCGCGCACGATCTCGACGGCGGCGTTGTGGCCGGGCGCGCCGGTCACGCCGCCGCCCGGATGCGCGCCCGATCCGCAGTGGTACAGCCCCTGGATCGGACCGCGGTAGCGCGCATAGCCGAGCAGCGGGCGCAGCGAAAAGAGCTGGTCGAGCGAAAGCTGGCCGTGGAAGATGTCGCCGCCCGTCAGCCCGAACTCGCGCTCCAGGTCCAGCGGTGTCCACGCGCGCCAGCCGAGCAGCGCGCGCCGGAAGTTCGGACAGAACGAGTGCACGACGTCGAACACCGCCTCGACCGCGCGCGTTTTCAGCGCGTCCCAGTCCGCGTCGGGTTTGAACTGCTGACAAAACAGCGACGCGACGTGCGCGCCCCGGGGTGCCAGCGTGTCGTCGACGACGCTGGGAATCAGCATCTCGACGATCGGCTGCGCGCTGAAGCCCGCCGCCTCGGCGTCGCGCCAGGCGCGGTCCATGTAGCCGAGCGATGGCGCGAACACGATGCCGCTCGCATGATGCGGCTGCGGGTGCGTGCCCGGCGCGCAGGCGAAGTCGGGCAGCTCCGACAGCGCGACGTTGATCCGCAGCGAGCCCGATCCGCAGCGGTAGCGGTCGATCGCCGCGGCGAAGTCTTCCGGCAATTCGCTGCGATCGACGAGGCGCTGATACAGCAGCTTCGGCGTCACGTTCGCTGCCACCGCGCGCGCGCGAATCGTCTCGCCGCTTTCGAGCTCGACGCCGACTGCACGGCCGCCTTCGACGAGCACGCGCGCGACCTCCGCGTCGGTGTCGATGCGTACGCCGCGCGAACGCGCTTCCGCGGCCATCAGCTCCGTAATGCGCCCCATGCCGCCGATCGCGTGGCCCCAGCGTCCCGGCTTGCCGTTGACCTCGCCGAAACAGTGATGCAGCAGCACATAGGCCGAGCCTGCCGCATACGGGCTGGCATAGTTGCCGACGACCGCGTCCCAGCCGAGCACGGCTTTCAGCGAATCCGTCTCGAAGATCGCATCGAGCCAGTGGCCCGCGCTCTTGGTGAACAGATCGATCAGATCGCGCCGGCCGTCGTTCGGCAGCCTGCCGAACTGCAGCAGCAATCGGGCGGCGGCGGCGAGATCGCGCCAGCCTTCGACGATCATTGGACCGCCGAGATTGGGTGGGGCGCGCAGCACCCATTGCTTGACGAGATCGGCCAGCCGATCGAGGCGTGCGTAGTACGCCGGCAGCCGTTGCGCGTCGCGTGACGAAAAGCGCGCGATCTCGGCCTGCGTGGCGGCCAGCTCGCCGCCGAAACGCAGGCTGCGGCCGTCGGGCAGAGGCACGAAGTTCGAAAACGGCCGCTCGACGATGCGCAGCCCGCGCTCGACGAGCTTCAGGTCGCGGATGATCTTCGGCTGCAGCAGGCTGACCGTGTAGCTGGCCGTCGAATTGCGAAAGCCGGGAAAAAACTCCTCGGTCACCGCCGCGCCGCCGACCACGCCGCGGCGTTCGAGCACGCGCACCTTCAGGCCGGCGGCCGCCAGGTAGCCCGCACAGGTCAGGCCGTTGTGACCCGCACCCACGATCGCGACGTCGGTCATCGGTTCCAAGCTCCGTAAGTCAGCCGATGGTAGCCGCCACCGCGTCGGCAGCGCTTGTCCCCGCGCGGCGACGGGGCTTGTGGGTTACAGGCTGCGGCCCGTGGCAAGCTGGCAACTCGGATGAACTTCACGGCACCTGTCCTTCCGTTGCAGCGCCGCTTCGCGCAGGCGCTGCCGCGCCTGTGCATCGATTGGCGGCCGCGCACGGTACCGGCGCCGCGGCTGTTGTACTTCAACCGCGCACTGGCCGCGGAACTCGGACTCGACGCAGCCGAATGGGACGAAGCGCTGCTGGCCCAGGTGTTCTCCGGCAACCTCGTGCCCGAGGGCGTGCATCCGGTCGCACAGGCGTATGCCGGGCACCAGTTCGGCGGGTTCGCGCCGCGGCTGGGCGACGGCCGGGCGCTTCTGCTCGGCGAGGCGGTCGGACGCGACGGGCGGCCGCGTGACCTCGCGTTCAAGGGCTCGGGGCCGACGCCGTTCGCCCGCAACGGCGACGGCAAGGCCGCGGTCGGGCCGATGCTGCGCGAGGTGCTGATCGGCGAGGCATTGCACGCGCTGGGCATTCCCACGACACGCGCGCTCGCCGTCGTAGCCACCGGCGAAACCGTGCGTCGCGACCGCCCGCTGCCCGGCGCCGTGCTGACACGGGTGGCGGCGAGTCACCTGCGCGTCGGGACCTTCGAATACTGCGCGGCGCGAAACGAGCTCGATCTGCTGCGGCAGCTCGCCGACTACACGATCGAGCGTCACGACCCGGAACTGATGCAAGCGTCGGACCGCTACCTGGCGCTGCTGCGCGCAGTCTGCGCGCGACAGGCGCGGCTGCTTGCGCAATGGATCAACGTCGGCTTCATCCACGGCGTGATGAACACCGACAACATGGCCGTCAGCGGCGAGACGATCGACTTCGGCCCGTGTGCGTTCATGGACGCGTACGACCCCGCTACCGTGTTCAGCTCGATCGACCACTACGGTCGCTACGCCTACGGAAACCAGCCGGCGATCGCCCAGTGGAATCTGGCGCGACTGGCCGAGGCGCTGTTGCCGCTCATCGGCGCCGACGCCGAGCTCGCGGTGGCGCGCGCCACCGAGGCGCTGCGCGAATTCGTACCCCTGTACGAAGAAGCCCTGCGCGCCGGACAGCGCGCCAAGCTCGGCCTCCAAACCGAACGCGACGGCGACGCTCGGCTCGCGGACGACTGGCTGGCGCTGCTGGCGCGTTCACGCGCGGACTTCACGCGCGCCTGGCGCGCGCTTGCCTCGGCAGCCGCGGGCGACGACGGTCCGGTGCAAGCCGCGGTCGGCGGCGGCGAAACGCTCGCCGAGTGGCTTGCCCGCTGGCGCGCACGCCTGGCGCTGGACACGCATGCAACTGACCCCGCCGCAGCCACGGCGGCGCTATGCGTCGCCAACCCCCGCGTGATCCCGCGCAACCACCGCGTCGAAGAGGCACTCGCCGCGGCCTCCGACGAGGGCGACCTGGTGCCGTTCGAACGACTGCTTGAGGCCGTGCGCCGGCCGTTCAGCGACGACCCCAAGCTGGAGCCGTACGCGCAGCCCGCGCCAGCCGAGTTCACCGCGCGCTACGTCACTTTCTGCGGTACCTGACGGCGTCCGGCAGCGGACGCGACGCCGACGCGCCGCCCGCTCGTGCACGAAGCGTATCCTCGGCACGGCGACTCCGCGCAGTCACCCCATCGCCGATTCGTCACAGCGTCGGCAAACGGCTTCGCGGCTTTGCCCAAAGTTCGGTAGGTTGCACACGTTCCTGCGCCGTGCCGTCGCCACAGTCCGCGCCCCAGCCCGAGCGATCGCCGCAATCCGTAGGCCACGGTCAGGCGCGAAGCCGACGCGCGAGCGCTGAACTTCGGCGGCTGACGTCGCCCCTGCTGATGTCCGTGCTGTGTCACGCGTTGCTGCTCAGCTTGACTTTCGGCGACCAGGCATCCGGTCTTCCGGGTTTGGGCATTCCATGGCGCGAACGACGGGTCGTCGCCCCCGATCTGCGCATCGAGCTCGTGCGCGCGCCGGTCGCAGCGGTGGCGTCGCCGGGCACGCCGGTCACGGTCGCGCCGAAGCCATCATCGGTGGCGCGCACGAGGGTCGCTCGAACGCCCACGCCAGCCCCCGCAACGGCCGTAGGGCGCACGACGGTCATGGCCGAGGACAAAGCAACGAGCCCAGCCGCCGTGCAGCCCAACATCGCCACCGACGCGGCGGTCGCACCACCGTCGTCGCACACCGAAGGCGCTGGCGACGCAATGCCGACATCCATCGAGCCATCACCGGCCAGCGCGGCCGATCGGTCCGCGGGGGTCATGGCAGTCGCCCCCGCCGCGGACGCCACGCCGACCCCGGTCATGGCGGTCGGGCCGGACGTGGAGAGCGCGGAGGTCGTGCCGCCGGCTGTTCGCGAGCCCCAGGAGCCGGGGCACCAGCGCGACGAAGCCGCGGTGCCGGGGGTGTCGGAAGGCGCTGTCGAGTCGCACGAGCACAAACGTCCTGCCCACGACGTGCGACGGCAGGCGGCGCAGACCGATTCCGAGCAAACGCAGACCTCCCCTCACGAAGAGGCAGCATCGGTGGAAGCCGATCAACGACAGCAGGCCGACCGTCCGGAGCCGGCGCGCATCGAGGCCGAACGCGGCGAAGCACTACGTCGGGAGGCCCCGCAACTGCACGAGGCACAGCGTGAAGCAGCCGCGCGCGAGGAAGCGGCACGCATCGAAGCCGAGCGACGCGAGCTCGAACGCCAGGAAGCCGCTCGACAGGCAGCGCAACGGCAGGAGGCCGCGCAACTGCACGAGGTACAGCGTCAAGCGGCCGCACGCGAGGAAGCGGCACGCATCGACGCCGAACGACGCGAGGTCGAACGCCAGGAAGCGGCTCGACAGGCAGCGCAACGGCAGGAGGCCGCGCAACTGCACGAGGTACAGCGTCAAGCGGCCGCACGCGAGGAAGCGGCACGCATCGACGCCGAACGACGCGAGGTCGAACGCCAGGAAGCGGCTCGACAGGCAGCACAACGGCACGAGGCCGCGCGCGTGCTGGAGGAACAAGAGGAGGATGCCAGACGCGAAGCGCGGCGCCGGGCGATGGCCCGCCAGCTTGAAGAAGAAGCCGCCCGGCGTGAAGCAGCAGCGACACCGGATCCGCCTGCCACGCTGCCCCTGTCGTTGAGCACTGCACGTCGCGTGCGGCTGTGGGGGCGCGCCCACCCCGACGTCGAACTCGTGCAGTATGCGGAGGCGTGGGCCCTGAAGATCCAACACAACACACCCGTCGAAACGGTCCGCCAGATCGCGAACCGGCCCCACGCCCCTGCGCTGGTGACAGTGGCCATCCGAAGCGACGGATCCGTGGAGTCTGTGAGCTTCGAGCTGTCCAGCGGTGCGGCGGAAATCGATGACGCGATACGGCGCATCGTCGAATCCCATCGGCCCTACCCCGAGTTTCCGCCTGCATTGGCACGCAGGTTCGACGTGATCGAAATTCGCCGAACCTGGCGCTTCGACACGGCGGTTCGGTTGTACTGACGAAGGCGCGATCGCCGATGGCCTCGATCACCTCCGGTTCGATCGCATCGTCACCCGTCAGTTGATGACTGCCAGGCACGCGAGCGTGTCCCGCTCGAGCCACCTCACGTCGCGCGGCACCCGCGCGGGTCGCATGCCGCTGCGCCGTCAGGGCGGAAAGCGGGCGCCGCGGCGGCCGACTGGGCGCGCCATGCAAGCGCGGAAGTCGGCCCGCTACGTGACCGGATTCTTGGCAGCCATGCGGCCGCCATGGCGACGATCAAGAACGACTCGAGCCGTTAGCGCATCGTGCCCAACGGTCATCATCGACATCGCTACCGGCGCCTTGCGGTTCTTCCTTCGAAAGGGGCCGACGATCCACTGGCATCGGCGGCATCGGCGGCGCCCGACGGTACGGCGCGTACGGATCCGCGCCAGCGCCATCGTCGGTGCCGCGTCGATCACGCGTTGAACCTGCGTGTCGACTACTTGGTCAGGATCAGCTTCCCGTGGCGGGTCAGCCGCAGCACGTAGGTATCGGACCCGTGACGAATCAGTACTTGTCGCTGGTGTGCGAACAGATCGCGGCTGTGCAGCAGCAGCGGCTGTAGCGCCGGCAGCGGCATGGACTCGGTCGACGGCGTGTTACGAGCCTCAGGCATGTCATCCTCGCGCGCGAAGTTCGGTGGCTGCACAGAAGCAAGCGGGCTGGCCGGGAACCTGGTCGCATCGGGGAGCCGTCACGCGGCATCCCCAGGCGGATCCCTTGCTGGCTGGCGACCTGACCGTGTGCCGACCCCCGCCATTGGGCAGACTCGCGCAGGGGACCGGCGCAGTACTGCAACCCTCGCGATCGAATCAGCGATAGCCCACCCGGTCGAGGATGCGCTGCGCGGCGATCTGTCCCTTGCCGATCGCCGACAAGGGCACGTTCTCCTGCTTGAACGTGCCGAGCGCGGCGAGCGCCGGATTGCTCAATTCCGCGCCCTTGGCCGCGGGCCATTCGTTGTTGCCGTTGGCGAAATACGTCTGCGCCGCCGGGCTCGCCAGGTACTCGAGGAATCGAATCGCGTGGTCGCGATTCGGCGCGTGCCGCGCGACCGCGCCGCCCGAGATGTTCACATGCGTGCCGGACGTCGCCTGGTTCGGCCAGACCAAGCCGACCTTGGCGACCACGTCCTTGTCCTTCGGATCCTCGGAGCGGACCAGCCGCACCCAGTAATACGTGTTGGTCAGCGCCACGCCGCACTCGCCGCTCGCGACCGCGCGGATCTGATCGGTGTCGCCGCCACGCGGCGGCCGCGCCATGTTGGCGACCATGCCGCGCGCCCATTCCTCGGTCTTCGCTTCGCCCAGTCGCTCGATCATTGCGCCGATCAGCGACAGCATGTACGGATGCGAACCGGAGCGCGTGCAGACCTTGCCCTTGTTCCTCGGATCGGCCAGCTTCTCGTACGTGTCGACGTCCTCGGGCTTTACCGTCGCCTTGTTGTAGACGATCACGCGCGCTCGGGTAGAAAAGCCGAACCACGTGCCGTCCTCGGAGCGCAGATTGGCGGGGATGCGTTCCTCTAAGATCTTCGAGCGAATCGGCTGCAACAGCCCGTCGTTCTGCGCGCGCCATAGCCGGGCCGCATCGACCAGCAGCACCACGTCGGCGGGACTGTTCGCGCCTTCGCTCTTCAACCGCTGCAGCAGCTGCTCGTCGCCCAGCTCGATGCGGTTGATCTTGATCCCCGTCTGCTTGGTGAAGTTCGCGTACAGCGCCTCATCGGTCTGGTAGTGACGCGCCGAGTACAGGTTAAGCACCTTGTCCTGCGCCTGCGCATCCGTGGCTTGCGCCGCCACACCCAGCACAAGCCCGAGCGCGAAAGTCCAGCGCAGGCCGCGTTCGAGCCAGAGTTCGGCGCGGTTCGTTTCGGTCGTTCGCTTCATGTTTCGCAGTCCCTTTCGTCAACGGAAGCCGCCGGGCTGGTCCGGCGTCGACGCATCGTGCGGCCCGGCAAGCACGGCAGCGGGACTTTATCGCGAACAATTCTCAAATGCAACTTATTCTCATTTGATCGTCGTCAAACGTCGCGCCGCGGTCTACGTCCGCCGCTGCCGGATTGCCCCGTTCCTTCGATGGTTCAATCACTTACGGATCGCTGCAGCGGCACGGACAGCCGCCGCCGGGCGACCGTCACGACCCACGCCAAAGCGGATCGTCGACGCTCCTGACCGGCGCCGGCGGATCCGCCGCGGTTTCGCCCGCGGCCATGATCCGGCGCGCGCCATCGAGGCGACTCGACCAGTAACGCTCGTCGAGGGACTCGATCCGGACCTGTCCGCGTCGCGCCGGGGCATGCACGAAACGGCCGTCGCCGATGTAAATGCCGACGTGCGAAAACGCGCGACCGAGCGTGTTGAAGAAAACCAGATCCCCCGGCTGCAGCCGCTCGCGCTCGATCACGCCCCCGCGGCGGCCCAACTCCTCCGAGCGACGCGGCAGTTCGGCTCCAAGCGCGTCACGGAACACGTAACGCACCAACCCGCTGCAGTCGAAGCCGCGACTCGGCTCCTCGCCGCCATGGCGGTACGGCACGCCGACCTGGGCAAGCGCCCTCAGCACGATATCGGCACCGGCGAGCGCGCCGCGCTCGTCGACGGTCTGCGCCCTCGAGACGGTGCAGGCGAGCGCCAACAGCAGCGCGGCGACACCCGCGCTCGTGCGCGCGATGCGGCGCCAGTTCCGTGAATGCGTGATGGGCGAGCGCATGGGAACGCTTCAGGACGCGTCGAAGATAGCCGATAGCGCGGGGAAAACCCAGTCCTTTCCTGCGCTTACATCGCGCAATTCCGGTAAATTGCCGACTCGACTCTGCGGCGCGCGACGCGCGCGCTCCGTTCAAAGAAATCCGCGGTGAACGCGTGGCCAGCGAGACCATGGCCCCCACTCCTGCCGGCGCGCCGAAGGCGCGTGTGCTGATCGCCGACGATTCGCGCATCGTGCGCGCGTCGATCACGCAACACATTCGCGACCGTTTTGAAATCCGCGAGGTCACCGACGGCGAAGCCGCCTGGCAGGCGATCCTGCTCGATGCGTCGATTCGCGTCGTCATCACCGACCTGACGATGCCCAAAGTCGACGGCTTCGAACTGCTCACGCGCGTGCGCAGCTCGAAGGTGCAGCGCATCCGCGATATGCCGGTGATCGTGATCTCGGCCGAAGACGAAGTCGCCGAACGCGAACGCGCCGCCTCGATGGGTGCGACCGATTTCATCGAGAAGGGCGCGGGCGCGGCCGAGTTGATCTCGCGGCTGGAGGTGCTGGTGCGGCTTTCCGCCACGCGCGAAGCGCTGCAGGAAAGCCAGGCCTCGCTCGAGTCCGCGCGCACGGTCGACCCGGACACCGAGCTTCTGAACCTGCCCTTCTTCGACAAGCAGGTCGAGAAACTCATCTCGTACGCGCGCCGCAATCTGACCGACGTGGCGGTCATCTGCGTGCGCGTCGAACTGTCGATGCCGAAATCGGAGACCTGGGAGGGCGAGATCGAGCAGCGCGTCAAGCTGGTCGGCCGCGCGCTCGCGGCGTCGATCCGGCTGGAGGATCTCGGCACGCGGTCGGACCGTTTCGAGTTCTGCGTCGCCACCCAGGCGAACGGTCTGTCGGGCGTGCTGCGCGTCGCCGCGCGGCTGCGCAAAGTGCTGGAAAACGTCGAGGCCGCCGGCCCCGGCGTCGAGGTCTGGACCTGCATCGGCGTGGCGACGCTGTCCGAGGAGCTGCGGCGCGGCGCCGAGGAGCTGCGGATGCTCGCGCAGAAGCGCGCCCAGCAGGCGCAGTCGAGCCGCTCGCGGCGGATCATTCTGGGCACGGCGGAAGGCGTGGCGCCGGGCGCCCTCGAGGCGCGTCCCGACGAAGGTGCCATGGACATCAATCTTGCGCTGGCGCTGATCCGCGCCGGCCGCGCAAGCGAGGTCGTGCCGCACCTGCCGCGGCTGCTCGACCAGATCAACCCGCTGCTGAAGCTCGTGCGCCAGCAGCGCGAACTACAAGCCACACGGCCGGAGGGAGCACGCAATGACGACGTACAAGGAGTTTCACGCTAGATCGATCCGCGACAGGGACGGCTTCTGGCGCGAGCAGGCCGCGCTGATCGACTGGCGTAAGCCGTTCGACGCCGTACTCGACTACTCGCGGCCGCCGTTCGCGAAATGGTTCGTCGGCGGCACCACGAATCTGTGTCACAACGCGGTCGACCGGCATCTGACCAGGCGCGGCGACAGCAACGCGCTGATTTACGTCTCGACCGAGACGGACCAGGAAAAGACCTACACGTTCAACCAGCTCTACCGCGAAGTCAACCGCTTCGCCGGCATGCTCAAAGGGCTGGGGGTCGGGCGCGGTGACCGCGTGCTGATCTACATGCCGATGATCCCCGAGGCGATGTTCGCGATGCTCGCCTGCGCGCGCATCGGCGCGATTCATTCGGTGGTCTTCGGCGGCTTCGCGTCGGTTTCGCTCGCCACCCGCATCGACGATGCCAAGCCGAAGGTCATCGTCAGCGCCGACGCCGGTTCGCGCGCGGGCAAGCCGGTGCCGTACAAGGCGCTGCTCGACGAGGCGATTCGGCTTTCGAAGTTTCCTCCGGGCAAGGTCGTGCTGGTCGACCGCGGTCTCGCGGAGCTGCCGTTGGTCGCCGGGCGCGATCTGGACTACGCGACGCTGCGCGCCGCGCACATGAACGACGAGGTACCGTGCGAATGGCTCGAATCGAGCGAGCCTTCGTACATCCTGTACACGTCCGGCACCACCGGCAAGCCGAAAGGCGTGCAGCGCGACACCGGCGGCTACGCGGTCGCGCTGGCGGCGTCGATGAAGCACATCTTCTGCGGCAACGCCGGGGAAACGTACTTCTCCACGAGCGACATCGGCTGGGTGGTCGGGCACTCGTACATCGTGTACGGGCCGTTGATCGCCGGCATGGCCACCGTGATGTACGAAGGCACGCCGATCCGCCCCGACGGCGGCATCTGGTGGAAGATCGTCGAACAGCATAAGGTGACGACGATGTTCTCGTCGCCGACGGCGATCCGCGTGCTGAAGAAGCAGGATCCGGCACTGTTGAGAAAGTACGACCTGTCGAGCCTGCGGCTGCTGTTCCTCGCCGGCGAGCCGCTCGACGAACCGACGGCGCGCTGGATCGCGGACGGGCTTGGCAAACCCGTGATCGACAACTACTGGCAAACCGAGACCGGCTGGCCGATCCTGGCGATCGCCCGCGGCGTGGAGCCGCTGCCATCGAAGTTCGGTTCGCCTGGCCTGCCCTGCTACGGCTACGACGTCAGGCTCTACAGCGAGCTGGACGGTTCGGAAGTCGGCACCAATCAGAAGGGTGTGGTCGGCATCGAGGGGCCGCTGCCGCCGGGCTGCATGTCCACCGTATGGGGCGACGACGAGCGCTTCGTCAAGACCTACTGGACCAGCGTTCCCAACCGCCAGGTCTATTCGACCTTCGACTGGGGCATTCGCGACGAAGACGGCTACTACTTCATCCTCGGCCGCACCGACGACGTCATCAACGTCGCGGGCCACCGGCTCGGCACGCGCGAGATCGAGGAGTCGATCAGCTCGCACCCGAACATCGCCGAGGTGGCCGTGGTCGGCGTCGCCGATCAGCTCAAGGGTCAGGTGGCAGTCGCGTTTGCGGTCGTCAAGGAAGCCGCAAGAATCGCCACACCGGAGCTGAAACTCGCGCACGAGGGCGAGGTGATGAAGACGGTCGATTCGCAGCTCGGCGCGGTTGCGCGGCCGGCGCGTGTTCACTTCGTCAGCGTGCTGCCGAAGACCCGCTCCGGCAAGTTGCTGCGCCGCTCGATCCAGGCGATCTGCGAAGGGCGCGACCCGGGCGACCTAACGACGATCGAGGACCCGACCGCACTGGACCAGATCCGCGCTGCCGTCGCCGGCCGCTAGCGGCGTTCGTCGGCGCGCGATGATCGAAACGCTGTCGTACGCGCTGGCCGCACTCGCCCTGCCGCCAACGTCGCTCGTCGCGCTGGCCCTGCTGGGGCTGGTATGGCCGCGGCGCGCGCGCCGGCTCGGACTCGGGTTGGCGGCCGCCGCGCTGGCCGGCCTGCTCGTTCTCGGCACCGATGTCGCAGCGCGGCGGCTGATCCGCACGCTCGAATCCGCGCCGCTTGCCGATGCCAGGTCCAGCGGCGCACAGGCGATCGTGATTCTCGCCGCCGGCCGCAGCCGCGGCGCGCCCGAGTGGGGCGGCGAGACGGTGCGCGCATTGACGCTCGGGCGTCTGCGCTACGGCGCACGCCTGGCCCACGAAACGGGCCTGCCGGTCCTGGTCACTGGCGGCAAGCCGGGTGGCGGCCACGTCGCGGAAGCCGAGTTGATGCGCGACGCCCTGCGCGACGAATTCGGCGTTGCGCCGCGCTGGGTCGAAGCGGCCAGCGACACCACGTACGACAACGCGCGGCTGTCGGCCGCCCTGCTGCTGCCGGCCGGCGTCACGCACGTGCTGCTGGTCACCGACGCCTGGCACATGCCGCGCGCACAACCGGCGTTCGAGCGGCACGGACTGCGTGTCACGCCGGCACCGACCGGCTATCTGGGGCAGGCCCCGTTCCGCGCCCTGCACCTGATCCCGAACGCCGAGAGCCTGCGCGTGTCGCATATCGCGCTGCGCGAGTGGCTTGGCATCGTCTGGTACCGGCTGCGCGACCGAATCGCGAACTCATGACGGACTCATCGGAGGAACGCCCATGCAGACCAAGAAAGTGCTCACGCACGACGATGCACGCAGGATCGCCACAGCCGCCGAGGCCGAAGCGAAGAAGAACAACTGGGCGGTGACGATCGCCATCGTCGACGACGGCGGCCATCTGCTGTGGCTGCAGCGGCTCGACGGCGCGGCGCCGATCTCCGCCTACATCGGCCCGGAGAAGGCACGCGCCGCGGCGCTGGGCCGGCGCGAGACCAAGGTGTACGAGGACATGATCAACAACGGTCGCACCGCCTTTCTGTCGGCGCCGCTGGCGGGCATGCTCGAAGGCGGCGTGCCGATCGCGATCGACGGGCAGACGATCGGCGCGGTCGGCGTCTCGGGCGTCAAGTCCTCGGAGGACGCACAGATCGCGCGGGCCGGCATCGCGGCGCTCGGCGCGTAGGATCAGTCGGGCGCGAGTGCGGCCTGCCGGCCGCGCTCGATGTTCATTGCGGCGATCAGAAGCAGTCCGACCGCGAAGAACCCCCCGGTCACGAGGATCGCGAGCCGGTGCTGATTGCCGGTCGCCAGCATCACCGCCCCGTAGGTCAGCGGGCCGACGATCGCCGCCAGTTGGGTCGCGAGCGTCCACAGCCCGTAGAACTCGGCAAGCCGGTGCGACGGCGCGAACAGGCCGACCAGCGCGCGCCCGGCCGACTGGCTCGATCCCATCGCCAGTCCCGCCAGGTTCGCCGCCACCCAGAACATCGTCTCGGTCGTCGCCACCGCGGCGACCCACGTCATCGCCAGCCACGCGAGCAGGGTCAGCGCGAGTGCGCGCCGATGGCCGATCGCGTCCTGCACGTAGCCGAAACCGAACGCCCCGAGCGCCGCAGTGACGTTGACGATCAACACCAGCAGCATCGTCTGCTCGAAGCCGAACTTCATCACGTCCTGCGCGTAGATCGCCGCCAGCGCGATCACGACCGTCACGCCCGCCTGATAAAAAGCGCCGCACGCCAGCAGCATCGCGAAGTCCCGATAGCGGCCCGCCTCCCGCAGCGTGCGCCACAGCCGGCGCAGAGCCGCCGCGACATAGCCGCCGACGTCCGCGCCGGACTGCGGCTGCGCCCGCTCCTTGAGCACGAGCAGCGTCGGGATCGCGGCGAGCGCGAACACGCCGGCGACGATCAGCATCGTGACAGGCACGAACTGCTGCGCCGTCGCACCCTGCCCGCGCGCCCACACGACATAGCCCAGGCACAGTCCCAGCGCAAGCAGACCGCCGACGTAGCCGAAGCTCCAGCCCCAGCCGGACACGCGGCCAAGCGCCTGCGGTCGCGCCAGTTCCGGCAGGAACGCCGCGATCAGCGCCACGCCGGTCATGAAGAAGAAGTTCGACACGATGATCGCCGCCGCGGCGATCACGACGTCACCCGGACCCGCCAGCGCGAGCGCCGCGGTCGATGCCACGCAGCCACCGGTGGACAGCGCCAGCAGCCACTTCTTGCGCGCGCGCAGGTCGGCGTACGCACCGATCAACGGCATCGCCGCCATGACCAGCGCGTTCGATACCGCCAGCACCCAGGTCCACACCGTCGTCGGATGCGCCATCCCCGCCGCGACGACGCCGACGAAGTAAGCGTTGAACACGGCCGTCAGCACGACCGTCGTGTAGCCGGAGTTGGCGAAGTCGTAGCAGGCCCACGCCGCGACTTCGCCGCGCGTGACGCCGGGATTCAGGGCTTCGGGATCGAAGACAGGCATGCGCACTCCGCGGGCGGATGGTAGCGGCAAGTGGGCCCGCAGGCGGCGACCCGCTATCCTGCGCGCCCATGAACAGCCTCGACCGCATCGACCGGCAGATCATCGAGATCCTACAGCGCGACGGGCGCATCACCAATCAGGCGCTGTCGGAGAAGGTGGCGCTGAGCCCGCGCGCCTGCCTCGAACGCGTGCGGCGGCTCGAGCGCACCGGCGTGATCAGCGGCTACATGGCGCTCATCGAGCCGCGCAAGCTCGGCGGGCTGCTGACGATCATCGTCGAAGTCTCGCTGCGCGACCAGAGCCAGGCCACCCACGCACGATTCGAGCAGCGCATGCGCGCCTGCGACGAGGTGATCGAGTGCTTTCTGGTCTCCGGCAGTTGCGATTACGTGCTGCGGCTGGCCTGCCGCAGCCTCGACCACTACCGGGAACTGACCAACGCGTGGACCGACGACCCGACGCTCGGCGTCGAGCGCATCGCGTCCAAGCCTGAACTGCAGACGGTCAAGGCATTCCGTGGCTATCCGCTGCCCTGACCCATTCGATCGACTCGCGCAGATTGCTGCGCGTGACGGCCTCGAAGCGCTCGCGAAACACGGGTAGACAGAAGATCGCGGGCCGCTCGAGCAGGCGCTCGAAAAACTGCACACGCCGGCGCGCGAAGAAGTCCCACGCGTCGTCGTCGTCGTCGATCAGAATGAGCGGCCGCTGCTCGGCGAAGACTTCGCGCGAATAACGGATGAAGTCCTCGCGCGGCGCGGCCAGCCGCATCAGGTCCAGATCGAGCACGAGCCGCGCCGCGCGGCTGCGCGCGACGTGCTCGGCCGTATCGGTAACGATCGCGCAGGCGGCCTCGACCGCCGGCGCGGCCAGCCCCGCCGCGTACACGCGCAACAACTGCGCCGACATTGTCTCGTTTAACCCGCGCGCCGCGCCCGGAACGTAGATCGCGTCATGAAACAGGACCGCGAGCGCTTGCGGCGCCGTCAGCGGCAGTTCGAGCGCCACTGCCGCGTCGAACATCTCGAGCAGGTGGCGCCGATCGTGATAGCGGCGGTGCGGCTCGTCGTAGAAGCGCAGCACGCGCTCGATGCGATCGGCCCCGAACCCCGCTGCGATCAGCGGCGCGAGCGCGGGGTGGCCCGCGTTCAGCGGGGCGGTCGAGATCATGCGCGGCATGCTATTGCCGGCGACCGTCCGCGCCAACCGGAATATTCGCCTGGCGCGAAGCGCTCGCCGCGCTGCAGCACGCGAAACTGCAGAAGCTGCGGTACGCGCAGGCGCGCACGACATAGTCGGCAAACGCCGCAGCGCGAATTCGCCGCCGCTGCGACCGCGCGTGCCTACACTTGGCGCGCAACGATCCGTCCCGAAGGGCTGCCATGCAAGCGCCTGACCGCTCTGCGCAACAGGCCATCGAACTCGAGCGCCGCGTCGCTGCGGCGAACTACGATCCGTTGCCGGTCGTGCTTTCGCTCGGCCGCGGCGAGTGGCTGACCGACGTCGGCGGCCGGCGCTACCTGGACTTCATGAGCGCGTACTCGGCGGTCAGCCACGGCCATGCGCATCCGCGGCTCGTCCGCGCGCTGACCGAACAGGCGCAGCGCGTCGCGGTCATCTCGCGCGCCTACTACAACGACAAGCTCGGCCCCTTCCTCGAACGCCTGACCCAGTTGACGGGACTTGATCGCGCGCTGCCCGCCAACGGTGGCGCGGAGTCGGTCGAGACCGCGATCAAGGCAGCACGCCGCTGGGGCTATCGCGTCAAGGGCATCGCCGCCGACCAGGCGAACATCGTCGTCGCCCGCGGAAACTTTCACGGACGCACAACGACGATCGTCGGCTTCTCGACCGAGGCCGCCTACCGCGCCGACTTCGGCCCGTTCGCCCCCGGCTTCCGGCACTTCGACTTCGGCGACATCGACTCGCTCGCCGCGGCGATCGACGATAACACCTGCGCCGTCCTGATCGAACCGATCCAGGGCGAAGCCGGCATCGTCGTTCCGCCCGACGGTTTTCTGCGCGCCGCGCGCAGCGTGTGCGACGAGCGCGGTGTGCTGCTGATCCTCGACGAGATCCAGTCGGGCCTGGGCCGGACCGGACGCTGGTTCGCGTTCCAGCACGAGGGCATCAAACCGGACGGCGTGATCCTCGGCAAGGCGCTCGGCGGCGGTCTGCTGCCGGTGAGCGCCTTCGTGGCAACGCACGACGTGATGCGCATGTTCGAGCCCGGCAGCCACGGCTCGACCTTCGGCGGCGGCCCGCTCGCTGCCGCGGTGGGGCTCGAAGCGTTGCGCGTGATCGAAGGCGAAGGGCTGGTCGCGCGCAGTGCCGCGCTCGGCGCGCATCTTCTCGCGCGGCTGCGCGCGCTCGACAGCGCGCTCGTCGTCGCCGTGCGCGGCCGCGGACTGTGGGCGGGCGTCGAACTCGATCCGCGCCGGGTCAGCGCGCGCCGCGTGGTCGAGCGGCTCGCCGAACGCGGCGTGCTGTCGAAGGAGACGCACGAGACGGTGATCCGCTTCGCGCCGCCACTGACGATCTCGCGCGAAGCGCTCGACTGGGGCCTGGACGTCTTCGTCGAGACCCTGCGCGAGTTCGAACCGGCGCCGCCGCGCGAAAAGGACGACGCCGCACTGCCGAGAATCGCAACACGGAGGAGAAAAGACGTGCACGAAGAACAGCGTCGATCGGGCAGCCAGCCCCGCGCCCACCTGGTGATGTGCGCGCCGGATCACTTCGAAGTCAGCTACCGCATCAATCCGTGGATGGACCCCGCGCAGTGGTCCGTGTCCGCGGACCGGCTCGCGCAGGAGGCACGGCGTGGCTGGCAGCAGTTGAAGTCCACTTACGAACGGCTCGGCGCGCAGATCGACGTCCAGCCGCCACAGCCCGGGTTGCCGGACATGGTCTTTACCGCGAATGCCGCGGTCGTGCTCGACCGCAAGGCCTTGCTCGCGCGCTTCCTGTGCCCCGAGCGGCAGGGCGAGGAGCCGCACGACCGCGCGTTCTTCCAGGCATTGCGCGCGCGCGGAGCGATCGACGAGATCGTCGAGACACCGGCCAAGCTGCATTTCGAAGGCGCGGGCGACGCGATCTGGGACGCGGCGCGCGGCGTGTTGTGGACCGGCCATGGCCAGCGCTCCAGCTTCGAGATGCAGTACGTGCTCGCCGAGACCTACGCGGTGCCGACGGTCGCACTCGAGCTCGTCGATGCGCGCTTTTATCACCTCGACACCTGCCTGTGCGCGCTGGCCGGCGGCGAGGTCATTGCCTACCGGCCGGCGTTCGCACCGAAAAGCTTCGGCCTGATCGAGGAACTGGTCGGCCGCGACAAGCTGATCGTCGCCGGTGACGAGGATGCGCACCATCTTGCCGTGAACTCGGTCTGCCTCGGGCGCGACGTCGTGCTGTGCTACGCCAGCGATGCGCTGCGCGGCGCGCTGACCGAGCGCGGCTACCGGCCGCACGTGGTCGCGCTCGATTCGTTCAACCGCGCGGGCGGCGCGGCGTATTGCCTGACCCTGCGGCTCGATGTGCACACGCGACCGGCCGCGCGCGAGCCGTCGCTCTTCGTCGAGGACGACTTCGCCGAGTTTCGCGCCGCCGCGTAGCGGCACGGCCGGCACAACGACTGTCTCCACTTGGCGGCGCGAGCCGGAGCCGATGAGCGGCCCGCCGCGCCGCAATTTTCTTCGCCACGTGCGCTTGCAGCGCAGCGGCGCAGCTCGCGCCGCCGATCGACCGCGCATCGGCTGAACACGCGCTCGGCCGATCGGCGGAGCCGGCACGGGTGAGCGACGTCCGCCGATCGGTGGATGCCGGCTGCCGCTGCGGTGGCGAAACTCGCGACACCCGAGCTGCCGAGAAGACCCGTCATGAGCATCGTTGCCGCGCTGGAACCGAAAGCCGATGCACCGCGCACCACCTTGCGCATCGACGCCGCCGGCGCCCCACGGACCGAGCCCGCACCCGCGCACGAAGAGCGAACGCGGATAGAACGCGAGCTCGACCGCGTCCAGCACGCGTTGCAGGCGGAGCAGGCCGTGTCTGGCCAGCAATTGAACTGGTTGATCCTGTCACAGGCGCTGTTGTTGAACGCCTACCTGATCGTGCTGGTGCTCGGCTGGTCGACGCCGCTGCACGCAAAGCGGCTGCTGCTGGCCGGTCTGGCGCTCTTCGCTGCGCTCGTCGCCGTGCTCGTCGCTCTGGCGCTACGCGGCGGATGCGATGCGTTGCACGCGCTGCGTTCGCAGCAACGCGAACTCGAAGACGCCTTGCACCGGCGCTTCGGCCGTACGCCGTTGTTCCAGTCGGCCAGCGTCGTCAGCCGCGGGCTCGGCGCTGCGGCGATACGCCTGCTGCCGGCAAGCTTCGTCGCCGGCTGGATCGCGATCTCGCTCTATACGCTCGCCGCACCGATGTCCTCGAAGGCGATCGAGGAAGCGGCCGCGTCCACCGCCACACCGGCACGCGCGGTGCCGCGCGCGGCGACACCCGGTCGCGCCGCCGCGCCGCTGGCGGC
>JBBIQI010000027.1:0-19905 GCA_037442465.1 Burkholderiales bacterium
TCCCGCCCAGCGGGGGTCGACGCCGGGCACGCGCCGCGCGCGTCGGGCGAGCCGGAGAACGCCCCGCGGCGGCCTGGCCGCGGTGGGTGCGTCTGCGGTCTTGGCGCCCTCGGTCGTGGGCGCGGCGACTGTCCTTCGCGCCGGGTCCGCACCCGCTTCTCGTCGCAACGCGACCGCCGGGGGTTGAGATAGGTTCTGGCTTGGACACTTTACGAGGGGCGCGGGACTCGCGCCGCAGACAGCGAAGCGGTAGCGCAGGCTCATGCCCGCGCCGCCGGCGTGAAGCCGCGCAGCGGCGGGCAAAGCCCATGCGCCGGTCGGACGCAGTCGAATCGCCGCCCGCCTTCGTAAGCACTTGTGCACAGGATCAGCGCGCAGCCGCAGCGCTCATTTGCCAGGTGAGCCGCGCAGCCTCGGCGACTCCGACCGGATTGCCGCCCGAGCGCTGCAGATACCGGTCGAAGCAGGTCGATCCACGCATCCGGGGGCGACCTTGCGAAATGGCCGGGCTGGCCCGCGCCGCCCGCGGGCGCGGCGGACTCGCGGACGCGCCTGCGCCGGTCTGATCTGCATCAATCAAATCGGTATCGCAGTACCGATATGATCCGCGCCATGAACCTGGACCGGCACACGGGCACGCTGCTCCACCGCGAGCACTACGCCAACCTCGATCTGCTCGGACGCGTCGAGCAGGCATTCGCGGGCGCACCGCGCCGCGACGCTGAACTGGTCGCGTTGGTGCGCACGCTCGGCGCGCACCTTGCGCGGGAGGTCGACCGCCATTTCGGCTTCGAGGAGCGCGAGCTGTTCGGCCGCATGGTCGATTCCGGAGAGGGCGACCTCGCCGCGCTGCTGGCCGAGGAGCACGTAACGATCCGCGCGGTTGCCGCCGAACTCGCACCGCTGATCGCGCGCGCCGGGGCGGGCACGCTCGACGATTCGGGGTGGGATGCGCTGAAGCGGCTTGCGCTCGAGCTGGTCGAGCGTCTGGCCGCGCACATCCACAAGGAAGAGTCGGCGCTGCTGCCGCTGCTGGCCGACCTGCTCGACGAAGACGCCGACCGCGCGCTGGCGCTGGCCTACGCGGCGTCCTGAGCGAGCCACCCCGGAGCCCATCGATGAACGAAGCCCGTGGCACGGTGCCATCGACGATCCGCGCGCTGCAGCCAGGCGATCTGGACGCGGTCGTCGCGATCGACCGGTCGATCGCCGGGCGGTCGCGTCGCGCCTACATCCGGCGCCGGCTCGACGCCGCGCTGCGCGAACCCGCCAGGCATGCGCAGTTCGCGGCAACCGACGCGAACGGACTGGCGGGCTACATCCTCGGGCGCGTGCTGCGCGGCGAGTTCGGGCGAACCGAACCCGCTTTGCGCATCGAACTGGTCGGTGTGCGGCAGGACACGCAGGGCCGCGGCATCGGTACCCGGCTGCTCGACACCCTGGTCGAGTACGGGCGGCGCAAGGGCGTGGCCGAGCTGCGCACGGCGGCCGCGTGGAACGATCATGCGATGCTGCGCTGGTTCGACGCGACCGGTTTCGCGCTCGCACCGGACCGCATCGTTGACTGCCCGGTCGGCGGCGGCGGCTATCGCCCCGAGCGCGATGCCGCCACCGGCCAGCCCGAGAGCGCCGAGCCGCGCCGCGAGATCGATTACGGTGCACCCGCGGGCAACGACTACGAGAAGCTCGCGCGCGACCGCGCCGACCTGCGTTCGATGACGGCCGACGATCTGCCCGCGATCGTACGCATCGACCGCGCGCTGACCGGCCGCGACCGCACCGACTATATGCGCGCGCAACTGGCCGAGGCGCTCGACGATTCGGCGATCCGCGTGTCGCTCGTCGCACGGCTCGACGACGCGGTCGTCGGCTATCTGATGGCACGTACCGACCTGGGCGACTACGGCCGCACCGAGCCGGTCGCGGTGATCGACACGATCGGCGTCGATCCCGATTACGCACAGCGCGGCGTCGGCCATGCGCTGCTGTCGCAGCTCTTCGCCAACCTGGGCGCGCTGCGCGTCGAGCGCGTCGAGACGATCGCCGCGCCGCGCGACCTGGCGCTGCTGGGTTTCCTGTACGGCTGCGGCTTCGCACCGTCGCAGCGGCTCGCTTTCGTCAAGACACTCGCCTGAGAAGGCGCGCGGAATTCGTCGCGAGCGGGTCGCCGGCCACGCACACCCGGCCGCCGGGCCGAGACATATCAGGTCGACAGGCGGGGCCCAAGAAGGCGCCTGCGTTTCGGCGCAGGTTAACGTGCGCGCGGCGCACGCGAAGTCCGCCGCAGGCGGGCGGCCGCAGCCAGCACCGCGCAACGACGCCAGCGGGCCCCGCCCGGTAGAAAGGCCCACGCCTTCCGAGGCCGCCGCCTCTGTGGCCGCGCTGCGCGCGACAGGCGCGCCGCGGATCAAGCGCCGCCGCTCGCGTCGGGGCCAAGATGTGCGTCGGAGTCCGAGCCAGAATCTGCGCCACCGGATGCGCGGGCGCACTGCGCCGCGACCGGTCGCGATCGCCCGCGCCGGTCGGCGCAGTAACCGCGTCCTATCTACCGTGGCCTATGCTCGCGCCTGCTCGCGCGAAGGAGGCAAGCCATGCAACTGACCACTGTCCGCATCGACAAGCCGGGCGATCTCAACTTCATCCTCGGCCAGTCGCACTTCATCAAGACCGTCGAGGACCTGCACGAAGCGATCGTGCAGACCGTGCCGCAGATCAAGTTCGGCCTCGCTTTCTGCGAGGCGAGCGGCCCGTCGCTGGTGCGCTTCAGCGGCAACGACGAGGCGCTGATCGAACTGGCGAAGAAAAACGCGCTGGCGCTTTCCTGCGGACACTGCTTCATCGTGTTTCTGAGCGGCGGGTTCCCGCTCAACGTGCTGAACACGATCAAGGCCGTGCCCGAGGTGTGCGGCATTTACTGCGCCACCGCCAACCCGGTCGAGGTCGTCGTCGCCGAAACGGAAGGCGGACGCGGCATCCTCGGCGTGATCGACGGTGAAAAGAGCAAAGGTGTCGAGTCCGAAACCGACATCGCCGCGCGCAAGCAGCTTCTGCGCAGGTTCGGCTACAAACTCGGGTGAGCGCGGGGCGGATGATCGACGCGATCGAAGCCTGTACGCGCGAAGCGCTGCGCTTGCTCGAATCCAACCTAACGCCGCAAGGTATCCTCGCCGCGCGGCGCAGCGCCGCGGCGCAGAAGCGCTGCTACACGCGCATCTTCGCGCGCGACGCCGGCGTGTGCGTGCCGGCGATGGCCGCCAGCGGGGTGGCGGCGCTCGAAGCAGGCGCGATCGCCAGCCTCGACGCGCTCGCGCAGGCGCAGGCGCCGAACGGCCAGATCCCGAAGTACGTCGATCCCGAAGGCCGGGACGCGGACTTCTGGTACCTGGGCTGCATCGATGCGACGCTGTGGTGGCTGATCGCGGTCGACCATCTGCGCCGCCGGGGTGCGGTCGCACGCGAGCGCTGGCAGGCGAACGTCGGGCGCGCGCTGCAATGGCTGCTGGCGCAGGAGCACCAGCGCTTCTTCCTGCTGCAGCAGAACGAGGCGAGCGACTGGGCCGACATCATGCCGCGCTCGGGCTTCGTGCTGTACACGAACGCGCTGTGGTACCGCGTGAAGACGCTGTTCGAGCTGCCGCAGCGGGACGAAACCCACCATCACTTCAACCACCTGTTCCATCCGTTCCGCGACGACCTGCCGGAGTATCGGCGCGCGCGGCTGCTGCGCCACTACGCGCGGCGCGGCAGGCACGCGCGCGGGCTGTATCTGAGCTTCGTCAACCTGTCGTTCGCCGGCGACGAGGGCGACGTGTTCGGCAACGTGCTCGCGATCCTGTGCGGGCTGGCGGGCGATGCGCGCGCGCACGAGATCGTGCAGGCGCTGCTCGCCGCGAAGGCATCCGACCCGTATCCGATCCGCGTCGTCACCGATCCGATCGACGCCAAGCATCCGCACTGGCGCGCGTACATGGCGCGCCACCGGCAGAACCACCCGCACCAGTACCACAACGGCGGCGTATGGCCGTTCGTCGGCGGCTTCTGGGTGATCGCGCTGGCGCGGCTCGGTCTGACCGATCTCGCGCGCAGCGAGCTGGCGAAGCTGGCGCAGGTCAACGCCCTCGACGACTGGCGCTTCACCGAGTGGTTTCACGGAAGGACGCTCGCGCCGATGGGCATGGCCGGCCAGAGCTGGAACGCGGCGGCGTTCCTGCTCGCGCGGCGGGCGGTCGACGACGGGTGTTTCGTGCCGTGATGCGACGCCGATCCGCTCGTGTGCGGGTTTGCGGCGCGTCGTCGGTTGGCGCGACGCCGATCCCGGCACGCAGCGGCGAGCGGGCGGGCGATCGATGAACCCGCGCGTCACGCCGCTGGACCGCTTCATTGCCCGGCCCGACATCTGCGAGCGGTTCGAAGTCATCGTCGATGCCCCCGCGGATGTCGTGATGCAGGTTGCCACCGAATTCGACCTGCAGTCCGTGCCGCTCGTCAGAGCGATCTTCACGTTGCGCGAGCGGCTCATGGGAGCGCGTTCGAGCGCACGCCGCCGGCCGCAGGGGCTGATGGCCGAGATGCGCTCGCTCGGCTGGGGTTTGCTCGCCGAGGTGCCCGGTCGACTGATCGTCGGCGGCGCGACCTGTCAGCCGTGGCTGGCCGACGTGAAGTTCACGCCCATTGCGCCGGAGCGGTTCGCCGCGTACGCGCAACCGGATCAGGTCAACATCGTCTGGACGCTCGAGGCCGAGCCGCTAGGCCCGGCGACCACGCGCTTCGCGCAGGAAACACGCGCAGTCGCGACCGACGAAGCGGCGCGGTCGAAGTTCCGCCGCTACTGGCGCTGGGCGCGCTTCGGGATCGTCGCGATCCGCCTGCTGCTGATGCCCGCCGTGCGGCGAGCCGCGCAGCGGCGCTGGACCGCCGGGCAGCGCGTGGCCGGCGGCGACTGAGTGCGTCGCCCGCAAGTCGCAGGCTGCACGAATGGCCGGGGGTCGCGCCGTCACCCGTGCAGCGACTCGTATTTCGCGAGCAGTTCTTCCCTTGACTCCTGGAAGTCCGGATTCGGCACGATGCAGTCGGCCGGGCAGACGTCCTTGCACTGCGGCTCGTCGTGCGCGCCGACGCACTCGGTGCATTTCAGCGGGTCGATCACATAGATCGGCGAGCCCGCGGTGATCGCGTCGTTGGGGCAGGGATCGACGCAGGCATCGCAGGCCGTGCAGTCGTCGGTGATCATCAGTGCCATCGGTGTTCTCCTCGATTCGACGAAAACTCAGGCGGCGGCCGCCTCGAGTTCGTTGAGCTTCGCGTGCCGGTACGCGCCCCACAACGCGGCGCCGATCGCGCCGGCGTAGATCGAGTCCGGGTGCGACACGGCGGTGACGTTGACGCGCTCGTTGGCCATCTCTTCCTGGATCGCCGCGAGCAGTCCGCTGTCGAGCGCCAGTCCACCGGTCAGCAGCGCGATGCCATCCTTGATGCCGGTGACCTTCAAGAGCTTCACGATGCGCGAGGCCATCGACAGGTGGATGCCCTTGAGGATGTCTGGCGTGGCGATGCCGCGGCTGACCATGTTGATGACGTCGGTCTCGGCCAGCACCGCGCAGATCGAGCTGACCTTCTCCGGATTCTTCGAGCTTTGCGACAGCGCGCCGATTTCTTCGACCGCGACACCGAGGTAACGCGCGATGTTCTCCAGGAACTGGCCGGAGCCCGACGCGCACTGGCTGGTCATCTTGTACGACAGCACCTTGCCGCGCTCGTCGACGTAGATCGCGCGGCCGTTCAGCGCGCCGATGTCGACCACGGCGCGCGCGCGCGGCTCCAGATACACGCCGCCGCGCGCGTGCGTGGTCATCGAGTAGAAGTGGCCGGTGGCGAACTTGACGTTCTCGCCTTCGCCGGTGGTGGCGATGTAGTCGACCTCGTCGGGCGCCAGCCCCGCTTCGGCGAGGACGGCGTCGCGGCCTTCCTGCGCGAGCGTCATCGGATCGCGCCGCCGGATGCGCTCACAGCGCTTGGCGAGCCATTCGTGGCGGTCGCCTTCGTTGCGGAACAGGACGGTCTTGACCGCGCCCGAGCCGATGTCGATGCCCATGGTGATCGTCATTGCCGTGCCTCCGCAGTCTTGCCTTCCTCGACCACCGCGCGCCAGGCAAACGTCGCGCCGCCGAGCGCACCGGTGTAGATCGAATCGGGATCGATGTTGATCGTGACCTTTCCGTAGTTTTCCTCGACCAGCTCGCGCAGCGCCTTGACCGCGGCTTCGTTCTTCGCCACGCCGCCGGTGAAGGTGAACTCGTTGCGGATGCCGCCGCTGCGGGCGAGGATCGACATCGCGCGCAGGATGATCGCGCGGTGCAGCCCCGCCATGATGTCCTCGCGCTTGTCGCCCAACGCCAGGCGGTCGCGCAGCTCCGCGCCGGCGAACACGGTGCAGGTCGAGTTGATGCGGATCGTCTTGGTCGACTTCATCGCCAGCGGGCCCAGCTCGTGCAGGCCCATGTTCATCTCGTCGGCGATGTAGCCGAGATAGCGCCCGCAGCCGGCCGCACACCGGTCGTTCATCTGGAAGCTCTCGACGATGCCGTGCGGGTCGACCTGGATCGCCTTGGTGTCCTGGCCGCCGATGTCGAGCACGGTCGCCGTGCCCGGATACATCACGTGCGCGCCCAGGCCGTGGCACAGGATCTCGGAGCGGATGTGCTCCTTGGAAAACGGCAGCCGCGCGCGCCCGTAGCCGGTGCCGACGATGTAGGTCTCCTCCAGTTCGGTGTCGAGCACCCCCTTGATCGGGGCCTCGATGCGGGCGCGCAGCGCGCGTGTCTCGGGCAGCACTTCGAAGGTGTGCTCGAGCGCGTCGAGCAGGTGCCTGCGGATCGAGTCGCCGTAGACGCGGTTCTCGACTTCGATGATCGAGCGGTCGAACAGGTTAAGCAGGAAGTCGTAGCGGATGCCGGCGTCCTTGGCGACTGATTCGCCCACCGCCAGATACTGGCTGCCGGCGATGTCGCGGAAGAAGTCGCTCTTGCGCTTCGCACCCGGCGCGAACAGCGCGCGCGCTTCCGCGTGCAGCCGCTTGAACACCTCGGCGAGCGCTTCACCGACGGCCTTCGTCATGTCGCCGAAGTGCGCGGTCGCGAGATTGCGCCGGCAGGTCGCTTCGAGGTCGCCGAGCTGCTCGAGGTACTGCTCGGCGCGAAAGTCGCGTTCGAGCTGTCCGATGAACGCGTCGAGTGCGCCGTTCGGCGCTTTCGTGTCCGCCAGCGCGCGCCTGAACAGGCGGAAGCGGCCGTTAACCAGTGCCTCCTGCTTGGCGACCGCCGCCGCGGTGTCGT
The DNA here is from genome assembly GCA_037442465.1 of Burkholderiales bacterium. Classification (GTDB taxonomy): domain Bacteria; phylum Pseudomonadota; class Gammaproteobacteria; order Burkholderiales; family Burkholderiaceae_F; genus DSNY01. The sequence continues at coordinate 7,332 of JBBIQI010000027.1, forward strand.
AGTTCGACCGCGAGTTGGTGATGCCGCGGCCGAGCACGTGCTGGTTCTCGTCGATGACCACCGCCTTGGTGGTGGTCGATCCGAGGTCGATGCCGATGAAGCAGCGCATCGTCGACTCCTTATCGTCTTGCCACGCCGAGCTCGCGGCGCTTGCGATTCCTCGCCCGCGGCTCGGGATGACATGCGCCCGCTGTCATTCCGAACCGAAGGTGAGGAATCTCCGCGCTCCGAGCGTCCGAGATCCCTCGCTGGCGCTCGGGATGACATGTCCCGGGCGTCACATGCAGTGTCGTGCCCATGGCACCTCAATGCGCGGCCGCGATCGGCACGAACGGCGCCGGTGCGTTCGCGTGCGCCAGGCGCTTCTGCCGGACCATCTGGAAGTAGCTTTCCAGCCGGTTCTTGACATTGGCCGCCGAGAAGTAGCGCGGGTCGACCAGATCGGTCTCGATGAACGCCGCCGGCTTGCCGGTGCGCTTTTCCACTTCGCGCAGGATCAGAAGCTGGCCGGCCGAGAAGCTGTTGCAGCTCTTGATCGAGTTGATCAGCAGGCCGTCGGCCTGGTACTCGTCGATGTACCTGCAGATCATGTCGATGCGCGACGGCAGATTCAGGTTCGTGTAGCAGCCGAGGCAGTACTCGGCGAGCGACTCGAGCGGCCGGTCCGGATCGTGGCGGAAGCCGAAGTCGTACACGCCGCCGACCTTGGCGTAGGTGGAGGCCACGACCACCGCGCCTTCGTCGTAGAACATCTTCCAGAAGTCGCGGAAGCTGGTCCAGTTGGGCGGCCCCTCGACGACCAGGCGGTATTTCTCCTCGCCCATCTCGCCTTCGGGCGTAATCGGGCCGCGGCCTTCGCGCACGCGCTGCTCGATTTCGGCTCTGAGCACGCGGTAGTACTCGGTCGCCTCGGGTGTGCCGCGGAACGCGGTGAAGATCGGGCCGATGTAGTAGACGGCGCCGAAGTAGCCGTCGATCGGCGACGGTCGGTGCTTCGCGCTCTGCAGCACGGCGACCAGATCCTCTTCGGCCTTGGCCGATTCGCGCATGTACTGGCGCAGGCGGTCGATGTCGAACTTGACGCCCGAGACGCGCTCCAGCGCGGGGATCACCGTCTCCTTGAGCTGCTTGACCACGTAGTCGCGCATGTTCGGGTTGATCCTGCCCTCGCCCTGGTACGGCACGTGCAGCATCACCGTCTCGCAGCCGTACTTGTGGCGGATCAGCTCGAACCACTTCATGAAGGTGAAGCAGCCGGTGTAGGACAGCAGCAGGATGTCGGGCTTCGGCAGCGGATCGCCGGTGGGGCCGACCTCGCCGCCGAGCATCATGCCGAGGTCGGCTTTCACATAGGTGCAGACGTCCTCGCTCTGGCCGTCGCGCTCGGCGTCCATGATGAACTTGCCGCTTTTCTTGCGCATGCCGTTCTGCAGCGCGTTCGTTTCCGGCAGCGAGCGCGCGAAGTCGAAGCACATCAGCAGCTCGTTCAAGTTGCCCGGAACGAAGGTCGCCGACACCTTGCGTCCGAGCGCGCGCGCCTGCGCGAGCTCCTGGTAGTTGCGGTTGATCAGCTCCTTCTGCAGCCACATCGCGTCCTCTTTCTGGACGTTCTGCGGCTTCCTGGTGGATGCGGGCAGCGCGGCGGTGGCGGTCATGGGAGGTTCCTCCGTCCTTCCCGCGAGAGCGGGAATCCTGTGACTGACGTGCGACGCCGCCGGGTCCGTGCCGGAGCCTGCGCCCGATGGTCTTTAACCGGGAGGGCAACGGCGGCGCTCGATTCGCATCGGCTCATGCGGCGCTCCACAACTTGATCGAATCCGCGAACGTGCCGGCCTGCTCGCGGATCGGCGCCATCTGGCCGGTGTTCTCGGCGTACTTGAAGGCGGTGTGCGGGATCTTGTGCCGGGCGAGCACGTCCTGCAGCATCGGCCGCTCCAGCAGCGCCGGATCGCAGAACGAAGGGGCGGCGAATATCACGCCCTCGGCGCCCATGCGCTTGACCTGCTGCAGCAGGTACTGACCCTTGTCCTCGCGCCGCACGTCGTACTTGGCAGCGGTCGTGGCCGAGCGGTGCAGGAACGCCTTGCTCAGTTCCTCCAGCGGCTTGCCGTCGGTCGGCACGTCGTCGAGCAGCCAGCGGTGCACCAGCATGAAGTCGTCGTCGACGATGTAGCAGCCAGCCATCTCGATCGATTTGATCAGCGCCAGCGGCGGCTGCTCGCAGAACGTGCCGTTGATGACGACGCGCGCGTTGTCGCGCTTCGGCCGCGGCAGGGCGTCGGCGGCGGCGATGTAGTCGCGCACCAGTCGCGTGTGCTCCTCGGGCGGCAGCACCATGCCGGCGCGCAGCACCAGGTAGACCTCCGAGGTCGGCGCCTGCCAAGGCTTGGCGGCGCGGTACCGGTACAGCTCACGGATCGCCGCCCGGTTCTCGTTGTACACGGCGATCGACGCGTTGAGCATGTCGTCGGTGATCTCGCGGCCGGCCACGCGCCCGAGGTCCTCGCGCAACACTTCGAGTTCCTGGACGTAGAAGCGGCCGCCGATCGCGTCCTCGTAGTTCTGCGGGACGTCGAAGTATCGGACGTACTTGTCCGGAAACAGGATCTGCCACATGCCCGACAGATTGCGGATCACGTCGCAGATCGACGGAAACAGCATGCCGTCGAGGCAGTCGAGCCGACCCGTGAGCCCCAGCTCGATCGTCGAGCGCGGAATGCGGCAGATGTAGCTCTGGTAGTAGGCGTCGCCCTGGATCACCTCGAGCTGGTCGCCGCCGCCCAGAATCCCGACCGGCAGCATGCCCGCCGCGTGGATGATCTCGCGCGGCACGTACACGGGCATGTAGCCGATCGCTTTACGGCCGGGCGCGGCCGCCTTCCATTCCTTGACGGCATTGAAGTGCAGATCCTCGAACAGCGCCTCGCAGCGCTGAACGATCTGGACGACGGGCGGGATCGCGGCCATCGCGGTGCTCCTATCGGTGTTCCCATTGCGGACGGCGCTTGGCGAGGAAGGCGGTCAGGCCTTCGTTGGCGTCGCGCGTGGCCATCAGGCGGTCGAGGTACAGGCGTTCGACTTCGGCGAGCCGCTGGCGCACGTCGCGGATCATCGGCCCGCGCGCGGCGGCGAGCGCACAGGCGAGTGAGGTGGCGCTCTTGCCGGCGAGGTGGTCGTTGAAATAGGCGAGTGCTGCCGTCTCCGGATCGGCGAAGACCGTGTGCACGAGACCGGCGGCGCGCGCTTCTTCCGCACCGATCGAGCGGCCCGAGAACAGCAGGTCTTCGGCCATCGGCCGGTTGACGCGGTAGGGCAGCAGCACCGAAGCGGCTGGCGCGAAGACGCCGAGCTTCATCTCGGGCTGGCCGAACTGCGCGTCGGGCGAGGCGAAGATCAGGCTGCCGGCGAGCGCGACTTCGAGTCCGCCGCCCAGACATTGGCCGCGCACCGCGACCAGGATCGGCGCCGGAAACTCGATCATCGCGACGATCAGTGCGTGCAGCGACGCCAGCATCTGCGCGCACTGCGCGGGCAGGTGCTCCTCGACGCTCGCGCCGAAGCTGAAGTTCGGCCCCTCGGCGTCGAGCAGCACGCCGCGCAGCTTGTGGTTGGCGCGATGCGCGAGCAGCGCGCCGTCGAGCGCGGCGATCATCTGCGCGTCGACGATGTTCGCGCGCGGCCGCGCCAGCCGCAGCCGCAGCAGCGCGCCGTCGAGTTCGAGCCAGTCCTTCACGCTCATACGGTCACGCGCAGAAACGTGTCATTCCGCCGAGCGAAGCGAGGAGGAATCTCAAGTGCAGCTGCGCTTGAGATGTCTCGCTCGTTGCGCGGACTCGACATGACAGCCTCCGCGTTCATCGCTTGCCTCTCGGCTGGATCGAATCGTGCAGCGGCCCGACCCAGGACTCGCCAGCGGCGAGCTTCTGGCGCAGTAGCACGAAGTCGACTTCGCGGTCGTCCTTCGTGCCTTCGTTGAACGCGGTGAAGCCCGCGCGCGCCTCGGTCATCATGTTCAGCGCGAGCCACGCGCGCGAGTCTTCCTTGTTGCGGTTCCACGCTTCGAGCTTCGGCTTGCGCAGCTCCTCGAGCGTCTTGGTCGTGCAGTCGGGGAAGGTCAGCAGGATCTTCGCGGCGAGCTCCTCGACCTTGGCGTCGAGCAGCGACAGATCGACCGTGCCGCGCGCGAGCAGCGCCTTGCCTTCCTTCGCGGCCTCACCGGTCTTGGGTTCGCCGTAGACGAAGCGGCCGTACTCGTCGACGATGCGTTGCGTTTCGACGAGCGGGTTGGCGACGAACTTGCCGTCGACCTTGAGCGCCGGCACGAGGTCGCTCAGGATGCCCATGTGGTAAGCCTTGTGTGCGGAGAACGGCTCGCACAGCACGCATGCGGCCATCGCGCGTTCGGCGCCGACGACCACCGGCAGAAAGTCGGTCGCGCCGCCGATCGGCGCCGAGCCGTGTTTCGGCCCGGCCTGACCGAAGCGCGCCAGATCCTGCGCGACCGAGAAGTCGCACGCCATGCCGATCTCCTGCCCGCCGCCGATGCGCATGCCGTTGACGCGACAGATCACCGGCTTGTCGCAGGCGAGGATCGCCGAGACCATGTCGTTGAACAGCCGCATGTACTGCCGGTACTCCTGCGGGTGCCCGGCGTAGTACTCGGCGTATTCCTTGGTGTTGCCGCCGGTGCAGAACGCCTTGTCGCCGACGCCGGTGAACACCACGCAATTGACGTCGCGGGCGTTGGACGCCGCGCGCATCGCCAGGATTACGCCCTTGACCATGTCGGTCGTGTACGAGTTGTACTGGCTCGGGTTGTCGAGCCAGATCCACGCGTTGTACAGCCCGGCGACTTCCTTGCCGTCGGGCGTGCGCGCGGGGCGCTTCTCGTAGCGCACGCCGGGCTTGCGGATGTCGTCGACGAGGTCGTGGTTCTTGAATTCGCGCATGGCGGGCGGATCCTTCGTGGGGTTCAGGACGGCACCAGCACCGCGCGCTTGCGGATCTCGCGCGAGTGCACGGCGGCAAACACTCGGTTGATGTCGTCGAGCGGATGCAGCTCGACGAACGGCTCGATCGCGACCTTGCCTTCGAGCACGAGGTCGAGCGCGGCCGGGTAGTGCTCGGGCGGGCAGCCCCAGTTGCCGATCGCGCGCGCGTCGAACGCCATCAGGTTCGACAGCCGCACCTCGATCCTGTCCATCGTGAAACCGACGACCGACAGCGTGGCCCCGTGCACCAGCAACCCGAACGCGGTGAGCTGACCGGCGGCGGTGCCCGAGCACTCGAAGATGCGCCACTCGGTCGAACGCAGCCCGTTGCTCTTCGCGAACGCGGCGATTTCTGCTTTCAGCGCTTTGGCATCGAAGTTGCGCGCGTTCAAGGTCAGCGCCGCGCCGTGCGGCGCGATCGCCGCGAGCTTGGCATCGTCCACGTCGACGGCGACGACCTGCGCGCCGAACGCACGCGCGACCTGCACGCAATAGCCGCCGACGCCGCCGACGCCGATGACGATCGCCACGCAGCCGGGCTCCACCCCCGCGCGCCGCACCGCCTGATAGGGCGTCGTCAGCGCGTCGGCGACGATCGACACCTGCGGCAGCGTCAGGCCCGCGGCGGCGAGCCGCTGCGGGTCGACTTCGCACAGCCCGCGGCCCGGCACGACGATGTGCGAGGCGAATCCGCCCTGCACGTCGTTGCCCGGCATCTTCTGGCTGCGGCAGATCGGTGCCAGCCCGCGCCGGCACAGGTCGCACTCGCCGCACGGCAGGACTGCCGGGACGATGACCGTCTTGCCGAGCCAGCGTTCGGCGCCCGCGCCGGCAGCGACCACGCTGCCGCTGATCTCGTGGCCGAGCGCGAGCGGCAGCGGCGCGTTCGTGCGCACACCGTCGTAGTAGTAACCGAGGTCGGTGTGGCAGACGCCGCAGCCGGCGACTTGGACCACGACTTCGCCGGGGCCGGGCTGCGCGGCAAAGTGCGCGCGCTCCAACGGCGCCTTGGGTGCGGTCATCAGCCAGCGGTATGCGTCGAGGCCCATCGAACAGCTCCCCCTTTGCGCCAGATCATTTCTTGGCCGCCTGCCGATTGACCCGGCAGTTCGCTCGGGGCTATTCTGGCATAGCGGTACCGATTTACCAGTTCAAATGCGAATGCTGCGCGAGCACATTGCGGATTCAATGATCTGCGTCAAACCCGGCCGGTCGGCGGCGCGGATGTAATGGGCCCCGAGGGAGATCGATGTGAGCGATGACAGGCAGGTGCGCTCGTCCGCGGCCGGCGCGCCGCGGACCGTTTCGATCGCGCTCGCCGGCAGCGGCGGCAGCGGCGTAATGACGGCCGGCACGTTGCTGCTGACGGCGGCGGCGAAGGCGGGCAGCTACGGGCTGATGGTCCGCACCAGCGGTCCGCAGATCCGCGGCGGCGAAGCGGCCGCGCTGTTACGACTGGCGGACCGTCCGGTCGACACCCTTGGCGATGCGTTCGATCTGCTCCTGGCGATCGACTGGGGCAACATCCACCGATTCGCCGACGAGATCCCGCTCGATGCGAATAGCGTGATCATCGGCGATGCCGACGAAGGCGAACCGCCCGCGATCTACGCCGGCACCGGCGCGCGCTACGTGGCGCTGCCGCTGAAGAAAACGGCCAAAGGCATCGCGGGCGCGTGGGTCAACATGGTCGCGCTGGGCTTGGCGGGAGCGCTCGCCGGGCTGCCGCAGGCCGCACTCGAAGACGCGGTGCGCGCCGACTGGAAGCGCGGCGAAAGCGCGCTTGCCGCCAACCTCGCCGCACTCGCCGCCGGTTACGCGGCGGCGGCCGGAATCACGCCGCCGCTGGCGGTACCGCAGCTTGCCCGCAGCGCGAAGGCGCGCGATCGGTGGCTGATCAGCGGCAACGAAGCGGCGGGGCTGGGCGCCATCCGCGGCGGCGTGCGCTTCGTCGCCGCCTATCCGATTACGCCGGCGACCGAGATGCTCGAATGGATGGCGCCGGCGTTGACCAAGGTGGGCGGCACGCTGCTGCAGGCCGAGGACGAGCTGGCTTCGATCAACATGATCGTCGGCAGCGCGCACGGCGGCGTGCCTTCGCTGACGGCCACCGCGGGTCCGGGGCTGGCGCTGATGGCCGAGGGTATCGGCTTGGCGGTCGCCTCCGAAACGCCGGTGGTGATCGTCGACGTGATGCGCGGCGGACCGTCGACCGGCATTCCGGCGAAGACCGAGCAGAGCGATCTGTCGTTCGCGGTCAGCGGGCTGCACGGGGACGCGCCACGGCTCGTGCTGGCGCCGACCTCGATCGCCGACTGCGCGATCACGACGCAGTGGGCCGTGTATCTGGCGGAGCGGCTGCAGGCACCGGCGATCGTGCTGTCGGACCAGTTCCTGGGCCAGTCGCGCGCGATCATCGATCCGCCGGCCGATCCCGGACTCGTGGCGCAGCGACTGACCGCCGACGCGCACTCGCCCGACTACAAGCGCTATCGCGATACCGAATCGGGTGTGTCGCCGATGGCGATTCCCGGCACGCCGGGCGTCACCTACACCGCCGACGGGCTCGAACACACCGAGGCCGCGGTGCCCAGCAGCGCCGCGCGCGACCACCGGCTGCAGCTCGACAAACGCAGCCGCAAGCTGCTGAATTTCGACTACGGCACCCGCTGGGCCGACATCGAAGGCGAGGGCGACGCGGCGGTGATCACTTTCGGCTCGACCACCGCCGCCGTGCGCGAAGCGGTGGCGCGCGCGCGGGCGCAGGGGCAGCGGATCAAGCTCATTGCGCTGCGGCTGCTCGCGCCGGCGCAGCCGCAACGACTCGCCGCCGCGCTCGAAGGCGTGCGGCGCGTGATCGTCGTCGAGCAGAACCACGGCGCGCAGTTGTATCGGTACCTGCGCGGGCACTTCGACCTGCCCGCCAAACCCGCGAGCTATCACCGACCGGGCCCGTTGCCGTTGCGGCCCGGCGAGCTGCACCGGGCGCTGGTCGAGTGGACGGAGCAGGAGGCGAGGGCGGCATGAACGACATCGGCATCCAGGCCGCGGCGCTGACGCCGGCCGCCTTCAAATCGGCGATCAAGCCGATCTGGTGCCCGGGTTGCGGCGACTATTCGGTACTGAGTTCCATCACCAAGGCGCTCGCGCTGATCGGACGTCCTCCGCATGAAGTCGCCGTCGTCTCGGGCATTGGCTGCTCGTCGCGCATTCCCGCGTACACGAGCTGCTATGGCTTCCACGGCGTGCACGGCCGCGCGCTCGCGGCGGCGACAGGCCTGAAGATCGCGCGGCCGGACCTCACGGTGCTCGTCACCGGCGGCGACGGCGACGGCTACTCGATCGGTGGCAACCACTTCCTGCACGCGTGCCGGCGCAACGTCGATCTGACGTACGTCGTGATGGACAACCACGTGTACGGCATGACCAAGGGCCAGCCGTCGCCGACCACCGAACCCGACTGGGACTCGAAGCTCGCGCCCGGCGGAACGCACATTCGCGTGTTCCATCCGCTCGTCGTCGCGCTCGCTGCCGGCGCCAATTTCGTCGCGCGCGCGTTTTCCGGCGATCCGAACGGCACCGCGGCGCTGATCGCGCAGGCGATCCGGCATCCGGGATTTTCGTTCGTCGAAATCCTCAGCCCGTGCGTGACGTTCCGGCCCGAGCAGAAGGAATGGAAGACGCAGGTCCGCGCGGCGCCGGTGGCGCCGACCGACGATCCGGTGCGCGCCGCACACCGCGTGATGACCGACGACGGCTTCAACATCGGCGTGCTGTACGCGGGCAGCCGCGCACCGTACGTGCCCGAGCGGCGCGCCGAGCCGATCGCGGTGACCGAAATCGAAGCGGAGTTTCGCGTATGAGCACCGACGTTCCGCAGACACTCGAGGCGCTCATGGCGCAGGCGCTGGCGATGGAGTTCGACGCCATGCAGCGCTACGCCGATCTGGCCGACGCGATGGAAACGCACAACAACCGCGAGGTCGCCGACCTGTTCCGCAAGATGTCGGCGATCGAGAACAAGCACGCCGCCCAGATCATGGCCGAGATGGGCTGGAAGCAGCCGCCGCTGGCGGCGGCGCCGGCCTGGGAGGGTTTCGAGGCGGCGGAGACGGTCGCGCTCGACGACGTTCACTATCTGATGCGTCCGTGGCACGCGCTGCAACTGGCGCTGCGCGCGGAAGAGCGCGCCGAGCGCTTCTTCGCGCGGCTGGCGCAGGCGGCCACCGTCGAATCGGTGCGTCGCGCCGCGCTCGAGCTGCAACGCGAGGAGCGCGAGCACGTCGAACTCGTCCGCGCCTGGCTTGCCCGCGTGCCGCAGCCCGAGCCCGACTGGGCCGTCGATCCAGATCCGCCGCGGTACGACGAGTGACGATGACGCACCGGACGCTGCTGCCGCCCGGCTGGGCGCCACCGATCGGCTACGCCAACGGCATCGCGACCGACACGGGCCGCCTCGTTTTCGTCGCCGGTCAGGTCGGCTGGGACGCGCAGCAACGCTTCGTCCGCACCGACTTCGCCTCGCAGTTCGACCAGGCACTCGCCAACGTGCTGGCGGTGCTCGCGCAGGCGGGCGGGCGTCCCGAGCACATCTGCCGCATCACGGCGTACTGCTGCGACAAGCAGGCGTATCTGGCGGCGCGCCCCGCGCTGGGCGAGGTCTGGCGCAAGCACATGGGCAAGCACTACCCCGCAATGAGCATGATCTTCGTCGCCGATCTGCTCGACCATCCCGCGGTGATCGAGCTCGAAGCGACGGCCGTCATACCTTCCGCGGCGTGAGCGCCGCAGCGAGGTCCGCATGAGCACGACCGCGATCGAACCGAAGCGCACCACGCGCGAGGTACCGACCTATTGCTACAACTGCGTGGCTGGCCCCGACCTGCTGACGGTCAAGGTGACCGATGGAGTCGCCACCGGCATCGGGCCGAACTTCGACGGCATCGGCCTGCACCCGTCCGACGGCCGGCCCTGCGTGAAAGCCTACGGGCTGATCCAGAAGACGTATCACCCGGCGCGCATCTTGACGCCGATGAAGCGCACCAACCCGAAGAAGGGCATCGACGAGGATCCGGGCTGGGTGCCGATCTCGTGGGACGAGGCGCTCGATGCGATCGCCGCCAGGCTGCGCGACATTCGTAGCCGCGGGCTGCACGACGAGCACGGCCTGCCGCGGCTGGCGGCGACCTTCGGCCACGGCGGCACGCCGGCCAACTACATGGGCAGCTTCCCGGCCTTCCTCGCCGCCTGGGGCGCGGTCGACTACAGCTTCGGCTCGGGGCAGGGGGTCAAGTGCGTGCACTCCGAACACCTGTTCGGCGAGTTCTGGCATCGCGCGTTCACGGTGTCGGCCGACATGCCGCTGACGCGCTTGAACATCTCGTTCGGCAACAACAACGAGGTCACCGGCGGCCCGTGCGCGGTCACGCGTCATGCGGATGCGCGCGTGCGCGGTGCCAAACGCGTGCAGATCGAGCCGCATCTGTCGGTCACGGCGGCGACCTCGGCCGAGTGGATCCCGATCAAGCCGAAGACCGACGCCGCGTTCATGTTCGCGCTGATCCACGTGCTGCTGCACGAACATCCGCGCCAGCGGCTCGATCTGGGCTTCCTGCGCGACATGACCTCGTCGCCATACCTGGTCGGTCCCCACGGCTATTACCTGCGCGACGCCGACAGCGGCAAGCCGCTGCTGTGGGATGCGCAGCGCAACGCGGCGGTGCCGTTCGATGCGGCGGACAGTGAGCCGCTGCTCGAAGGGCGCGTGCGCGTTGCGCGTGCGGTCGAGCTGGGCGCCGACGGCGAACGCTGGGACCACGAGAACGTCGAGGCCGACACGGCGTTTACGAAGCTCGTCGCGCACATGCGCCAGTACAGCCCCGAGTGGGCCGCGCCGATCTGCGAAGTGCCGGCGGCGACGATCCGTCGCATCGCCGGCGAATATCTCGACAACGCCTGCATCGGCCAGACGATCGAGGTCGACGGCGAAGTGCTGCCGTTCCGCCCCGTCGCGGTGACGCTCGGCAAGACGGTCAACAACGGCTGGGGCGCGTTCGAATGCGTGTGGTCGCGCACCGTGCTCGCCGTGCTGGTCGGCGCGCTCGAAGTGCCGGGCGGCACACTCGGCACGACGATCCGGCTGAACAAGCCGCACGACAACCGCCACGCGAGCGTGAAGCCGGGCGTGGACGGCTTCATGAACACCAACATGAACCCGACCGGCAGGGACACGTGGGTGCGCAAGCCGACGGGCCGCAACGCGCACCGCACGCTGGTGCCGCTGTCGGGAAACGCCGGCGCATGGAGCGAGGCGCTCGGGCCGACGCATCTGGCGTGGATGTTCACCGACCGCACGCCGCAGGCGTGGCCCGAAGCGAGCCTGCCCGAGATGTGGATCGCGTACCGGACGAACCCGGCGATCTCGTTCTGGGACACGCGGCGCGTCGCCGCGATGATGGCCAAGTTCCCGTTCACCGTGTGCGTCGCGTACACGCCGGACGAGACCAACCACATGGCCGACATCGTGCTGCCCGAGGCGACCGACCTCGAATCGACACAGTTGATCCGGCTCGGCAAGACCAAGTTCGTCGAGCAGTTCTGGCGTCACCAGGGCTGGGTGCTGCGCCAGCCCGCGGTCGCGCCACGCGGCGACTCGCGCGACTTCACCTGGATCGCCACGGAGCTCGCCCGTCGCACCGGGCTGCTCGAGCCGTATTTCGAGGCGATCAATCGCGGTGCCTGCGGCGTCGCGCTGAAGACCGATCGCCGCGACTTCGCGCTCGATCCGACGCGGCCGCATTCGGTGGAGGAAATCTGGGACGCCGTGTGCCGCGCCGCGAGCCACGAGCTTTCCGGCGGCACCGAGGTGCACGGGCTCGACTGGTTCAAGCAGCACGGCCTGATGACTCGACCTTACCCGCAGACGGGCTGGTATCTGTATCCGACGCTGAAGCGGCAGGGGTTGCGCTTCGAGCTGCCGTATCAGGAGCGGCTCGCGCGCGCCGGCCGCGAACTCGGCAACCGGCTGCACGAGGCGGGCGTGACATGGTGGGACCGCCAGCTCGACGAGTATCAGCCGCTGCCGGTGTGGCACGACTTCCCCGCGATGTGGGAAAAGGATCTCGTGCGTCGCGGCCACAAGCCCGAGGACTTTCCGTTCTGGCTGCTGACGACCAAGAGCATGCAGTACCACGCCGGCGGCAACGCGGCGATCCAGTTGATGGACGAGGTGGCGAGCAACCTGCGCGGTCATCGCGGCGTGGTGATCAACGCGCGCACTGCGCGCGCGCTCGGCATCGACGACGGCGACCTGATCGAGGTCCGCTCGGTCGTCGGCGCCACGCAGGGCGCCGCCGTGCTCGCGCAGGGCATCCACCCGCAGACGCTGCTGATCATCGGTCAGTTCGACCACTGGGCCACGCCGTACGCGAAGGACATGAAGGCGCCGAGCCTGAACACGATCGCGCCGATGTCGCTCGAACTGACCGACGCGACCGGCTCCGGCGCCGACGTCGTTCGCGTCGCCGTGCGCCGCATCGGCCGCAGCTGAAGTCGGACAGTCGAACCCCCCTTTGAAAAGGGGG
>JBBIQI010000027.1:20005-22627 GCA_037442465.1 Burkholderiales bacterium
GAATGACGACCCATCCGCGTCTGCTCGCCCCGCTCGACCTCGGCTTCGTCACGCTGCGCAACCGCATCGTGATGGGCGCGATGCACACGCGGCTCGAAACGCTCGACCGCCCGGTCGAACGCATGCAGGCGTTCTACGCGGCGCGGGCGCGCGGCGAAGTCGGGCTGATCTTGACGGGCGGATTTGCGCCGAACCCCGAAGGCCTGATCGAGCCCGACGCGCCGATCCTCGACCGCGAGGATCAGCTCGATGCGCACCGCGCGATCTGCGAGGCGGTCCATCGCGAAGGCGGACGCATCGCGCTGCAGATCCTGCACGCGGGCCGCTATGCCAAGGTGCCCGCGTGCGTCGCGCCGTCGGCGATCAAGGCGCGCATCAACCGCTACGCGCCGCGGGCGCTCGCGACCGCGGAGGTGTGGCGGACGATCGATGACTTCGCGCGCACCGCCGCGCTCGCCCGCGCCGCCGGCTACGACGGGGTGGAGATCATGGGTTCGGAGGGGTATCTCGTCAACGAATTCACCGCGCCGGCGACCAACCGGCGCGACGACGAATTCGGCGGCACGTTCGACGGCCGCGCGCGCTTTCCGGTCGAAGTCGTCCGCGCGGTGCGCAAGGCGTGCGGCGACGACTTCCTGCTGATCTACCGCATCTCGTCGATCGATCTGCTCGAGGGCGGGTTGTCGGCCGACGAGATCGCCGAGCTCGCGCGCCGCATCGAGCGGGCCGGCGCGAACGTGCTGAACACCGGCATCGGCTGGCACGAGTCACCGGTGCCGACGATCGCCGCCAGCGTGCCGCGCGCCGCCTGGACCTTCGCGATCCGGCACGTCAAGCAGGCGGTGTCGATCCCGGTGATCGCGTCGAACCGCATCAACGATCCCGACGTCGCCGAGGCGCTGCTCGCCGGTGGCGTCGCGGACCTCGTGTCGCTGGCGCGCCCGCTGCTCGCCGACCCGGACTTCGCACGGAAGGTGCGCCTCGGCCGCGCCGACGAAATCGCCACCTGCATCGCCTGCAACCAGTCGTGCCTCGACCGCATCTTCACCGGGCAGCCGGCGACCTGTCTGGTCAATCCGCGCGCCGGCCGCGAGCTCGAGTTCATCGATGCGCCGGCGGCAAAGTCAAAGCGTATCGCCGTCGTCGGCGCCGGCCCGGCCGGCATGGCCTTCGCCGTCAACGCCGCCGAGCGCGGGCATCGGGTGACGCTGTTCGAGGCGGCGGATTCGCTCGGCGGCCAGCTCAACCTGGCGAGAGTCGTTCCCGGCAAGAGCGAGTTCGGCGAGTTGCTGCGCTACTTCCGCGCTCGGCTCGAACGCCTCGGCGTCACGCTGAAGCTCGGCGTGCGCGCCGACGCCGATGCGCTGTTGGCCGAGCGTTTCGACGAGATCGTCCTCGCCACCGGCGTCAAGCCGCGCGTGCCGTCGATTCCGGGCATCGACCATCCGAAGGTCGTTTCGTACGTCGACGTGCTGACCGGCGCGAAACGCGTCGGCGAGCGCGTCGCGATCATCGGCGCCGGCGGTATCGGCTTCGACGTCGCCGAGTATCTGCTCGGCGATGCGGACGAATCCCGCGTGTCCGAGACCTTCCTCTCCGCGTGGGGCGTCGATCGCGCCGTACGCGCCGGCGGGCTCGACGGCCACGCCTGCCATCGTCCGCGCGCGCGCAGTCGCAAGGTGACGATGCTCCAGCGCAAGACCGACAAGCCCGGCGCCAACCTCGGCAAGACGACCGGCTGGATCCTGAAAGCGCGGCTGCGCGATGCAGGCGTGCAGATGATTTCGGGCGCGAGCTACACGGCGATCGACGAGCGCGGGCTGCACTACCGGCTGGACGGTGAGGTCCGCGTGCTCGCGGTCGACCACGTGGTCATCTGCGCGGGGCAGGAAAGCGACCGCGCGCTGTACGACGCGCTCGTCGCGCGCGGCGCGCAACCGCACTTGCTCGGCGGTGCTCGCGCGGCCGCCGAGCTCGACGCCGCGCGCGCGATCGACGAGGCAACCCGCCTGGCCGTCGCGCTGTAGCGACGGCGCCGAAGCGCAGCGTGCCACGGCTCGGCTTCGCCATATCGGCGCCGCGGGCAGCGAGCGGGTCTTGTCGCGGGCGCGTATGCGGAGCGACAATCGCGCAACGCTGCAGGATCAGGCCATGAACGTCGAGCAGTTCCGCCAGTTGCTCAAACCGATCACCGACGCCGTCGCCGGCCAAGCGCTCGTTCCCGAGCTTGGCGACGAACTGGACCGCCGCTTTCCGCCGGACAGCGCCGAGTTCAAGGCGATCGAAGCTGCGTGCCATGCTGCGATCGCCGCAGGCTGGATGTGCACGCAAGGCGGCGCGGGCCGGCGCTTCGGCCGCGTGATCGAGCCGGGGCCGCAGACGTCGAACCTGAGCGTGGATGTGGTCGACCTGACCGATATCGTCGGCCCGCATCACCGCCATCCGACCGGCGAGATCTGCATGGTGATGCCGGTGACACCGACTGCGCGCTTTTGCGGCAAGGGCGCGGGCTGGAAGGTCTATCCGCCGGACTCCGCGCATCATCCGACGGTGACCGACGGCCGCGCGCTCGTGCTCTACATGCTGCCTGCAGGCAAGATCGAGTTCACGCCGGCCGGTTAG
>JBBIQI010000028.1:0-22327 GCA_037442465.1 Burkholderiales bacterium
TCGTCGTGTCTCCATCTTTGTGGTTCGGTGCGCGGATGCTAGCCCGGATATTTCACGGGGGCGCGGGAGTTGCGCGAGCGTATTGCGCGCGGCAGGTTGCGCGAGACGGTCGCAGCCAAGGCCAGAGGGCCTTGGCGAGAAGTTGAGCGCAAGATGACCGCGCAGGCGCCGCGCAAACCCGCGCAGCCCCGGCGATACGGAACGGATTGCGCTCGGCGAACCGCAAGTGCCTGCCGAAGGAGAAGAAAGTACGCACGCGGGGGCGACCTCGTGAAATATCCGGGCTAGCGCGTACGGAAGCGCCGAATTGCGCTCTCGCTCCCGTGCGTTTGCGCGCACGTTCGGGATGCGTCGTCAATAGAATCGGCGGACCTTACCCAACGACCTCGGGCCGGACGCGCGGATCGCGCAAACGCGCTGCTCCTAGCGTCGCGAGCATTGACGGGCGCATCGTGCTACCGCGATGATGCCCGCCGTTGCGACGCGAAGCGGGCGGCGTCCGCCGCCAGGGGGCGGCGTACAGGGGCGACGGAGAGTCTGGTGCGGACGGTGCTTGCGCTCGGGCGCGGTCGGTAGGCGCACGCAGGAGTCAGAAAATGAAGACGAGTGTGCGCTCACCATCGAGGCCGCGTCACGGCGACACGGCGCAGCCGTGGGAGCCGACGCGTGCAACCGACTTTGCGATCACGACGGTGAACGTTCCGGACCGCTTAGACATGCAGGAGGTGCGTGCGCGCGCCGACGAGGACGATGACGCGCCGCGACGACGCCTGGTTTTCGACACGTATCGGCTGCGCGTCTGGGTCAAGCGTCTGCTGATCGTTGGCGTGCTCGGCGCTGCGGCGTATTACGGCTACCTTGCCCTGCTGCCTCTGCGCGACGAGTTATCCGCTGCCAGTATCGCCGCACGCCTGACCCGGGGCCTCGCGCAGCCAGTGCAGGTGGCGAGCGCCGAGTTCCGCCTTACCCCTACGCCGCGGCTGGTGCTGCAAGGGATCGACGTCGCCGGCGTTTATCGGCTCGGTGAGGTTTCACTGCACTTCAATTGGGAAGATGCGGTGCGCGCGCTGCGCGGCGGCAACTGGATCTGGGGTGAGGCTGTGATCGCGCCGTTGAAGCTCGACGGTGCGCAGGGGCTCGCGTTGCTGAAGTCGCTCGGTGGCGCCGGCGGCGCGATTCCGCCGACGATTTCGACGATCCGCTTCGAGTCGGTCGAATTCGATGACATGCCCTTGCTGCCGGGCCGGTACGAAGTTCTCGCGAGGCGAGGAGGGGACGGGCGTTTCGCCCCGGTCACTCTCACGGAGATCGGTAGCGATGGACGCATGAAGCTCACCGTGGCCGTCAGGGCCGATGGCGAGTTGGGCGAGGCGGTCGAGTTCCAGCTTGACGCGGCGAACTGGGCGTTGCCGGTGGGGCCGGCCGCTCGTTGGAGCGAAGTCGTCGCGAGCGGACGTGCGCGGCCGAATCTGATCGAGGTCGACAGCTACAGCCTCGGCGGCCCCTTTGGGGTGGCCCAGGGGCTCATCGTGGCCGCGCGCGACGTCGAGTGGGCCCTGACCGGTACGGCACGTGCGCCGAACCTGGATATCGAGTCTGTACTGCTTCACTTCAAAGGTCAGCCGAGCGAGGAGCGGCCGAAGGGGCAGGCGGCCGTATCGATGTACGGAACAGCCTTGCTCAGCCTGCTCGTTGCCGGCCGCGGCGAAACGCTGGCGCAGGCGATCGCTCAGTCCGTCGCCGCGGGCCCGCTGCAAGTGCGCTGGGCCACCCTGAATGGCATCAATCTCGGTTACGCGGCGACGCGGGGCGGGGCTTACGGTGTCACCGGCAGCGGCATCACGCGCTTCAGCGAACTCGAAGCATCGGTGACGCTGGCGCGCACCGGGTTGACGGTCGCAGGCATTCACGGCCGGGCCGGCGCGATGACCACCCGCGGCGAGCTGCGGGTGGCGCCGGACCTTGGTCTTACGGGTGCACTTGGGGTCGATCTCGGCGCGCAGCGGGTGCAGGCGCCGATCAACGTCAAGGTGCGCGGGACGGCGTTACAGCCGCAATTCGGCCGCTGACGAGGCGGCCGTCGCCGCGGGCGATGGCCTCAGGATCGTCGCCGGCACGAAGGTTTCACGTGGAACCGGCGCTAGACGTTTCACGTGAAACCAGCGCCGGCACGCTTCTAAGCTCGGGGCGTGAACCGTATACTCCGCGGCCTTTCAAAGGCGAGGTACCGCCGTTCCAACGACTCCGGCCATGGACTATCCGACTGAGTTCGACGTCATCGTCATCGGTGGCGGTCACGCCGGGACCGAGGCCTGCCTGGCCGCTGCGCGCATGGGCTGCCGCACCTTGCTGCTGACCCACAACATCGAAACGCTCGGACAGATGTCGTGCAACCCTTCGATCGGCGGCATCGGCAAGGGGCATCTGGTCAAGGAGGTCGATGCGCTGGGCGGGGCGATGGCTGGCGCTGCCGACGAGGCGGGTATTCAGTTCCGCATTCTCAACCGCTCGAAGGGGCCAGCCGTGCGCGCGACACGCGCGCAAGCGGATCGCCTGCTGTACAAGTGCGCGATCCGCACCCGGCTCGAGAATCAGTCGAATCTCTGGCTGTTCCAGCAGCCGGTCGACGATCTGCTTCTGGAGGGCGGGCGGGTGGTCGGCGCGGTCACGCAGTCCGGGATCCGTTTCCGCAGTCGCGCGGTCGTGCTGACGGCGGGCACTTTCCTCAACGGCTTGATCCATATCGGGCTGCAGCACTACTCCGCCGGGCGCGCTGGCGATCCGCCGTCGATATCGCTCGCAGCTCGTCTTAAGGAGCTCAAGCTCCCGCAAGGAAGACTGAAGACTGGCACGCCGCCCCGCATCGATGGCCGGACGATCGACTTTGCGCAATGCGAGGAACAGCCGGGCGACGTCGATCCGATTCCGGTGTTTTCGTTCCTCGGGCGTGCCGATCAGCATCCACGGCAACTGCCGTGCTGGGTGACGCATACGAACCCCCGCACGCACGAGATCATTCGTGCCAATCTCGATCGCAGCCCGATGTATTCGGGCGTGATCGAGGGCGTCGGGCCGCGCTACTGCCCTTCGATCGAGGACAAGATCCACCGCTTCGCCGACAAGTCGAGCCACCAGATCTTCCTTGAGCCGGAAGGGCTGACGACGCACGAGTTCTACCCGAATGGCATCTCGACCTCGCTGCCATTCGACGTCCAACTCCAGATCGTGCGTTCGATGCGTGGGCTGGAGAACGCGCACATCCTGCGGCCGGGCTACGCGATCGAGTACGACTACTACGATCCGCGCGCGCTGCGTGGCACCCTCGAGACTAAGGAGATCGAAGGACTGTTCTTCGCTGGCCAGATCAACGGCACGACGGGTTACGAGGAGGCGGCCGCGCAGGGCTTGCTGGCCGGTATCAACGCTGCATTGAAAGTGAAAGACCGCGAGCCTTGGTGTCCGCGCCGCGACCAGGCCTACCTGGGCGTGCTGATCGACGATCTGATCACGCGCGGCGTCTCCGAGCCGTACAGGATGTTCACGTCACGCGCGGAGTACCGGCTCAGCTTGCGCGAGGACAACGCCGATTCTCGCCTGACCGAGATCGGGCGCACGTTGGGCTGCGTGGACGACGTGCGGTGGGCGGCATACTGCCGAAAGCGCGACGCGGTCGAACGCGAGGTCGAGCGCCTGAGATCGACGTGGGTGAATCCTCGCATTCTTTCGAGCGCAGAAGCCGCGAGAGTTCTCGGAAAGCCGGTGGAACGAGAGTACACACTCGCTGACTTGTTGCGGCGGCCGGATGTCTCCTACGCCAACCTCGTGACGCTGCGCCGGGCCGACGGCGAGCCGCTCGGTGGCCCTGGTGTCGACGATCCACAAGCTGCCGAGCAGGTCGAAATCGCGATCAAGTACGCCGGGTACATCTCTCGCCAGCGAGAGGAAGTCGCCCGGCACGAATCGAGTGAAACGACCCGCATTCCCCCGACCTTCGACTACGACGCCGTGCGCGGCTTGTCGATCGAAGTGCGCCAGAAGCTCAAGGCCCATTGTCCGGAGACGATCGGCCAGGCGGCGCGCATTTCGGGCGTGACGCCGGCGGCCATTTCGCTGCTGCTTGTTCATCTGAAGCGGCTCAACCGACGTGACGCCGGCAAGCTCGCCGCCTGACATCGACGCATGGATGCAGCCCGTCACAGCGGGCGCGGCCCAGATCGACGTCTCATTGTCGCGCCCGCAAGCCGAACAACTGGGTCGCTTCGCCGCGCTGCTGCTCAAGTGGAACGCGGTCTACAACCTGACGGCGATTGACCGGCAAGACGAGGTCGTTGGGCTGCACCTGCTCGATTCGCTGTCGATTCTGCCCGAGCTCGACCGCCACGCCGATGCCCGACCGTTGCGCGTGCTTGACGCCGGCGCCGGCGGCGGCCTGCCGGGCATCCCGCTGGCCATCGTGCGCCCCGGATGGCGGTTCTGGCTGATCGACAAGGTGAAGAAGAAGACGGCTTTCCTGCAGCAGGCACGTGTCGAGCTGGGTCTGACCAACGTTTCGGTCGTCAACGCGCGCATTGAGACATGGGCGCCGGCCGAGCGCTTCGACGTCATCGTTGCGCGCGCGTTCACGTCGCTGGCCGGCCTCGTTGCCTGGACGCGGCATTTACTTGCGCCGGGCGGCGTCTGGTTCGCGATGAAGGGGGGTATGCCGGATGAGGAGATCGCCGCGCTGCCAGCGGATGTCCGCGTACGACGCACGGTTAAACTTCGCGTCCCGCGCGTGGATGGACAGCGGCACCTGATCGTTCTCGAAACCTGCTGATGCCGAGCATTGCCGACTACTGGGCGTTCGTCGCGGCGGTTCTGGTGTTCCAGAAGCTGCCGGGCATCTTCGCGCTGCTGACTTCCACCTGGCAACGCAGGTCGCAGGCAGGCGTTGCGGCGCGCGGATCGGCAAGAGGCTAGGGCGTGGCGCGCATCTTCTGCATCGCCAACCAAAAGGGCGGCGTCGGCAAGACAACCACCAGCGTCAACCTTGCCGCCGGGCTTGCCGCGCAGGGCCAGCGCGTGCTCCTGATCGACCTCGATCCGCAGGGCAATGCGACGATGGGCAGCGGGGTGGACAAGCGGGCGCTGGCACGCTCCGTGTATCACGTGCTGCTCGGGTTGGCGACGATCGCGCAGGCGCGCGTGAAGTCCGACGCTGGCGGCTACGACGTGCTCGGCGCCAATCGCGATCTGGCTGGCGCGGAAGTCGAGCTGGTCGACCTCGACGATCGCGAAACGCGGCTGAAGGTCGCGCTGCGTGCGGTCGAAGCCGACTACGACTTCGTGCTGATCGACTGCCCGCCTTCGCTGTCGCTGCTGACCTTGAACGGGCTGTGCGCGGCGCACGGCGTCGTGATCCCGATGCAGTGCGAGTACTTCGCGCTCGAGGGTCTCACCGACCTCGTCACCACGATCAAGCGCGTGCATGCCAACCTCAACGCCGACCTGAAGATCATCGGTCTGCTGCGGGTGATGTTCGATCCGCGGATGACCCTGCAGCAGCAGGTGTCCGAGCAGCTCGAGGGGCACTTCGGCGACAAGGTGTTCAGGACGATCATTCCGCGCAACGTGCGGCTCGCCGAAGCGCCGAGTTACGGCCTGCCGGGCGTGGCCTATGACCGCAGCTCGCGCGGCGCGCAGGCCTACCTGTCGTTCGGTGCCGAGATGATCGAGCGCGTCAAGACGCTGTGACGAATCCGGAGACCGTGTGGCGATGAAAAAAGTGCGCGGACTGGGCCGCGGCCTCGATGCGCTGCTCGGCGGCGAGCCGGCCGCCGCGCCGGCCGGTGCCCCGACCAGTCTGCCGCTGGCGCGGCTGCGCGCGGGCCGGTATCAACCGCGCACGAAGATGGATCCCGAGGCACTCGCCGAGCTCGCCGATTCGATCAAGGCGCAGGGCGTGATGCAGCCGATCCTCGTGCGCCCGGTCGACGGCGAGTACTACGAAATCATCGCCGGCGAGCGCCGCTTTCGCGCCGCGCAGATGGCCGGACTCGAGGAAGTCCCGGTGCTCGTCAAGGATGTGGCCGACGAAGCCGCGCTCGCGATGGCGTTGATCGAGAACATCCAGCGCGAGAACCTCAACCCGCTCGAGGAAGCGCAGGGTGTGCAGCGGCTGATCCGCGAGTTCGACTTTACCCATGAACAGGCTGCGCAGGCGATTGGCCGCTCGCGCAGTGCGACGTCGAACCTGTTGCGGCTGCTCAATCTGGCCGCGCCGGTGCAGGAAATGCTGATGGGCGGCCAGCTCGACATGGGGCACGCGCGCGCGCTGCTCGCGGTCGACGCCGCCACGCAGGTGCAGCTCGGCCACCAGATCGTCATCAAGGGGCTGAGCGTGCGCGAGGCCGAAACGCTGGTCGCACGCGCGCAGCAGGGGCAACGCAAGGGCAAGGTGGCGCAAGTGACCGCGCGCAGCCGCGATGTCGAGCGGCTGGAAGAGGAGCTGGCCGACGCCCTCGGCGCGGTGGTTCGTCTGCAGGCCGACGCCAAGGGCAGGGGCAAGATCGAGATCCGGTTTTCCTCGCTCGATCAGCTCGATGGAATCGTCGCGCGCCTGAAGAAGTAGACCCGCGGCCACGCGCCAATTTGACCGGGCTTCGCCCGCCCCCGTAGAATCCCGCGGCTTTACGGAAAACGAAGCGACGCAAGACGAAGCGATGCAGGCGCCGCGCGTTCGACGGTGAGCCCGTCGGACGACTGGGGCGAAAAAGCATGTTCCGGGTCGTCGGCCTGCAGATACTCGCGACCGCAATCGTTTCGCTGGCGGCGTGGCCTCTGGGAGGGAGCGCAGCCGCGGTCTCGGCGCTGTTGGGCGGGGCAGCGTGTTTCGTTCCGAACGGGATGTTCGCGTTGCGGCTGGCAATGGCCGCGCG
The DNA here is from genome assembly GCA_037442465.1 of Burkholderiales bacterium. Taxonomy (GTDB): domain Bacteria; phylum Pseudomonadota; class Gammaproteobacteria; order Burkholderiales; family Burkholderiaceae_F; genus DSNY01. The sequence goes on from JBBIQI010000028.1 coordinate 6,918, forward strand.
CCGCCCGCGAGGGGCGGACGCCGCCGCGTTTTTCGTGGGCGAGTTCGTCAAGGTGGGTTCGACGATCGGCCTGCTCGCGCTGATCGGCTGGGCCTACAAGGACGTGGTTTGGCTGGCGTTGATCGTCGCGGTCATCGCCACTCTGAAAAGTTATCTGATCGCCTTTCTCTGGCGCTGAACGACGGGACGAGAAAATGGCTGCGAGCCAGGCACCGACCGCCACCGAATACATCGTCCATCACCTGACGCACAACGCGACCGAGAAGCAGAAGTTCATCGTCGACTTCTCGGTGCTGAACCTCGACACGATCTTTTTCTCCGTCGTCTGCCTGCTGCTGACGCTCGCGCTGCTGCGCGCCGCGGCCAAGCGGGCCACGGCCGGCGTTCCGGGGAGGTTCCAGGCCTTCGTCGAAATGATCGTCGAGATGGTCGAGGAACAGAGCAAGTCCATCGTGCACGGCGATCGCACCTTCATCGCACCGCTGGCGCTGACCGTGTTCGTCTGGATCGTGTTGATGAACGCGATCGACCTGATTCCGGTGGATCTGTTTCCGTGGATCGCGCACAACGTATTCCACATCGAATACCTGCGGCCACTGCCGACCGCGGACCTGAACGGCACGATCGGCATGTCGTTCGGCGTGCTGCTGCTGATGCTGTACTACGGCATCAAGATCAAGGGCTTTGGCGGCTGGGTGCATGAGATGTTCGCCGCGCCGTTCGGCGACAAGTGGTACCTGTACCCGTTCAATCTCGGGCTGAACCTGATCGAGTACCTCGCCAAGATGGTGTCGCTCGGCATGCGGTTGTTCGGCAACATGTACGCGGGCGAGCTGCTGTTCTTCCTGATCGCGCTGCTCGGCGGCTTCGCCGCGTTCAACGCCACCGGCGTCCTGATGACGATCGGCCACGTGATCGCCGGTACCGCGTGGCTGCTGTTTCACATCCTGATCGTTCTGCTGCAGGCCTTCATCTTCATGATGCTGACCATGGTCTACATCGGCCAGGCGCACGAAGGCCACTGATCGAAAACCCGATTTGCAACCTTTTCTGATACCAAGGAGTCTTCAATGACCAACGTTGCTCTCGTCGCCCTGGCTTGCGGTCTGATCATCGGCCTCGGGGCCATCGGCGCCTGCATCGGAATCGGCATCATGGGCGGCAAGTACATCGAGGCGGCCGCGCGCCAGCCCGAGCTGATGAACACGCTGCAGACCAAGATGTTTCTGCTCGCGGGCCTGATCGACGCGGCGTTCCTGATCGGCGTCGGCATCGCGATGATGTTCGCGTTCGCCAACCCGTTCGCCGGCTAGTCGCCCCGGATTCCTCGTTCCCGTCAGTCGGAGGGGTCGGGCCGGCGCAAGCCGGACCCGTGCATTCCATGAACATCAATGCAACGCTGTTCGTCCAGCTCGTCGTGTTCTTCATCGGCGCCTGGGTCACGATGAAGTTCATCTGGCCGCCGCTGATCAGGGCCCTCGACGAGCGGCAGAAGAAGATCGCCGAAGGGCTCGCCGCCGCCGAGCGCGGCAGCAAGAGCCTGGAGGAGGCGAAGAAGCGGATCGCGCAGCTCGAGGCCGACGCGCGCGCCAGGGCGCAGGCGATCGTGGCCGAAACCGAAAAGCGCGCGCAGGCGATCGTCGACGAAGCCAAGCAGGCGGCCAAGGCCGAGGGTGACCGGCTGCTCGCGGCGGCGAAGGCGGAAGCCGAACAGCAGATGCAGCGCGTCAAGGCCGTGCTGCGTGACGAAGTTGCCAGGCTCGCCATCGCGGGTGCCGAGCAGATCCTCAAGCGCGAGGTCAACCCGCAGGTGCACGCCGATCTGCTGGCGCAGCTCAAAGGACAGCTCTAAGCCATGGCCGAGCCATCGACGATCGCCCGCCCGTACGCCGAGGCGCTGTTTGCCGCGGCGCGTGCCGACCAGTCTGCCGCCGGCGCGCTCGACCAGTGGTTGGCCGTGATCGACGAGATCGCCGCCGTCGCCGCGCATCCGGACGTCGCGCAGGCGGTGCGCGATCCAAAGCTCACCAACGAGCAGGTTTACGCGCTGCTCGCGGGGCTCGTGAAGTCGCGTCTGCCGGCGGCCGTCGAGAATTTCCTGACGCTCGTCATCGACAACGACCGCGTGGCCGCGTTGCCGGAGATCGCCCGGCAGTTTCGCCGCCTGAAGAACGAGGCCGAAGGCGCGGCCGACTGCCTGATCGAAAGCGCGTTTCCGCTGAGCGAGCAGCAGGTCAGCGAACTGCTATGGGGGCTCGCGCGCAAGTTCGGGCTCAAGCTCAAGCCGCAGGTGAAAGTGGACCCCGCACTGATCGGGGGCGTGCGCGTCACGGTCGGCGACCACGTGCTCGACACCACGGTAAAGACGCGGCTGGCGCAGATGCACGCCACGCTGACCGCCGCCTAGACACGAACTTGGAGTTGGGACATGCAACTCAATCCATCTGAAATCAGCGAACTGCTAAAAAGCCGCATCCAGAACTTCGCCGCGACCGCCGACATTCGCACGCAGGGCACGGTCGTAACGGTGACCGACGGCATCTGCCGCATCCACGGACTGTCGGACGCCATGCAGGGCGAGATGCTGGAGTTCCCCGGCAATACGTACGGCCTGGCGCTGAACCTGGAGCGCGACTCGGTCGGCGCGGTCGTGCTCGGCAACTACGAGCACATCAAGGAGGGCGACACGGTCAAGGCGACCGGCCGCATCCTCGAAGTGCCGGTCGGCCCGGAACTGATCGGCCGCGTGGTCAACTCGCTGGGGCAGCCGATCGACGGCAAGGGTCCGATCAACGCGAAGCTCACCGACGTGATCGAGAAGGTCGCCCCCGGCGTGATCGCGCGCAAGTCCGTGTCGCAGCCGGTGCAGACGGGCCTGAAGTCGATCGATGCGATGGTGCCGATCGGCCGCGGCCAGCGCGAACTGATCATCGGCGACCGGCAGACCGGCAAGACGGCCGTGGCGGTCGACACGATCATCAACTCCAAGGGCAAGGACCTGATCTGCGTGTACGTGGCGATCGGGCAGAAGGCCTCGACGATCGCCAACGTCGTGCGCAAGCTCGAAGAGCACGGCGCTATGGCGTACACGATCGTCGTGGCGGCGAGCGCCTCGGAGTCGGCCGCGATGCAATACATCGCGCCGTACTCGGGCTGCACGATGGGCGAGTACTTCCGCGATCGCGGCCAGGACGCGCTGATCATCTACGACGACCTGACCAAGCAGGCTTGGGCGTACCGCCAGGTGTCGCTGCTGCTGCGGCGGCCGCCGGGACGGGAGGCATATCCGGGCGACGTGTTCTACCTGCATTCGCGTCTGCTGGAGCGCGCGGCGCGTGTCAACGAGGACTACGTCGAGAAATTCACGCAGGGCAAGGTCAAGGGCAAGACCGGTTCGCTGACCGCGCTGCCGATCATCGAAACGCAGGCCGGCGACGTGACCGCGTTCGTACCGACCAACGTCATCTCGATTACCGACGGGCAGATCTTCCTCGAGACGGACCTGTTCAACGCGGGCATCCGTCCAGCGATCAACGCCGGGATCTCGGTGTCGCGCGTCGGCGGCGCGGCACAGACCAAGGTGATCAAGAAGCTCGGCGGCGGCGTGCGACTGGCGCTCGCGCAGTACCGCGAGCTGGCGGCGTTTGCGCAGTTCGCCTCGGATCTGGACGAGGCCACGCGCAAGCAGCTCGAGCGCGGCCGCATGGTGACCGAGCTGATGAAACAGCCGCAGTACCACCCGCTCGCCGTGTGGGAGCAGGCGATCACGCTGTTTGCGGTCAACAACGGCTACTTCGACGACGTCGACGTCAAGAATGCGCTGGCAGTCGAGCGCTCCCTGCGCGAGTACCTGCAGAGCAAGCACACGGCGCTCATCGACCGCATCGAGTCGACCAAGGATCTGTCGAAGGAAGACGAGGCGGCGCTGCACGAGGCGATCAAGGAGTTCAAGAAGTCGGGCGCGTACTGAGCCGCTGAGCCGCACGACGGGAAGCGTCCATGCCGAGCACCAAAGAGATCCGCGGCAAGATCAAGAGCGTGCAGAACACGCGCAAGATCACCAAGGCGATGGAGATGGTCGCCGCCAGCAAGATGCGCAAGGCGCAGGACCGCATGCGCCATGCGCGGCCGTACGGCGACAAGATCCGCAACATCGTGGCGCACCTGGCGACCGCGAATCCGGAGTACCGCCACCCCTTTGTCGTCCGGCGCAGCGAGCTGCGCAACGTCGGACTGATCCTGGTGTCGACCGACAAGGGCCTGTGCGGCGGACTGAACACCAACATCCAGCGTGCCGCGCTGATGCGCATCAAGCAGTGGGAAGCCGACGGCGTACGCTTGCAGGCGACCGCGATCGGCAACAAGGGTTACGGCTTCCTGCAGCGGCTCAACGCGAACATCGTCTCGCACGTCGTTCAGCTCGGCGACCAGCCGCACCTGGAGAAGCTGATCGGGCCGGTCAAAGTGCAACTGGACGCGTACGCCGAAGGCAGGCTCGACGCCGTGTACGTCGCCTATTCGCGCTTCATCAACACGATGAAACAGGAGCCGGTGATCGAGCAGTTGCTGCCGCTGTCGGCCGACCGGCTGGCGCAGAGCGAGGAAGAGAAGCGCGCGTACGCGTGGGACTACCTGTACGAGCCCGACGCGCAGCGCGTGATCGACGAGCTGATGACGCGCTACGTCGAAGCGCTGATATATCAGGCGGTCGCCGAGAACATGGCGAGCGAACAGAGCGCGCGCATGGTCGCGATGAAAGCGGCGTCCGACAACGCCAAGAAGCTGATCGACGAACTGCAGCTCGTCTATAACAAGACGCGCCAGGCCGGCATCACGAAGGAAATTTCCGAGATCGTCGGCGGCGCGGCGGCGGTTGCGTAGGGCAAGGATGAACTGACCGCCGCGACACGGAAAACAGCGAGAACGCCCCTGGGGCCGCGCTCCGTGTTCTCGATGTCTCGGTGGTGAAAACGAATTTCGAATGTTGAGGTGACTATGTCGGTCGGAACGATTGTTCAATGCATCGGCGCGGTGGTCGACGTGCAGTTCCCGCGCGAGCAGATGCCCAGGGTCTACGACGCACTGGTGCTCGAGGTCGACTCGGGCAACAAGCTCGTCGAGCAGGGGTTGACCTTCGAGGTGCAGCAGCAGCTCGGCGACGGTGTGGTGCGCACGATCGCACTCGGCTCCTCCGACGGGCTCAAGCGCGGCATGAAGGTGCGCAACACCGGCGACAACATCAAGGTGCCGGTCGGCCCGGGCGTGCTCGGCCGCGTGATGGACGTGCTCGGCCGCCCGATCGACGAGCGCGGCCCGATCAAGAGCGACGAGTTTCGGCCGATCCACCAGCCGGCGCCGAAGTTCGACGAACTGTCGCCTTCGATCGAACTGCTCGAGACCGGCATCAAGGTCATCGACCTGGTGTGCCCGTTCGCCAAGGGCGGCAAGGTCGGGCTGTTCGGCGGCGCGGGCGTGGGCAAGACCGTCAACATGCTCGAACTGATCAACAACATCGCCAAGGAGCACGCCGGTTTGTCGGTGTTTGCCGGCGTGGGCGAGCGCACGCGCGAGGGCAACGACTTCTATCACGAGATGTCCGAGGCCAGGGTCATCGTGCAGGAAGACCTGTCGAAGTCGAAAGTCGCGATGGTCTTCGGTCAGATGAACGAGCCGCCCGGCAACCGCCTGCGGGTCGGCCTGACGGGCCTGACGATGGCCGAACGCTTCCGCGACGAAGGCCGCGACATCCTGTTTTTCGTCGACAACATCTACCGCTACACGCTGGCCGGCACCGAAGTGTCGGCGCTGCTCGGCCGCATGCCTTCGGCGGTCGGCTACCAGCCGACGCTGGCCGAAGAGATGGGCAAGCTGCAGGAGCGCATCACCTCGACCAAGACCGGCTCGATCACCTCGATCCAGGCGGTGTACGTGCCGGCCGACGACCTGACCGACCCGAGCCCCGCGACGACCTTCGGCCACCTCGACGCAACCGTCGTGCTGAGCCGCGACATCGCCGCGCTGGGCATCTATCCGGCGGTCGACCCGCTCGACTCGACATCGCGCCAGATCGACCCGAACGTGATCGGCGAGGAGCACTACACCACCACGCGGCGCGTGCAAGCCACCCTGCAGCGCTACAAGGAACTGCGCGACATCATCGCGATCCTCGGCATGGACGAACTGTCGCCCGAGGACAAGCTCGCAGTGGCGCGTGCGCGCAAGATCCAGCGCTTCCTGTCGCAGCCGTTCCACGTGGCCGAGGTATTCACCGGTTCGCCCGGCAAGTACGTGCCGCTGAAGGAGACGATCCGCGGTTTCAAGATGATCGTCGACGGCGAGTGCGACGCGCTGCCCGAGCAGGCGTTCTACATGGTCGGCACGATCGACGAGGCGTTCGAGAAAGCGAAGAAGCTGCAGTAGGCGGCAAGGGATCCCCATGGCCACCATCCACGTCGACGTCGTCAGCGCCGAGGAGAACATCTTCGCCGGCGAAGCGGAATTCGTCGTGCTGCCGGGCGAAGCCGGCGAACTCGGCATCTATCCGCGCCACGCGCCGCTGATCACGCGCATCAAGCCCGGTGTGGTCCGGATCAAGCCGGCTGGCAGGACCGAAGAGGAACAGGTGTTCGTCGCCGGCGGGATCCTCGAGGTTCAGCCCAACGTCGTCACCGTGCTGGCCGACACGGCGATCCGCGGCAAGGATCTGGACGAGGCGAAGGCGCAGGAGGCGCTCAAGCGCGCCGAAGAAGCGCGCAAGAACGCCACCAGCGAACTGGAGATCGCCAAGGTCGAGGCCGAGATGTCGGCGCTCGCCGCGCAGCTCGCTGCGATCCGCAGGCTGCGCGGCAAGTAGCGCGCCGCTGCACTCCGGTACGATCACCAGGGGCAGCCGGCGCTGCCGCTTCGCATGGGGCCGCAAGTCCTGGCGCTCGGCCGCGGCCGAAAGCGCACGCGCGCCGCTTGGCGGCGCAGGCCCGGTGAAAGCACTTCCCTGCGGAGACCGCGATGTTCAAGAAAATCCTCGTCGCCACCGACGGCTCCGAGCTGTCGAACAAGGCGATCGGCGTGGCCGTGCAGCTTGCGAAGACGGTTGGTGCCGGCATCGTCGGCATGACCGCCGTGGAGGCCTATCCGTACGCGGCGGTCGGCGAGTTCAGTCCGGCCGCCTACAACGATTTCCAGGCGCATGCGGCCGCGCTGGCCAACGATCGGCTCGCGGCGGTCGAGCGCGCGGCACGCGCGGCAGGGCTTACCTATGAAGCGCGCATGGCCGAATTGTCGGCGCCTTACCGGGCAATCATCGACGCCGCACGTGACGCCGGCTGCGACCTGATCGTCATGGCTTCGCACGGCCGCCGCGGGCTCGGCGCCGTGCTGCTCGGCAGCGAGACGCAGCGCGTGCTCACGCACGCCGAATGTCCGGTGCTCGTCGTGCGTTGAGTGGCCGGCTCGCGTCTTCGCGGGATACGACGGCGTGTGCGGGCAGTCTCCGATTGCGCCGGTCGCGGTCGCTGCCTAGAGTCGTCGCGTCGCGCTGCGAACGCGACGACAACAACGACAAACCGGACAGGAGACGTTCATGAGAAGCAGCTTGAAAGCGATCGTCATCGCGATCGCGCTGGCAGTGGCCGCGCCGACCCACGCGCAGCCGAATCTCGAAAAGCTCAAGCAGTTCAAGGTGTCGGGCACCGATCTGAACATCCCGGTCGTGCCGCAGACCGGCAAGAACGCCGACGCCATCCGCGAGAACCTCAAGCGCGTCAAGCTGCCGCCGGGGTTCAAGATCGAGTTGTATGCGATCGTCCCGGACGCACGCCACATGGCGGTGGCGCCGAGCACCAACATGCTGTTCGTCGGCACGCGCAAGACGACCGTTTGGGCGGTGACCGATCGCAACGGCGACATGGTCGCCGACGAGGTCAAGCCGTTCGCGCCGTCGCTGAAGTTCACCGTGCCCAATGGCGTGTGCTGGACCCGCGACGGCTTTCTGATCGTGGTCGAGCACAACCGCGTGCTGAACTTCCCCGCCGCCGAGTTCTTCTATGAGGGTCCCGACGTCGCGGTGATCGAGGTCGTGCCGAAGGGCGGGCTGGTCCCGGTCGAGGAGGAGAGCTTCAACCACGGCGCCCGCACCTGTCGCGTCGGCCCCGACGGCATGCTGTACATCACGCTGGGGCAGCCGTACAACGTCCAGCCGCGCGACAAGGTCGCGCTGTACGAGAAGCTCGGCATCGGCGGCATCATCCGTCTGAACCCGTTCGACGGCAGCAAGCGCGAGGTGGTCGCGGTCGGCGTGCGCAACTCGGTTGGCCAGGACTTCAACCCGAAAGACAAGACGCTCTGGTTCACCGACAACCAGACCGATGGCATGGGCGATGACACGCCGCCGGGCGAGCTGAACCGCGTCACCAAGCCGCGCGAGCACTTCGGCTATCCGTTCATCCACGGGCGGAATGTCCAGATCGCGGGTACCGCGGCGGCGCCGGATCTGAAGGATATGAAGGCGCCGGCGGCCTGGACGCCGCCGCAGATCGAGTTCCCGGCCCATCAGGCGCAGCTCGGCATGGCTTTCTATACCGGCAAGATGTTTCCAGCCAAGTATCAGGGCGGCGTCTTTGTCGCGGCGCACGGCTCATGGAACCGCACCACGCCGAGCGGCGCACTAATCAACTTCGTGTCGCTCAAACCCGACGGCACCGCCGACAAGAGCGAGGTGTTCGCCGAGGGCTGGCTCGATCAGGCCACGGGCACGTATCGCGGTCGGCCGGTCGATGTCGCGGTGATGAAGGACGGTTCGTTGCTGGTGTCGGACGACTTTGCCGGCGCGCTGTATCGCATCTCGTACCAGCCCTGAGCGGATGAGTCTGCACCGGCTCGCCGCCGCGGCGCTTGCTGCGGCGGCGGCGCATGTCGCGGTTCCGTCTGCGGCACAGGACCTCGCCGCCGGCCGCCGTAAAGCGATCGCCTGCCAGGCCTGCCATGGTCTCGACGGGCTGGCCAAGCTGCCGGATGCCCCGCATCTGGCCGCGCAACCCGCCCCCTATCTGGAGCGCGCACTGCGCGCGTACCGCGCCGGCGAACGCCGTAACGAAGTGATGTCGGTCGCAGTGAAGACGCTTAGCGACGAGGACATCCGCGATCTGGCCGCCTATTACAGCGCCATTCAGATCGAAGTGAAGGCCATGCCCTGAATCGCCGCCGCGCCAGGCAGTCCGGCGGCCCGCTTGAACCGACTCACTTCAGACCCCGCGGATGATGCGTCTGCTCCGAATGTCCAACCTGCTGGCGCTGTGCGCGGCGGCGCTTTCAGCGCATGCGCAGGCACCCGCCACGCTCGACCCGGTGGTGGTCACGGCCACGCGCACCGAACGCAACGCGCTTGACGTACCGGCCTCGGTCGACGTGATCGAAGCCCAGTCGATTCGCGACGCGCAGCTGCGCCTCAACCTGTCGGAGTCGCTCGGCCGCGTACCGGGGCTCGTCGTCCTGAACCGGCAGAACTACGCGCAGGATCTGCAGATCTCGATCCGCGGCTTCGGCAGCCGCTCGACCTTCGGCGTTCGCGGCGTGAGGCTGTACGTCGACGGCATCCCGGCGACCTTCCCCGACGGGCAGGGCCAAGTCTCGCATTTCCCGCTGAACGCGGCCGAACGCATCGAGGTGCTGCGCGGCCCGTTTTCCGCGCTGTATGGCAATTCCTCGGGCGGCGTGATCGCGCTGACGACCGATCTGAAGCCGCAGCCGCAGCGCTTCGAACCGAGCGCCGCTGTCGGCGCGAACCGTACCTGGCGCGTCGGGTTAAACGCGGTCGGCGGCGAAGCGCCGTACGCCTTTCTGGTCGACGCCGGGCGCTTCCGCACCGAAGGCGAACGCGCGCACAGCGCGGCACGCCGCGACACGCTCGCGATCCGCACCGCGTTTCTCGACTCGCCGCTCGGTCGCGCGCGCGTGTCGTTGACTGCGCTCGACATGCCCGATGCGCAGGACCCGCTCGGCCTGCGGCGCGATGAGCTCGAGGCCGACCCGACCCAGGCCTCGCCCGCGGCGCTGCAATTCAACACGCGCAAGTCGACGCGGCACGCGACCGCGGGTGCGGACCTCGAATCGAAGTTGGGCGAGGCTGCGACCTTGAACACGACCGCCTGGCTTGGCCGGCGCAGCGTCACGCAGTTCCAGTCGATTCCGCCCACCACGCAGACGCCGATCAATCATCCGGGCGGCATGATCGACTTCGATCGAAACTTCGGCGGCGCCGACCTGCGGGTCACGTGGGGCCGCGGCGCTTGGACGACCAGCGCCGGGCTCGCGTTCGAGCGCGAAGACGAAGACCGGCGCGGCTACCAGAACTTCATCGGCCCGGCGACGGCTCCGACCGCGGTCGGCGTGCTCGGCGAACTGCGCCGCGCGGAGGACAACCGCATCGAGTCGGTCGATCTGTACTTGCAGACCGAAGTGAAGGCCGGCGAACGCTGGCGCTTGGCGGCCGGCGTCCGACTGCCGCAGGTGCGTTTCCGCACCGAGGACCGGTTCCTTGCCAACGGCGACGATTCCGGTTCGACCGACTACCGCGCGGCCAACCCGACCGCCGGCGTCGTGTACCGCGTCACGCCGCGCCTGTCGTACTACGCGGCCTATGGCCGCGGCTTCGAGACGCCGACGCTGAACGAACTGGCGTATCGCCCCGACGGCAGCGCCGGGCTGAACACCGCGCTGCGCGCCAGCCGCAGTCACAACGTCGAGATTGGCGCGAAGTACGCTTTCGCGCCGGCGCTGCGCGGGACGCTCGCGGTCTTCACGACGCGGACGACCGACGACATCGTCGTGCGCTCGAACGTCGGCGGCCGCTCGTCGTTCGCCAACGTCGCGCGGACGGGGCGCGACGGCGCCGAGACGGCGCTCGACTGGAGGCTGTCGCCGCGCTGGTCGTTCTACGGCAGCGTGGCCTGGGTCGACGCGCGCTTCGACGCCGATTTCCTGACCTGCGGCCCGCCACCGTGCGCAACGCCGACGCTGCCGGTCGCCTCCGGCAACAAGCTGCCGGGCGTTCCTGCGCGCACCGCCTTCGTCGAGCTGAAGTACCGCGGGGGTTGGGCCGATCTCGGTGCCGAATGGCGCGCGCAGAGCGAGTTGTTCGTCAACGACCGCAACACCGACCGCGCGGCCGGCTACGGCCTGCTCGCCGTTTCGGCGGCGCGGACCTTCGCGGTCGGCGCCGCGCGCCCGCGGCTGTTCGCGCGCATCGACAACGTGCTCGACAAGCGCTACGTCGGCTCCGTGATCGTCAACGAAGGCAACAGCCGTTTCTTCGAGCCGGCGCCGGGGCGCACCTGGCTGATCGGGTTGGACTGGCCGCTGTAACGCCCGCGGGCGGGCGCGTCGGCGAGCGCGTCGCGAAAATGCATCGGTACAGGCCCAAAACACCGCCTCGGGCCCCGTCGACCTGACACTTCAGGCCGCGCCTGTGTCAACCTCCGCGTCGGCTATTCGTTAGCCGCTGCAGGCCCGCGACTTCGAGCCGGAAATCCATGGATTCGAAGCGCGGCCCTGCCTTGTGATCAACCTACCGTTATCAGGAACCGATATGAACAAGCTGTTTGCTGCTTTGATCGCCGCCGTGTTTGCGGCCGGTACCGCGTTCGCCGCGGATGCCAAGAAAGAAGAGAAGAAGGCCGACGCCAAGCCGGCCGCCAAGGCCGCGGCGAAGAAGGGCGACGCGCCGGCCGCCAAGAAAGAAGAAAAGAAAGAACAGAAGAAGGCCGAAGCGAAGAAGTAACCGGCTGCGGAGCACGCTCCGCTGGAACGAGGGCAGGCCGACGGCCTGCCCTTTTCATTCGTGGCTTCCGACCGGTGCGAGCGCCCGCATCGCCGCGGCGGCTTCGACGCCGTGCAACTCGACGCGCTTGTCACGGCTGCGTTCGCCGCCAACGAGCACGACCTGCCGTGGCGGAACGCCCAGCGTTGCGGCGAGAAAGCGCACCAGCGCCTCGTTGGCGCGCCCTTCCACGGGCGGCGCCTGCAAAGCGACTTTGAGCCGCTGCGCGTGAACGCCGACGATGGCGCTGCGCCGGGCGCCCGGCTGCACATGCAGCGCGATCTCGACGCCGAGCGCGATGACCTTCATCCACGCCGGCAGGCCGGATGCGCTTGGCGTGCGAGAATCCGCCGGTTCGACCGTCCTGCGGCTGCGGCGTGAGACCACGAAACGACACCCTCCTACGTGCGCTGCTGCGGCAGCCGACCGAGTACACGCCCGTGTGGCTGATGCGTCAAGCGGGGCGCTACTTGCCCGAGTACAACGCCACGCGCAGCCGCGCCGGCAGCTTTCTCGGACTGGCCAAGTCGCCCGCGTACGCCACCGAGGTGACCCTGCAGCCGATCGATCGCTACCCGCTCGACGCGGCGATCCTGTTTTCCGACATCCTGACCGTGCCCGACGCAATGGGGCTCGGCCTGTATTTCGCCGAGGGCGAGGGACCCAGGTTCGAGCGACCCGTGCGCCATGAGCGCGACGTCGCTGCGCTGGCCGCGCCCGATCCGGAACTGTCGCTCGGCTACGTCATGGACGCCGTGCGCGAAATCCGCGGAGCCCTCGCGGGCCGGGTCCCGCTGATCGGTTTCTCCGGCAGCCCTTGGACGCTCGCGTGCTACATGGTCGAAGGCGGCGGCTCCGATGACTTCCGCACCGTGAAGACGATGTTGTACGCACGGCCGGACCTGTTGCAGCGGATCCTCGACGTCAACGCACAGGCCGTGGCCGATTACCTGAACGCACAGATTCGCGCCGGCGCACAGGCGGTGATGATCTTCGATACCTGGGGCGGCGTGCTCGCCGACGGCGCCTTCCAGCGCTTCTCCCTGGCCTACATGCGCGAGGTGATCCGGCGGCTGCAGCGTGAGCACGAAGGCGAGCGCGTACCGGTCATCGTGTTCACCAAGGGCGGCGGGCTGTGGCTCGAGGACATCGCAGACAGCGGGGCTGACGCGGTCGGGCTCGACTGGACGGTCAATCTCGAACAGGCCCGTGCGCGCATCGGCGCACGCTGCGCGCTGCAGGGTAACCTCGATCCGATGGCGTTGTTTGGCGGTGAGGACGCGCTTCGCGGCGAAGTGGCGAGAGTGCTGCAATCCTTCGGTGATCCTCGCAATCCGGACGGCACTTGGGCGGGCCATGTGTTCAACCTGGGCCACGGCATCTCCCAGTTCACCCCCCCGGACGCGGTGGCTGTGCTGGTCGATGCAGTTCATGAGTACAGCCGCCGGCTGCGCGCTTGAGCGCGTGTAGCCGCGCCCGAGGCGCCCCGCGGGTTGCCAGTCCGGACACACAAAAAGCGCGTCGCGAGGCTTGACTTATTCACAAAATCGCGTCCCTGCCGATTTCAAGCGGCCTGGCGCGCGACGACGGCGCGCGAGCGCGCGATTTTTCGCCTAACCCATTGATTTATAAAGGGCCAGCGGATCGGTGGGAAACGGGGCATTCCAGCAAACTCACGCTCCGATGCGGTCTGGCACGCGACGATCAGCCTTTGTCCACAAAGTTGTCCACAAGGGCGACGAGCGGCCGAGGCGACAGAAAAATCATGGACTTAGCCGGCCGAGTTCATCGCGCGATCAAATCTGTCTCGGTGCCGACAACGACTGATGTACGCGCAGATCATCGTTGATGCGCCGATTGCGCAACCGCTCGACTATGTCATCCAGTTTGATGGTGCTGCCGCCGGGCGCTTGTGCGTCGTTCCCTTGGCACGCCGCGAACGCGTCGGCCTCATCGTGGCGACTTCGGGGCATAGTGCGATCGAGCCGGCGCGACTGCGCCCCGTCACGCGCGTGCTCGCCGAGATCGACCCGCTGCCGCCGGATTGGCTCGCACTGACACGCTTTGCCGCGGAGTATTACCAGCACGCGTGGGGCGAGACGGCGATCCCCTCGTTGCCGCCGATGCTGCGCGTACCTCCGGGGCCACGCTTTGCCTCGACTCTCAAGCGCCTGCGCGCGGATCCGGCGTTCGCCACGGACGGCGCCGATTCGAAAGTATTTGCATCGACGGGCGCCCTTGACGGCGCACGACTGAACGAGTCGCAGCGCGCCGCGGTGGCCGCGATCGATGCCGCGGCTGGCTTTCGCGCTTTCTTGCTGTTCGGTGTGACCGGCAGCGGCAAGACCGAGGTGTATCTGGAGGCGATCGCGCGCAGGCTGGCCGCCGATCCGCAGGCGCAAGCGCTTGTGCTGGCCCCGGAAATCAATCTGACGCCGCAGTTGCAGGCGCGCTTGCGCAGCCGCTTTCCGGGCGAGTCGATCGCCGTCCTGCACAGCGGCATGGCCGACCGCGAGCGCGCGGCCGCCTGGCTCGCCGCGCACGAGGGGCGCGCACGCATCGTCGTCGGCACACGGTTGGCGGTGTTCGCGCCGCTGCCGCGGCTGCGCATCGTCGTCGTCGACGAAGAGCATGACGCGTCGTTCAAGGCCGGCGACGGCGTGCGCTATTCGGCCCGCGATCTGGCGCTCAAGCGCGCTCAGCTCGTCGACGTCCCGGTCGTCCTCGGTTCGGCCACACCGTCGCTCGAGACCTGGGCCCATGCGCGCGCCGGCCGGTATGCGCTGCTACGGCTTCCCGAGCCCGCGCACGGTGCGGCTATGCCACCGACGGTCGAGCTGATCGACGCGCGCGTGCAGCGGCCCGTGCAGGGACTCACCCCGCCGCTGCGCGAGGCGCTCGCGGCCGCGCTCGCGCGCGGCGAGCAGGCGCTCGTGTTCATCAACCGGCGCGGTTACGCGCCGGTGGTCGCCTGCGAAGCCTGCGGCTGGCTGTCGAACTGCCCGCGCTGCGCCGCGTTTGCCGCCTTTCACAAGACCGACGCGACACTGCGCTGCCATCACTGCGGCTGGGCCAGCGCCGTGCCGCGCGCCTGCCCGACCTGCGGCAACCAGGACCTGCGCGGCGTCGGCCAGGGCACGCAGCGCATCGAGGAGGCGCTGCACGCGGCGCTGCCGGGCGCACGCATCGCGCGCATCGACCGTGACTCGACCCGTCGCAAGGACGCTGCACTCGGTGCGTTCGGCGCCGTGCACGCCGGCGAGGTCGATGTGCTGGTCGGCACGCAGATGATCGCCAAGGGACACGACTTCCGTCGCGTGACCGTGGTCGGCGTGCTCAATGCCGACGCCCAGCTCGTCTCGCACGACTTCCGCGCGCCCGAGCGGCTGTTCTCGACGCTGGTGCAGGTCGGTGGGCGCGCGGGCCGCGGCGGGCAGGCCAGCCGCGTTCTGGTGCAGACACGGTTTCCCGCGCATCCGTTGTTCGCGGCGTTTGCGCGGCTGGACTTCGCCGCCTTCGCCGATCGGCAGCTCGCGGAGCGGCGCGCCGCAGCGATGCCGCCGTTCGTGCACCAGGCGCTGCTGCGCGCCGAAGCGCG